>NZ_JAMYQC010000042.1:0-49878 GCF_040320645.1 Mesorhizobium sp. M0633
GCTCGAAATAGACCCCGATACGAGAGCGTTCTCTCTGGTCGGCGCATTTATGGGCCATTTTGCACTTCTTGAAACTCGCATCGGAGCTGCTCTGGGCGAGGTACTTGGCGTCAATGGGGCACGTCGACTAATCGTCAATCGAAACATGGGTTCGACGAGAGGATCAAAACCGGACGCACACTTAAGGGGACCGGAACCGGAATGTCAGGCTTCTAAAGCCGATGGCAGAAACCGGATACGGATGTCGAAAAGGCCGACCGCCTCGTGTTCGACCTCGACCCCGATGAAGGCCTCGATTTTGAGGCCGTCCGCGCCGCTGCCTTTCAGTTCCGCGCTATCCTTGAATCGCTGGGGCGGGGTCGCGCTGACCAATCCTTGCCCGATCTGTAGCGGCCGACGCGGGAAGAAGGCAGTAAAGCCGGGATTTAAACGGCAACGCGGCTCTCATGGCCTTGCCTGATCGGAACCTGCGGAGATCGGCCTCGTTTGGCTGAAGCCATGGCAAAGATCAATCCGAGGACCGTCGCCAGTCTTTTGAGGGAATACGGACAACGGGCGTCTATGCGCGGCGACAATCCCTATCGCATAACGGCATACTTGCGCGCGGCAGACAGTCTGACGGCGCTGTCGCAGCCGCTTGACCGGATCATCGCCGCCGGCGCGCTCACCAACATCCCGGGGATCGGTGACGCGCCCGCGGCTCGCCGCCTATTGTCTGCAGCTGTCGCTGCGTCCTGTTCGCGCCAGACCGTAACCAGGTCGCGGTCAAGCACATCCTCCACGTGCTGCGGGTCGAACACGTGAAAGGTGATGTTTCTTGCCCGCCCGCGGAGTTTCACCGTTTTCGTCCCGGCGCTCTGCAAGCGACCATCTTTCAACCAGCGGTGCCGTTCGGCCGTCGAGATCGTCAGAATGTCCTCGATTTCACGAGGGATTACGGGCAAGTCTTCGATATTCTGCAGTGCTTTGGATAGGATCCCGAATACCACCTGCACATCATTCTCGGCGCCTTCAGACAGGCGCAGGGTAAGCACGCGGGACTCGATATTGAAATTTCCTGAACTCCGTTGGAAGGCGGGCGCGTATTTCGAGAAAAATACCCCTCACTCTGACGGACGATCCAAACGTTGCAGCTGGGGTTAAAGGCCACTCTCCAATCAGCTTCGCTGTTGCATTGATTTTACGGCGCGTGGACATGCCCCTTTATATAGATCCCCGATAGTCGGCAGCGATGAGCCGATCGCAAAGCCAACATGAGTTCTAATCCGCCAGCGGTCTGAACCACGATGCCCTAAAAGCGCAACCACGATTGTTAGCGGGGCCGCTTGCAACTCCGGCTAACAGGAAGCGGCCGAGTTGATCTCGAAGTGCGATATCAGGCGCGTTGCCGCCTGGCGGCTGTACGTGGGCCACAACCTGACCGTCCGTGATTGGGAGCCACATGGCTAAAGCGGCTGTTCCGCTATTGAGCCTCGACATGCGTTTTCGGGACCCACCCCGTCGGATTCAATCGTGAATCCCGCATCGATCGCGCTTCGCGCAATCAGATCGCCAAGTTGCCAGTCCGTGAGTTCGCAAAAGGGAAGCATTCTCCTCACGGTGTGGCTAACCTCGGATATCGAAATGCTCGGGCTGCCGATGTTGTCGATCAGGTGGCGGACAATCGCTTGGCGAACGTCCGATAAGGTAGGCGTCTGCGCGAGCGCAGGCATCACCCGGCCCTATGAATGGAGCCGTGGTTCTGCGGCCACGGCTGTTTTTAAGTCGAACGCGACTGGCACACCGTGAATAATGGATGCTGCCGCCAAGAGCTCCTCCAGCTCGCGGTCGGTGGCCCTGCATGCGGGCATGAGTGTTCGGATGGCGCGGATTGCCTGTGCTATCGAAAGGAAGTGGGCCTTGCCTCTGGAGAGAACATAGGCTTCGGCGGCTCTTTCAACCGTGACTGTGTCAAAAGTGGTGGTCATCGAGAATTCCTCCCTGAACCCTGACCCACACGATTTACGGCACGAATTCGGTAGCTTGCAAGGGTTTGTCTGATTTAGGACAGTTAGGCTGAGGCTAGGCCGAAGTGACTTTGCTCCTCCTCCCCGTAAGCACCATGCGTGAGTCGTATCATTCCAACGCGGTCGATAATCGTGATCTCGCCGCGCTTGGCGTGAACCAGCCCCCGATATTCAAGCATTTGGAGGGCCGTGGTAACGCCGGGGCGCTGGGCACCAAGCATTGTCGCCAGGAATTCATGCGTCAGGTAGATCTTATTTCCTTCGACGCGGTCTTGGACCATCAGCAACCAGCGGGCCAAGCGCTCCTCGATTTTGGAGTGGCCGTTGACCAGTGCCGTCCGGGACGACTGGATGAGGAACGCGTGGGCATAGCGAAGCAGTGACTCGCGAAGGGATTGGCTCTCTGCAATCGCAGAGCGAAGAGCTTCAACCGGGAGGATCCAGCCATTACCTGCGACTTGGATATAGGTTTCATTGGGCGACTTGTCCTGGCCGAGAATAACGGCAACTCCTGTCATGCCGTCATGGCCGACGATGCCGACTTCGCTTTGCCGCCCACCGGTCATCGTAGCGACCACTGACGCGATGCCCATCTCTGGAAAATACACACGCTCGATCGGCTGATAAGAGACTTCCAGCTGGTCTTTGATGTTGAGTTCGACGTGATGCAGTGACGGCCTCAAAAGCGCGAAATCCTCCGAGGAGAGGGTTTTCAATACATGGTTGCGAAGAAGGGATTGGGGCATGGCTCTCTCTCCCATGCGGGCAAGAGCACGTACCTCTTACTGTCGGCTGCGTCCGACGCGCTGGCGGCCGATGTGGGAAGCATAGCCTTCAAATGTGCGGTTGGCAAAGAGTCCGTGCCTGGCGAAAGGCTCGGGGAATGTCGGCTTGAGTCCCGTAGGTGGTGGGCGCTTCTTATGACTTATGAGGCCGGTCACGAATGTCCGGAACCGGCCTAAGCAGATCGGCAGGTTTCGAGCATCGAGTTGGCAAAAGCAGTCGTTCAGCTCACGTGATGAGTTTCGGGCGCCCTCGCTTTGCGCTTACCGACATTGTGCTTCACCCGTTCCGGCCCTCTTCTTAAGCGCAGTAACTTTGAAACAAATCCGGCCGGCAGGCGTTCCAGCATGGCGGGCGGCGTTGCCGGAGGACCCAATGCCCGACGAATACAATGACATCGTCATCCCCCAAGACCACGATGCATCGCCACTTCGGGAGGAGGAGTATTTCGTCCTCTGCCCGGGGTGCGGCCAAGCGTTCGACATCAGGTGTATGGCAGAGGCGCTTCATCACAACGAGCTAGGCCACGAGCCATACGACCTCGACCGTAGTCGGCAGTGATCGACGACCGTCGATGAGCGTTTGGAGATGTCCCTTCAGGCCTCTATACGAGCCGGGTCGAGACCAGCACCGAGGGTAAGCTCTCGCTCATCTGGCCGGTCACGTTGCCGACCGATCGGCCTGACGAATCCCTGTCGCGAGGGCGGATCTTCGCCGGCACGCTATGTCTTGACGATACCTTGCGGGCTTTCAGCAACGACTTGATGCCGTTGTGGTCGTCGTCGATGCGGCCGCGGCCGACCGAAAGCTTCGACAACGTATGCACCGCATGCGACAGTTGTTGTTCATCCAGGGCGACGGCGCCTACTCCACCGCAACCATGTCGCCCAGTTCTGTCACGACGCTCCGAAGCAGACCTGCTCCCGGCATCGGGTGCCGGGACCAACATGTGATCTCCATAATGCGTAAGAGCCGGAGGCCCATCGCCGGCGACAAGGCGCTCATTGCAGAGAAAGGTTAACGATCGATCGGATGCCCGCGTGCCTTCACGCGCAATGTTGCTGGGCGCCTCCTTCGACAGCGCGCACATGCGACACGTCCTGGCCGCGCGCGCCGCCTGTTGCCGAGAGCGACGATCGCGAATGCGCGAACGGCTGGACGGCAGGTGAAGCGGGGTCGCGATAGGCGCACATCGGACTTGCTTCACCGGTAGTCCGAAGACGCCAGCGACACTATCTGACCGAAAGCAAACAGAAGCTAGGCGTGCCCCACTGAAAGCACAAGCAAGCGCAAACGTTCCTGGACTGATGCTCGGCTGGCGGCAACTTGCTCGCCAGCCGAGTTTATCTTAGCCGGTGGTCGGGGGAGACCAGCCAGCCACACGCTGGTGATTCCAACCCGAGCCGATGTGCCAATCAGCAACCTTCGTCGGTCTTTTTCACCTGGCCTGGCGCGGCGGTTTTGGCTGTCGTGTCCTGCTGACCTGGCGCCGCCTGCTGAGCGCTGCCAGTCTGCTGGCCGGGCGCGCAGTCTCTGGCCGAGTTCGCATTTGTGGTGCCGCTGGTCGTGGTCGTGTCGGTGCCTTGATCGCCGGACATGTTGGTGCCGCTGCTCGTCGTGCCGGTGCCCTGATCCGTCGTGCTGGGCATGGTTGTCGTGGTCGAGGTGCCGCTCGTCGAGGTTCCGCTCGAAGTTCCGCTGGTCGTCTGGGCAAAGGAAAGCCCGGCCGACACCGCCAGTACGGCCGAAGCCAAAAGGATGCGTTTCATGTTCTTTCTCCTGTCTGAATGCGCGGTGTGCGCTGGCAAATCCAACAGGCAGATAGAAAGAGTGTTCCCCCAAGAAGCTCAACTTTTGTCACTCTGGTCGTAGGCCAGCCTTAAAGTGGCGGACGTATATTAGAATCCTCTTGAAGAAGACGCTGCCCGCACCAGAATCCGTGGCATGGCTCGGGGAATAGACATTGGTGACCAGGTGGCCATTACGGCCAGGGTTCGAAGGCGGATAACAGAGGACCGCGTAAGCGTGTCGATCCCAGGCTACGACTTCCCACATTCCATCATCGACCACAGCAAGGTGAACCGAGGCCAGCAAATCGACCTGAAAGGCGAGGTCACGCGCATCGACGAGGACACCGTGACGATCGACCTCGGGCCGCTGGTCACGGTCGACCGTGACAAGGTCCGGTTGGTAGAGAAATATAGGCCGCCAAACCGACGAAAGGCACTTGTCGTTGCCCCGGATTAGAACCGACAACATCGCGACGGGCTATGAGGGCAGGCCGCATGACGGGCCGGTAGAGGACGAGTCGAAGCACTTGGTCTACTGCCCAGTCTGCGGCCAAACGTTCGACGCGCGCGATCTTGGACAGGTCTTCCACCACGCTGAGTCCCAGCACGAGCCGCTTCCGGTCGAGCAATAGTCCAGCTAGTTGAGCTCCGGCGGCAGACCGACGTTGAGACCCTTCAGCGCGCCACCGCGTACGTTGGATGAGAAAAGGGTGCTGCGTGCACCGCGCCTTCCCCGCGCGCCGATGTTCCACCTGGACCGCAAAAAAGTCCCGCCGCACTGCCAGAACGGCGGGACCGATCAAACGCTTTGCACCAGGCGGGGGGATGCGGGGGGTTGGGCTTGCCAGGTGAGCGCGGACCGTAACCAACCCTAAGCGCGGCAACGCGTCCACCAACCGCCGGTTGGAGCGATAGGACGATTGAGCGGTCGGCAGGTCAGGTCATCCCGGGTCGCTATCGCTCGCAACCAGACGATAGCGGAAATTGTTGCGGATGTGGTCGTTGAAGTAGCGGCCCTTGGCGAACGCGGCCCGGAACGCGGCAAAGGTTTCCGGCGGTACCCCCTCAAACTCGTACCGCTTGCCGCTGGCCACAAACCAGACAGAGAGGATTCTTCTGTCAGGATCGTATTCCGTTTTGCGTATCGAAGTAGATGGCATGAGCACCACAGCCCGAGGCCCGCGCCTTGCGGGGAGCGCGGGCCGATCGGAATACCGATCTGCAGCAATACCTGGAGGGGGAGGATTCGCTGCGTGCACCGAACTTTCGCGGCGATCCCGTGTTCCATCGAGATACACAAAAAGCTGGCTGCACCTTTCGGCATCACGCGGACGTTGGATTTCTGAGAAAGCGCGAGCGTCAATACTAACTTCTGGTGATGGAATTTTCCCGTGAGATAGGCACGCTCCACGGCGAAAGGAGTGCCCCGCCATGACCGTCCTCGCCTACAACCTTGCCAATGACATCAAAGGATTATGGAGGGTCGTCTTCGTGCCGGACGAACTGCATTTGTATGTGGAATTCAGCCAGCCAGACGCCGACACAAACCCGGCTGATTGGATGAGCGTTGATGATTTCCTTGCATGGCGGCCGAAAGGCGCACTCCACGAGCGAGCGCGCGACAGCTTGGTTTCGCTCATTTGCAAGGCGCTGACAGGGCGGTGAGACACGGGAAACCCGCACCGAGATCGAGTGCGAGCGCCGCGAGTGGGCCTAGGGCCCCACAAGCCAGTGCGACCCCGCCGCCGGCAAACCGCGGCGGGCGAGTGCCTCGGGGACACGATGGTAGATTACTAATGCGTTCGCGCGTGTGGCCTTAAGTCGCAAACTATTGGCTTCAGAAGCAGGGCGTAGGGCTTCATTGATGGTGCTACCAACACCATATGGTGACCCATAGCCCTCCAAAACGAGAGAAGCTCGTCCCGACGGGTCGCACTGCGGCCGTCAGCTGGTAATTGCTACGAACTAGGAAACCATCATGCCTGAAAATATCAGACCAACTTCGAGAGACGTCCCCCTCATTCAGCTAGGCCTCTATCAGTGCCGCTTCCCGGTGAGCGAAGACGCTTCTGTACCTGGCGGTTATCGTTTTTGTGCTGGGCCAACTTCGCCGGATCGCGTCTACTGCGATCACCACCACAACATTGTGACCGCCGTGGACCCTCGTCGAGCCCGTTCGGGTCTTCACCTCGCTCAACGACGCGCCGCGTAAGCCTGACTGGCGGCGGCCTCCCGGCCAGGCGCTATGGGCTCCAAGGCCTTGGCTACGACGTTGCCATCGGCTCGGTCTGGCCCATCCTGCCTTATGCCGTCTTCGCCGATGTATCCCCCGTCGCCCAATTGAGAACGACGACTTCTCGCCGAGCCTTTCAGCTCGCTCTCGCACAAACGCGTCGGCTCCAAAGGTTTGTCTGTCAGCACATCTTCAATGTGCCCGCGCCTGAAGCCCCAACATCTTCTGCGACCAAACCGCGTACCTGGCACCGCCGATCGGTTGCTGCGGCGGATTTTCGCTGTTCGCAGCTGAACAATGCCTATCAACCTTGTCATCGCACCTAGTCGCACGTAGCGGCCGTTCGAATTCTCATCGCTCGGCGCGATGTTTGGTCCGTCTGGCCAGAAGAGCGGAGCAAGCCATTGACACCCACGAAGTTGCTGATTGGGCAGATCGCTGTCGTATTCGCAATTGTCATTCTTGGCGTGTGGACTGCAACCCAATGGTGCGCCCACATGCTCTTCTATCAGCCGCCACTCGGCGCGCCATGGTTTGTGACAGTCGGCTGGCCGATCTACCAGCCGTGGAAACTGTTCGAATGGTGGTTCCAATTTGACGCCTATGCGCCTGAAGTCTTCGACAAGGCTGGCATACTTGCCGGAGCCAGCGGGTTCCTGGGCTGTGCCGCCGCGATAGCTGGGTCCCTCTGGCGCGCACGGCAGCGGGGGTTGGTCACCACCTATGGGTCCTCACGATGGGCCATGAAGCTGGAGATCGAGAAGGCGGGGCTGTTTCAGCCGGCCGGCGTTTTCCTTGGCGGACTGAATTATCGCTATCTGCGCCATGACGGACCAGAACACGTCATGGCCTTTGCGCCGACACGTTCGGGCAAGGGCGTCGGACTCGTTGTTCCAACCCTTCTTTCCTGGACCGGCTCGGCCGTCATTCACGACATCAAAGGCGAGAACTGGCAGCTGACCTCTGGCTGGAGGTCGAAGTTCTCGCACTGTCTCTTGTTCAATCCGACCGATCCGAGATCGGCGCGGTACAACCCGCTGCTGGAAGTGCGCAAAGGTCCAGATGAGGTCCGCGACGTTCAGAACATCGCCGACATTCTCGTCGATCCGGAAGGCGCGCTGGAGCGGCGGAACCATTGGGAGAAGACCAGTCATTCACTCCTGGTTGGCGCCATCTTGCACGTGCTCTACGCCGAAGAGGAAAAGACACTCGCCCGTGTCGCCACCTTCCTGTCGGACCCGCAACGCTCATTCGCTGCGACACTGCAGCGGATGATGACCACAAACCACCTCGGCACGGTGGACAAGCCTCAGGTCCATCCGGTCGTGGCCTCGGCGGCTCGTGAGGTGCTGAACAAGTCAGAGAACGAGCGCTCAGGCGTTCTCTCGACCGCCATGTCGTTTCTCGGGCTCTATCGAGATCCAACGGTTGCCGCGGCAACATCGGCCTGCGACTGGCGCATTGCCGACCTTGTGGATGCCGAGCGACCGATGTCGCTGTATCTGGTCGTGCCGCCGTCGGATATCTCGCGCACTAAGCCCCTGGTGCGATTGGTGCTCAATCAAATCGGCCGGCGGCTGACCGAGCGCCTGGAAGGTGACCCGAAGAAGAGCCGTAAGCACCAACTTCTCATGATGCTCGATGAATTTCCGGCGCTGGGACGGCTCGATTTCTTCGAGACCGCGCTGGCCTTCATGGCGGGTTACGGCATCCGCGCCTATCTCATCGCGCAATCGTTGAACCAAATCTCCAAGGCCTATGGCGAGAACAACGCCATTCTCGACAATTGCCATGTGCGGATTGCCTTTTCCTCAAATGACGAGCGCACGGCCAAACGCATCTCGGACGCGCTCGGTACCGCGACGGAACTCAGATCGATGCGCAACTATGCCGGCCATCGGTTGGCGCCCTGGTTGTCCCACGTCATGGTAAGCCGCCAAGAGACCGCTCGCCCCCTGCTGACGCCGGGTGAGGTGATGCAGTTGCCGCAGGCTGACGAACTAATCCTGGTTTCGGGATTGCCGCCGATTCGCGCCAAGAAGTTGCGTTATTACCAGGATCCGAATTTCACGGAGCGAGTGCTGCCTTCGCCGGTGCTGCGCGACGGTGCCTACGCGGATCGGCCCACGTCGCGCCCGGACGATTGGAGTGGACAGGTGCGCGGCGTGGATCGGCGTCTTGCTGGCGATGACGACAGTGCCGGCGCGGCAATCGAAGACGGAGGTGTCCAGCAGCAGCGCCATCCGGGCCTGCGCGAAGAACGGACCCTCGTCGTCCAGGAGCCTGATCAGGGCGATCTGTTCACGCCCGCAGACGATGACTGCGAGACGCTCGCCGACAAGCGCGTCATGGATCGGATTTCCACCGCAGCACGTGCTTACGGCGTCAATGAGGGAATGGGCGACGACAAGGACATCGTGCCCGGCTTCTGAACGGCGCGCCATACGCGGGCGCATCTCAGCGTAGATAACGGCCGTAAGCGATTTCGAGGATCTCGACGATGCTCGTTCCCGTCGCCGGTGCATCAGCGCCGGTCAGAGGGAACAAGCAGCATGAAGCCCCACCGCATTCGTCACCAGTTTTTGCTTGGACCCGAGTTGAGCGAGAAGCTGGAGAACCTCAGCCGCAATCCATCGACCACCAAATCGGCCATTGTGGCGCACGCGGTCGAGACCTTTATCGAGCAGCGTGGGGAGAATGAACTCGACCAGCGCTACGGCAAGAGGCTCGACCGTCTTTCCCGCGACCTCGGACATGTCAGGCGCGATGTCGAGATGATCCTGGAGAGCCTGGCGCTCTTCATCCGCTTTTCGATCACGCTTCATGCTCACACGCCGGTGCCGGACAGGGCCACGCAAGCGATTGCCCAGGAGCGCTTCGACAAATTCGTTGAACAGGTCGGCCGCCAGATCGCTTCCGGGAAACGGTCACTTGGCACCGACGATCGCAGGGGAGGGGAAGGATGAGTTCTCATCCGGAAGCCGACCATCGCCGCCGCGCCATGCTGCGCACCGCCATGGGTCCGGCGATCACCGAAGCCCTTGCCGATCCGACCGTCATTGAGGTGATGGTCAATCCCGACGGTGCGCTGCGGCTCGACCGGTTGGGTGAAGGCCGGGTCGACACCGGCGTGCACATGCATCCTTCTGAGGCCGAACGCATCATCCGCCTGGTCGCCTCCCACGTGCGCGCCGAGGCGCATGCGGACAATCCGATTGTCAGCGCCGAATTGCCATCGGGCGAGCGCTTCGAGGGTCTGCTGCCGCCTGTCGTGCTGGGGCCATGCTTCGCCATCCGAAAGCCTGCGGCGAAACTCTACACGTTGGCCGACTATGTCGCCGACCGGGTCATGCTGCCGCTGCAGGCCGATGCGCTGAAGAAGGCGGTCCGCGAGCGGCGCAACATCCTGGTCGCCGGCGGCACGTCGTCGGGCAAGACAACACTTGCCAATGCGCTGCTGGCACAAGCCGCCGATTGCGACGAGCGGGTGATCCTGATCGAGGACACGCGCGAACTGCAATGCGCGGCGAAGGATTGCGTTGCCTTGAGGACGAGGCGGGGGTCGGTCACGCTCGCCGATCTCGTGCGCTCGACCCTGCGGCTCAGACCCGACCGCATCATCGTGGGCGAAGTCAGGGGCGCGGAAGCCCTGGACATGCCGAAGGCATGGAACACCGGGCATCCCGGCGGCATCGCGACGGTTCACGCCAATTCGGCGCGCTCCGCTCTCTACCGTATCGAGCAGCTCGCCCAGGAAGCCGTCGTCACCGTTCCCCGCCGCCTCATCGCTGATGCGGTAGATCTGATCGTCTTCATCGCTGGGCGCGGATCCTCGCGCCGCATTGACGCGATCGCTGAGGTCACCGGTCTCGACAGCAGCGGTGATTACGCCGTCACCCCGCTCACGCTTCCGCAACTCCAGCAGTTTTGAAAGGTCACCTCATGCTCAAGAAGCTTCGCTTCCTTTCGTCCACCGCGCTCGCGTTTCTTCTCACCGTCCCGGCCCACGCAGCGGGCTCCGGCATGCCTTGGGAACAGCCGCTGCAGCAGATCCTTGAGTCGGTGCAGGGACCGGTCGCCAAGATCGTCGCGGTGATCATCATCATCACCACCGGCCTGACCCTTGCTTTCGGCGACACGGCAGGCGGTTTTCGCCGGCTGATCCAGATTGTCTTCGGCCTGTCGATCGCCTTCGCGGCATCGAGCTTCTTTCTCTCCTTCTTCTCCTTCGGCGGCGGGGCACTCGTCTGATGGCCACCGGAGAGCAGCATATCGAGGGTTTCGAAGTCCCCGTTCACAGGGCATTGACTGAGCCGATCCTGCTGGGCGGCGCGCCGCGAGCGGTGGCGATCCTCAACGGCACGGTGGCCGCGGCAATAGGCCTTGGCCTGCAGCAGTGGATCGCCGGACTGGCGCTCTGGATCGCCGGCCACACCCTCGCGGTCTTTGCCGCTCGCCGCGATCCGGACTTCGCCAGCGTGCTTGTCCGTCATCTTCGCCTGAAGGGCTGGCTTGCATGCTGAACCTTTCGGAGTATCGCGGCAAAGCCGATCGGCTTGCCGATCATCTGCCCTGGGCCGCTTTGGTCGCGCCCGGCATCGTGCTCAATAAAGACAGTAGCTTCCAGCGAACCTTCCGGTTCCGTGGCCCCGACCTTGAAAGCGCGACCGAAGCCGAGTTGGTCGGCATCTGCGCACGAGCTAACAATGCGCTACGAAGGTTGGGCTCCGGATGGGGGTTGTTTTTCGAGGCCGAGCGCGTTGAAGCGCTGGGCTATCCGAGCTCGGCTTTTCCCGATGCTGCCTCATGGCTGGTCGATGAGGAACGGCGCGCGGCCTTCGAGGGCAAGGTCGCGCACTTCGAGAGTCGCTATCATCTGACCTTGGTCTTCATGCCGGCGCCAGATGGCCAGGCGCGGGCGGAAAGCGCACTGGTCGACTCGCATCACTCGGGAGGGGCTAGAGACTGGCGCCAGGAGCTGGCGTGGTTTCGCGACGAGACCGACCGCGTCCTGGATTTGCTGTCCGGCTTCATGCCGGAAGTGCGCGCCCTCGATGATGCCGAGACGCTAACCTATCTGCACGGCACAATCTCGACCTACCGCCATCCGGTCGCCATGCCGGAAACGCCAATGTATCTCGACGGTGTTCTGGTTGACGCGCCGCTTACCGGCGGCCTGGAGCCGATGCTGGGTGAGCAGCATCTGTGCACCCTCACCATCCTTGGTTTCCCGAACGTCACCCGGCCAGGGATCCTCGACGCGCTCAACCATCAGGATTTCGCCTACCGCTGGATGACGCGCTTCATCCCGCTCGACAAGACGGAAGCCACAAAGACACTGACCCGGTTGCGCCGTCAGTGGTTTGCCAAGCGCAAATCGGTCGCAGCCATCCTGCGCGAGGTCGTGACCAACGAACCCGTCCCTCTCGTCGATAGTGACGCCGACAACAAGGCGCTCGATGCGGATGCCGCCCTTCAGGCATTGGGCGGCGATCACGTCGGCTTCGGCTATCTCACCACAACGGTGACGGTATGGGACCAAGACCGGCAGGCCGCCGCGGAAAAGCTCCGAGCGGTTGAGCGCATAGTCAATGGGCTCGGCTTCACCACGATCCGTGAAAGCATCAATGCGGTCGAGGCGTGGCTCGGCTCGTTGCCCGGTCATGTCTACGCTAACGTTCGCCAGCCGCTCGTTCACACGCTGAATCTTGCCCATGTCATGCCGCTGTCGTCGGCGTGGGCCGGTCCGGTGGATAACGAGCATCTCGCCAACGTGACTGGGACCGAATCCCCGCCGCTTCTCTTCGCAGAGACCAACGGGTCGACACCGTTTCGGCTTTCCACCCACGTCGGCGATGTCGGCCACATGCTGGTCGTTGGGCCGACCGGTGCCGGCAAGTCGGTTCTGCTCGCGCTAGTCGCTCTGCAGTTTCGACGCTATGCCGGGGCGCAGGTCTATGTCTTCGACAAGGGCAATTCGGCTCGTGCGGCAACACTGGCCATGGGCGGAGAACACCACGCTCTGGGCGCGGATGGTGCGCTTGCCTTCCAGCCACTGAGCAATATCGGCGACCAGGCTACTCGCAGCTGGGCGGCGGAATGGATCGCCGGCCTCGTTGCCCATGAGAATGTCAGCGTTACGCCGGAGGTAAAGGAGGCGATCTGGTCGGCACTCATCAGCCTTGCCACTGCGCCGGTGCAGGAACGCACGCTGACGGGCCTGTCGGTTCTGCTTCAGTCCAATGGGCTCAAGGCCGCGTTGATGCCCTACACGCTCGACGGTCCCTTCGGCCGGCTGCTCGATGCCGATGAAGATCGGCTGGCTTTGTCGGATGTGCAGTGTTTCGAGACCGAAGAGCTGATGCACAGCCAAGGCGCTGTGCTCCCGGTGCTCACCTATCTGTTCCATCGTCTCGAGGAGCGGTTCGACGGACGGCCGACGCTGCTGATGCTCGACGAGGCGTGGGTCTATCTCGACAACCCTCTCTTTGCCGCCCGCATCCGTGAATGGCTGAAGGTGCTGCGAAAGAAGAACGTGTCGGTGATCTTTGCCACGCAGTCGCTTGCGGACATCGCTGGCTCTTCCATCGCGCCGGCGATCATCGAGAGCTGCCCACAGCGCATTTTTCTCCCCAATGACCGTGCCGTGGAACCGCAGGCGCGGGTGGCTTATGAGCGATTTGGTCTGAACGAGCGGCAGATCGAATTGGTCGCCCGTGCCACATCGAAGCGCCAGTATTATGTGCAGTCGCGCCGCGGCAACCGCCTCTTCGAGCTCGGGCTCGGCCCGATCGCTCTTGCGCTCTGCGGCGCCTCTGATCCGGCCACGCAAGCTTTGATCGACAGCGTCCTGTCAGAGCACGGGCAGGACAGCTTTGCTTCCCGGTTCCTGAGTGCGCGCGGCCTCGATTGGGCTGCCGAGCTTCTCCAGCAATTCCCTCAACCAGACAAGGAGCAATCGTCATGATGCGGCGCCGCCTTCTCACCAGCCTGATCACCGTTTCCCTAATCGCAAAACCGATGGCCGACTACGTCCAGCCGGCCCACGCCCTAATCGTGTTCGATCCGTCGAATTATGCGCAGAACGTGCTGACAGCGGCACGTTCCCTGGAGCAGATAAACAACCAGATCCAGTCGCTTCAGAACCAGGCGACGATGCTGCAGAACATGGCGCGCAACCTTCAGCGCCTGGATTTTTCTTCCGTCGGCCAGCTCACAGGTTCGCTCCAACGGATCGACGGCCTGATGACCCAGGCCAGCGGCCTGAGCTTCGATCTCGACAAGCTTCAGAACCAGTGGCGTTTGCAATATCCGGAAAGCTACGACGCCACAATCAAGGTCAGCGATGTGGCGAGCGCCGCGCGCGAGCGCTGGCAAAACGCCATGCAGGCGTTCCGCCAAACCATGAGCGCGCAGTCGCAGATCGTGGAGAACGTGCGGGCCGACGGCGACCTGCTTACCGATCTCGTCAACCGCAGTCAGGGCGCGGCAGGTGCCCTTGAGGCAAGCCAGGCCACCAATCAGCTGATCGCGCTTTCGACCAAGCAGCAGATCCAGATCCAGACGCTGCTCGCGACCCAGTTCCGGGCTGAAGCCGAAGATGCTGCCCGCAAGGCGCAGTCCGAGGAAGCCGCCCGCGAGACGACGAAGCGTTTCCTGGGCACCGGTACGGCCTATCCCGGCAACTGATCAGCAGTTCTTCAAGACAACGAGGAAGGCGGCGACATGAATGACCTCGGCGTCATTGATCGCTTGATGGAGACTTTTACCCGCTATATTGATAGCGGGTTCGGTCTGCTTTCGGGCGACGTCGCCTTTCTCACCACCATCCTGATCGGCATCGACATCACGCTGGCAGGCCTGGTCTGGGCGTTCGGCGGCGAGCCCAATGTTCTTGGCCGGCTTGTCCGAAAAGTGCTCTATGTCGGCGCCTTCGCCTTCATCCTGAATAATTTTAAGAACCTCGCCGACATCATCTACCATTCCTTTGCCGGGCTCGGCATCAACGCATCGGCCGGCAATCTGTCCGCCGACAGTCTCCTGCGGCCAGGCCGCATTGCCGCGGCCGGCTTCGAGGGCGCCTGGCCGCTGCTCAATCAAGCGAGCCAGCTAGTCGGCTTCCCCGAGATCTTTGGCAACGCGCTGACCATCTTCGTGCTGCTTCTCGCCTGGTTTCTGGTCCTCATCGCCTTCTTCATTCTTTCAATTCAGCTCTTCATCACCATCTTGGAGTTCAAACTCACCACATTGGCCGGTTTTGTTCTGGTGCCCTTCGCGCTCTGGAACCGCTCGGCGTTTCTGGCCGAGCGCGTGCTCGGCAATGTGATCTCGTCGGGCATTAAGGTCATGGTGCTTGCTGTCATCGTCGGCATCGGCTCCACGCTCTTCGGCGAGTTCGCTTCCGCGCTGCAAGGCAAGGAGCCGGACTTGGCCGCAGCCATGTCACAGGTACTGGGCGCGTTGGCGCTGCTTGGGCTCGGCATTTTCGGGCCGGGAATTGCCTCGGGTCTTGTCTCGGGCGCGCCGCAGCTTGGCGCGGGAGCCGCACTCGGAACCACCGCGGCGGCCGCCGGATCAACGCTCGTTGCCGGAGGTGCGGCGCTTGCCGGCGCGCGCATGGCAACCGGCGGCGGTCTCGCCGCCGTTCGAGCCGGCACGGCCATGGGATCGGCTGCTTCCACAGCTTGGCAGATGGGGCGTGCAACATCGCCCGAGTCCGGCCTCTCCGGCGTAGCGGCTGGACTGCAGGGCGTTGCCGGCGCAGCTGGCGGCGCCGCGATGCGGGGAATGCGATCTGCAACAGAACCATTCCGGCGCAGCGCCGATGCCGGCCGCAATGCCGCCTGGACCGCGACGGGCGGCACGCCGACCGCATCAATGACCGGAAACCCTGCCGCGTCAGGTGCCAATGCCGCGCCGGCGTGGGCGAGGCGCTTGCGTTCCCAACAGACCGCGCGCGCCCATCGCCACGCCGCCACGCAGGCCGTCCGCGATGGCGATCGGGGTGGAAGCGGGGCCAACCCCTCTCTCAACGACAAGGAAGACTAGATGCTCTTCAAGCGACCTGTTCAGCGTTACGGGAAGACGCCCCACCCCGTCACACCATACCAGAAGGCCGCCCAACTTTGGGACGAGCGCATCGGCACTGCGCGCGTGCAGGCAAGGAACTGGCGCCTGATGGCCTTTGGCTGCCTCGCTCTGGCCATCGGGCTCTCTGGTGGACTCTTGTGGCAGTCGATGCAGGGCCGCGTCGTGCCTTATGTTGTCGAGGTCGACCGCTTCGGTGAAACACGGGCTGTCGCGCCGGCAATCCAAACCTACGAGCCCGACGATGCCCAGATTGCCTGGCATCTCGGCCATTTCATCCAGAATGTCCGCTCCGTCTCCACCGATGCGGTGCTGGTGCGGCAGAATTGGCTCTCGGCCTACGACTTCGCCACCGACCGTGCAGCCCTCTTTCTCAATGAGTACGCTAAGGCCAATGACCCGTTCGGCAAGATCGGCACGCGCAGCGTCTCGGTGCAGGTGACGAGCGTGGTACGAGCGTCCGACAACTCCTTTCAAGTCAAATGGACCGAGCAGGTCTTTGAGCGCGGCAGCCTCGCCAGCACAACGCGTTGGACCGGGATCCTCACCATTGTGATCCGGCCGCCGAACAATACCGATCAGCTGCGCAAAAACCCGCTCGGCGTCTTCATCAATGCCATCGACTGGTCGCGCGAGCTGGACAGCGCCGCGCCGACAACCGTTTCCCCGAAGGAGCCCGCCAATGACAAATAGAGCCCCATCGCTCCGCACCGTCCTGATCCTGTCGGCGTCGACCGCGGTACTTTCGGCCTGTGCCTCGAAGCCGGTGCTGCCACCGCAGATTTCCTATGACCATGCTGACTTCAAGCCGGCCGCGATTGAGAAGGCGCCGGAGAAGCCCGTCAAGGTCGTGGAAGTGCCGAAACCGCTGCCGCTGCCCGGCCAGTTGCAGCCCGAGCCGGGCAAGGCTGCTGAAGACAAGCGCTCGCCTGAAGAACGTGTCGCCGATGCCAACAAGGCGGCGACGCAGCAACCCACCAAATATGGCTATGTGAATGCGGTGCAGGTTTACCCTTTTGCCGAAGGCGCGCTCTACCAGCTCTATGCCGCACCGGAGCGCGTCAGCGATATCGCTCTGCAGTCAGGCGAGAAACTCCAATCCGTGTCGGCCGGCGATACAGTGCGCTGGGTAATTGGCGACACCGTCAGTGGCTCCGGCGATGACCAGCGCACCCATGTGCTGGTGAAGCCCTTCGCGCCAGGACTTGCCACCAATCTGGTGATCACCACGGACCGGCGAAGCTATCACCTGCAGCTTCAAAGCACGGATAAGACCGCCATGGCGGCCATCTCCTGGACTTACAGCGAGGACCAGATCATCGCGCTACGCCGGCGCAATGCGCAGGCCGACGCCGCTATGCCAGTGGCGTCGAATGTGGCTCTCGAAAATATTCGTTTCCGCTATTCGATTACCGGCGACATGCCGCCCTGGAGGCCGACGCGCGCGTTCGATGATGGCAGCAAGGTCTACATCGAGTTCCCGCGCCGCATCGATCAGGGCGAGGCCCCGCCGCTCTTCATCGTCGGAGCTGACAGGGACAACCAGCTCGTCAACTACCGCATACGGGGCAACTATTACATCGTCGATCGCCTCTTCGCCGCGGCCGAACTGCGCCTCGGCGCCAAGCAGCAGCAGGTGGTGCGCATCACGAGGACCGACGGCAGGCAAGCGCCGCGGCGGATATTGCTCTTTTCGCGTCCCAGCAGGTGAGGGACGGCCCATGACGGATACTTCCCGCTCCGATGCTCCACCGAAACTCGATCCAGAACAGCTGCAGCTGCGGGCCTCACCTCGCCGCGCTGTGCGCTTCAAGCGCGGCATTATTGTCGCCATTGCAGCTGTTGGTTCCGGCACCGTTCTAGGCGTCACCATGATGGCGCTGCAGGGACCGGCGCTGCGCATCAAAGAGCAGGCTGACGAGCTTTACAACACTGAGCGGAAGCCAACCGCGGAGGCAATTGAAAGGCTGCCTAAGGACTATTCCGGGATCAAGCCCAAGCCTCCGGTGCTTGGACCACCGCTGCCCGGCGACCTCGGCCGCCCCATCCTTGAGCACCAACGCCAGCTGGGCATCGCGCCGAGCCAGGAGGTTTCGGCGGAGGAGCAGCGCCTTGCACAGCAGGCGGTCGAGGCGCGCGAATCGCAAGTCTTCTTCCGGATCGAAAATCGACCCCGGCAAGCGGATGCCGCCGGCAACGGACAGGGCGGGCGTCCACCCTTTGAGGCAACGGCTCCACAATCCGATGCCGCACGCGATTCAGCTTCGGTAGCACCGGCCGAGGGCGACCCAAACAATCAACAGCGCAAGCTCGATTTTGTCAGCCAGCGGAACACAAGTGGGATCTACAATCTGCATGCACTGCAGACGCCGGCTTCGCCGTATCAGCTGATGGCCGGCAGCGTCATCGCAGCGAGCCTAATCACTGGCATCAATTCCGACTTGCCCGGCCTCGTCGTCGCACAGGTCACCGAGAATGTGCACGACACAGTCACCGGCAGCACCTTGCTCATTCCGCAAGGCTCTCGCCTGATTGGCACATATGACAGCGTTGTTGCCTTTGGACAAAGGCGCGCGCTGCTGGTCTGGCAACGGATACTGCTGCCCGACGGCTCTTCGATCGAAATCGACAATCTGCCGGCGACGGACACCGCCGGCTATGCCGGGCTTGAGGACAAGGTGGATTTCCACACCTGGCAGCTGATCAAAGGCGTTGCGCTGGCCACGTTGCTAGGGGTCGGCACGGAGCTGAGCCTCGGGGAAGAGGAAAGCGACCTGGTCAAAGCAATCCGCGAATCCGCTCAGCAGAACGTCAGTCGAGCTGGCCAGCGCATCACCGAGAAGAACCTCAATATTCAGCCCACGATCACCGTCCGCCCTGGATGGCCACTGCGCGTCATCGTGCACAAGGATCTTGTGCTACGGCCGTACCCGAATTGACTGGAGTCATCATGACCAATCTGAAACTCGGCAAACTTCCGGATCGGACACCTTCGAAGATCACCATAAGCGTAAGTGCAGACCTGAACCAAGCACTGAAGGACTATGCGGCGCTTTATCGTCAGACCTATGGCGAGTCCGAATCGGTAGCGGAACTGATCCCGTTCATGCTGGCGGAGTTCCTGGAAAGCGATCGAGCGTTTGCCAAGGCCAGAAAGGAAGGGCTCCCTGTCGTCGACATGTCAGAGAAATCGCGGCGGCAGGCAATTTCAGGGTCCGAATAAGTGACAGCGACCAGTGAGTCCGAGGGGGCACCTTTCTAGGCGGGCAAATGCATTGAAGCAATTTGCCGGCAGCAAGCCGAAACATAGGGCACAATAGATGAGCTGATCTGCCCCGAACCAATGCCGGCTCTGCGCCCAATATCGGCTGTTCGAAGTGATGGTCGCCTTGCCCAAAAGCAGCCATTCATTCACTGATAGCGCGCTTCAGACTGGGTTCGCCCGAACTGCTGCCTTGAGAGGATGCCGGCAAAGCTCCTAGACGACGTCGCGAATCCGACCAATTCTACCGACGAGTTTCCAAGCGAAGCGACAGGAGCTTTGGCAATGATCAGAAGCGTTAGCTCTCTTGCGCCGCTCACCGGGTCGGGCGCGTGTCCGCTTCGGCCATTTTGGCGTCCTGCAAGCAGAAATTTCGCACACGTCCCATGATCGAATGAAGGCGGACGCCATGCTCGGATCGGGTGTGGCGGTCCGTTAGCGAACATTTCTTCTGCTCCCTCCAGGACCTATTCGACCGCCAACCGCGCCGGTGGAATGATCGGTCGAAGATCTTCGTCGCTCACAGATATGACGCGCGCCTGTCGTCGCCTATATGCCGGTGAGCATCCTGGCGATCCTCACGGCATATCGATCGGTCATCCCCGACGTGAAGTCGGCAAGGGCGTGTAGCGCTTGCTCGGCATTGGCAATGTTCCGCAAGTCTAGATCGAGGGCCCTGACGAGTTGCCGATTATGGTCGGAGAGCTTCTCCTGATCCCACCTGGCGTTGGCAAGATTCTCAAATAGGGGAAGCACACCTGACATGACATTGCCAATAACGCGCCGACCGGACACCTCCAACTCGGTCTTTCTCCGGGCGGTGAATACCTGGTCACGAGAAAGGGCCTTCATTTTAGCGAAGACGGAAACCATGGATCCGGTATCGGCTAGGGAATTAGAGAACGTGCCGCCCATGATGGCGTCGTAGTTGGCTTTGAAGGCTTGGACGCAGCTCTCAACTGCGACATTAATGCTCAAAGCCCGCAGCAATGCGATGTGCTCGGCCTGGTTAAGGCCGCTCACGTCGCGGTTAGGGTTGTTGGCAGCCTCGTGTAGCAGGTCCCTGACCGTGTCGAATGGGAGCTCCCCGGTCGTGAAAGCGTCCTCAAGATCGACGATGTTATAGCAGATATCATCTGCGGCTTCGACGATGAAGACCAAGGGATGTCGCCGCCACCAGTTCCCGGCTCGGGCCCCTTCCTCGGGGAGTCCCAGCGAAGCCGCTGCGTCCTTGAACAGCTCGAGTTCGGAACGGAAGATGCCGAACTTCTTGAGACCGACATATGGCGCAACTCCTCTGGCGACGACACTCTCGCGAGCGGCAGAAGTGACCGGGTACTTGGTGAACGCCCCAAGTGTCGCCTTGGATAGTCGCATGCCGCCGTCGTTGCGGTACATCTCGAGCCGGGCAACAATTCGAAACCCCTGCGCATTCCCTTCAAACTTCATGAACTCGGTGCGGTGCTGCTCCTCTATCTCTGCCATCACCCCTTTGGCATCGTTGAACTTCTCCGCGAACCAGTCACCCATCGCCGCTTCTCCGGAGTGACCGAAGGGAGGGTTGCCAATGTCGTGGGCGACGCACGCTGCCTGAACGATGTTCGCTAGGCTGTTGGACTCGCCGCTGGCGATCCGGTGCGTCTCCTCAAGCCAACTACCGATTCGCATAGCTAACGATCGTCCGACGCTGCTGACCTCGACGGAATGGATCAGACGGTGATGCACGTGATCATGCTCGTAAAGAGGCTGCACTTGGGTCTTGTTGGCCAGCCGACGAAATGGCGCAGAGAAAACGATGCGGTCATGATCCTGAACGAAGATCGAACGGTTCAGCTTGGGCTCGTAGTGCTTGTCGCCAAGTCGTCCGCTGCACAGCAGTTTTTCCCATTCCATTTTGTTGGCCCCAAATTCCAAATGCGCTTCGATGCCAATCAGTAGCTTGTGCTGAGAGGGTCGCCAAGCGAATGTCTGGATCCGGCGGTTGGTGGACGATGGCCCAGACGCGGATCTGAAGTCCGCTTCTGATGCAACAGAGCTGAAGCCGGCAGACCGCTCCCGGCCCCCGATCAGTCCTCGAACGACCGACCGTCGACCGCCTGATGAACCGCAGAAGTGCAGCAACGCTATCGAAGATGAAGCGCGCTTCATCGGGTTGGATCAGGTCGGGATTGTCGTGTGCCAATGATTTGTTGTTCCGAATCGTGTTGAACGACTCGAGAACGCTGATTGAGCTTTTGATTATGCGCTCCGACATCTCGGTCAGGTTGCGCTGCGCAGTAAGCAGTTTAACGTATCGACCAGCTCTGGCGTGCAGCGCATCGTTCTCCCCGCACTCGCCACCACCATGCTTGCGCACGAGTGAAGCGAACCGCTTCATGCAGTAGGTGTGCAGACGGTCAAGCGCCGCTTGGGGCTTTTTCGCATCGAGATCACGACGGATCGCCGCAATCAGCTCGTCCAATGTTTGACTAGGTTCGAACGCCTCAAATGCTGATGCGTCGATGTGATCGCTTGCGCCTTCAAATATCGCGACAACGGCAAAGTAGCTGTCTCTGATGCCGACCCCCGGCCACGACAAGGACTCGCCATACTCCCATAGCTCGCGCAGCGCCTTCGCAACTACGCCCGCCGGCGCCCTTTCGATGAACGAACGGAGCCGCTTCGCCTTGGACGTTCCCCTGCCGTCGAAGAGGTTGGAGACAGAGGTGTCGATGCCCAACTCTTCGAAGAAGAAGTCTGCAAAGGTTCGGTCGTTAAAATCAAGGACGTAACCAGTATCCAGAGCGAGCGACTTCTCGAACGGATCGCGTAGGCGTCTAGGGATCAGCTGCTCGTAGGTGCGTGACATCATGGACGATGCTTAGGCGGGGTTGGGACTGGTCGCAAGGTCGCACGGTCTGTTCTGAAGTCTTTCCCGGCATCTGCTTCGTCGCGAGCCGCGGAAGAAGCAATCATCTACCTCGGGTTTAACTTACGACATCCGTCGCGTCGGGCTTAAACGTCTGCTATCGGCTGCTCTGACGCTGAGAGCCGCCAGCCCGTCTTCGATCCCACAGGAGCCATCTTCTCCCGGCCGCGACGTATCAACGACGGCGTCATGGGTACGATCGCAGCATTTCCTCGAACCCGGCCATCCAGTTGGGATTGATCTCCGTCCGGAAAACTTGCGAGCGCGTCGAGCGCAGAAATTCCACGAAGGCTGCATCGCTGCCGTCGCGCAGCACGCTGGCTCGGCTAAAATAGTGTTTGGGCCGCGTCTCAGTCGCTACGAGTTCGGCCATATCCTGAAGGGCATGGGCAAAGCCCATCAAAACTGGGTCGGCTTCAGCCTCAGCGCCGCCCCAGGCGAAATGCTCGTCCGCCCGGTAGTAGGCTTCGTCGAAGCCCCCATGCGCTTCGGCGACTATCAGCCCACCTGCCAGCAGCGGCCCCAGCTTTTTGATACGCTCCGATGCCGGCACGTGCTGGCCGAGTGCGCCGAATAGGCCGACTTCGATTCCGCCACGGGCCGCGACCGCTGATCGCAATCCATATTGCTCGAGCCGCCCTTCGCGCCCGAGCGTCTCGTAATGCTTGAGCACCGCGGGATCGAAGCTTTTCCAGAAGGCGCGAATCGGCTTCGGAACCAGAGTCTCGCCGTCGCGAATGCCGCGCACTAGTCGCACTAGCATCAGCTGACGGGCAAATAGGTTGGTGCCTTCATAGGCGATCGCTGCACGTTTCATGCCGCGCGGCAGACGCGGGAGCAGCCGGCGCAGCATCATCAGCATTTCGGTGTATTCGAATGCCATGAAAAGAATTCGGAACAACGTATCCGCCGGGATGTTGGCTTCGATCGCAGCATCGCTTGCTGCGAGCAGGCCGAGCCCGTCAGCCTGGATCTCACTAATCAGCCGCGATATCATCGCGTGCATCCGCCGCCCCATCTTGCTGCCGAGTGTGGCGACGCCATTGGGCCGGCCATTGTCGTCGAACTTCTGGAGTGTCTCGGGCAGGAGGAAGCGTTCGCGCTTGGGACCATCCCCGCTGTTGTCGAAGCGGAGTTCTTGATATCGGTTCGCAATCCAGGCGAACATCTCGAAGGATGGCGCATCCTCGACCTGTTGCAGAATATGCGCGACCTCGTGGCCGGCGATGAAGCTGAGGAGCAATTGAGCTTCCAAGACAGCGACGAGCTGCTCATCGAAATATTTGGGCCGGGGGACGACATTGCCCGCCCCCTGATCTGCGCTGTAAGCGGCGAGACGCGAATTGGCGCGCTCGGTCATCGCGACGGCAAGCGCAAGATCGCCGTCGTCATAGAGCGCCTCGGCCGCCCGGATAAGGAATTCTACATGTGAGATGATAGGTCGTTCGCCCCAGAAGCCACGCAAAAGCAGTAGCTCGAGCGCATTGGCCTGCTCGATGTCGACGAAGGCGACATGCACACCCTCATAGCTCATCACGACACTCGACCATTGCATAGTGCTGATTGGCACCAAGGCGAAATGGTGGAGCGTCCAGGAATAGTGGTTCGCAAGGAAACCGCGCAGGCGATGGAGCGCAGCGCGATGGGAGGCGGTAACGCGTCCTGCCGGCGTGCGGCCGAGGCGCTGCTTGATTATCTGCCAAGCCGGACGAGGGATCATGGTTCAGTGCTTGTCGCGCGCGTCGAGCAGCGCGAGGATCTCCTTTACCTGCGACGGCTTGAGATTCTTGAAGCGGACCTTCTCGCCATCTTTTTCATATTCGAATTCGCCACGCGATGTGATCAGATAGGTAAGCGAGGCAGTCACTAGCGGCACCAGAATCGGCTTCAGCTCCACGACCCACTGGACAAGGTTCGCACCGTCGAAGTTGCCGACCTCGATTGGATCACCCAGATCATTTTGGAGATCGAGCGCGTCAGCGAGCCTGAGCTCCTTCCAGAGTTGCCGAAACTCGCCGGCATGGTCGGTGGGAATGCTGATCGAAATGGACGCCATGGTCGTCCTCCCTATTGTAATCGCAGTGGTGGATCAGCGTCGCGAGACAGTCAATCGGTCGCGTGCCTTTGGTCGAGCTGGAAGTCGCCTGAAAGTTGCGTCGAATGACGACAATGGACCGGGACCAGTCGGCAGCATCCGACTTAGGTGAAGGGCAGCTAACCGGTCAGCGCCGCTTGGAACCTTCCGGGCAGGAAACGGCAAATTTTGACATTCAGTCAGACGGTGTCCGCAATGCGCCGACGACAATTCTTTCTCTGAGATGCCTCAGTAGGCCCCACTTTGCGTTCTGTTAGAGCTTGGTCGAAGAACATTCCTGCCGCTAACCCCAAGGTTATCGTGGAATTTTGCTACCCACTTCTTTGACAAGTGGCCTGGCTTCAATCGCTCCTTGAGGATAGGTGCTTTGCTTCAACTTTAGTTGGCGACGCTCTTAACGCCAGATGCGACCGCTGCGTTATCAGCGGATTGGGTTATGCTGTTGAAAAGGACACACGCACTTTCTTTTTTCCGGAAATTGAAGCCTAAGCAGGATTTGTCGTTTGCGCACTGCAATATGCAGTCGGGATATCGGAGCGGAGAGGTCCAATAGGCATTGCCAGAAATTTCCGTTTTGATGGCGAACACCAAATTTGAGTAGCGCAAATTGCCCTCGACGACCTTCCTGGCAGCCATGATGGACTCTTCGCTTTTGACCAAGAGCGATGCGTCCCCTTTCATAAAGCAAGCTTGGAATTTCGTGTTGTAGGTAACCGCCAAACATTTGAAGTCTCTGTCGCAGGCACTTTGACACTGTTCGGAGCTCACGTTTCTCATTGGCATATCGGGCAGGTCGTTTCCGATCGCGTCCCACCCTGCCACGACCACAAATCCGCTATCTGGATCGACACTAGGTGCAGGAGTTTGTATGGGTAACGCACTAGCTTGTTCTCGAGACTGGTCACGAATGACGTCTGATCACCCAAATGTGCGACCATCCAGCCACGCACACTTTGTTGCCAGATCAACAGCCGACGAATCATTGAGACCGATCAGCTGGAGCGTTTGAACGGCAGCGCCGGGTCCGATGGGAGGCGAGCTCGGGGCAGATCGAGTCGCCAACGAAACGTTCACTTCGACGCCGTTTACACTTCGGCGAGAATAGCACCAAGCCCGGTCCCAGGTTTCGTCGTTCTCATCCTTGAAGTGGTGGCCCGAGATAAGCTCCCAGGTGCTGCCTTGGAATTCTACATTCTTGGTGGCGAACTTGTTGAAGTCGACCGTCACCACGTCAGGCTTGGCAGGCACATCAGCCCGTGGCGTTTCTTCCGGCGCAGGCTTTGGAGTTGGAATCGGAATAGGTGCGGGATCATCGTTGGGGACTGTGCGCGCGCTCGGCTGCTCCACCCTCGGCAACATCACTGGCTCGGGGACGTTCTTATCCCAGAGACCAAGCTTGATGCCCAGCCCAATCCCGACTGCCGCCACTGCGATGGCCCCGCCTGTCGCCATTCGGCGAATGGCGGTCGCTCGAGCTGTTTTCTCTTGAGCCGCGGCTTGAGCTTGCAGGGTCGGAATTGCCGACCTCTTGACGGCGAGATCGACGGCTTGTTCAAGCAGCGTGGTGTTATGCCTGACGAGCACTTTTGCGGTCCTTCATTGATACCGTCACGAGATCAGCGACCTCAGGCGGCAAATCTTGGTCCAGGGCTTTTCGAAGAACTTCGGGGTCGTCGGTGAAGAGCGGAACGTAAAGGATCTCTTTGACGATTTTTTCGACAGGCACCTCTACCCTCTTCTCAACCTCTTTCTCTACCGTAACTTCGACCGGTACCTCGACCGTTCGAACCCGCCGCCAGCGCCAACTCAAAAGCATTCTGCGAAGCAGTGTGGAAAACTTGCTCTTCGAATTATCCTCTTCTCGGGCGGCAATTCGCTGGAGAGCGAGTGCCACCATTGCCGTGATTGGTCCCGCGAGTGCGGCGATGAGCGCGAGGGACCCAAACCAAATTACAGAGATTTTTCCCGCTTGCGCTTCGGTGACTAACTCCGGTTTGCTCCCGTACCATCGTGAGGCAATACGCCGGACCTGATCGGTTCGCGCCATGGGGATCCGCTCCTTCTCCAAACCGCTGAGTTCCTTGGCAATCAGGTCTTGTCTGACCTGGTTTTGGGCCGAGATGTTTGCCTTGTTGGCCTCAGCGGCCTGCGCTTCTGCGAGCCGTTTGCCAGCGTCATCCAATCGGCGCTGCCAAGCCCCGGCATCACTGTCGCGCGTCTGTTCCAACGTCGAGCGTCTATCCATAAGTTTTTGCCTCTGGTCGGCAGTCATAGGAGGGCTGCTTGCCCGCAAACGATCGAAACCTGCACGCAGGGCGGCGACCTCTTGGTCGAGCGGCTCTATCTGAGTGTCGAACTTGGCTATAATTTTAGTGCGTGGATTAGCAAGTTTCGCCACTTCTGATTCTAGCCGGCGTGCCGAGTCGCTATCGCCGGAATCGCGCGCCATCTTGATACGTTCAACAAAGCTGTCGCGTTGACGCTCGAACTGATCAACGGCTTCCTTTGCTTCGCCGTCGCGCTGCTGAATCAACGCCAATCGAACCGCGCTTTTTTCCTCCACTTGGTCGCGAACGCGCGACGCTTCTGGAGTAAGGGCGGTCGTTCCCTCCAATTCAGCATTGACCTCGGCAATCTGCGACTGAAAGGTCGCCCGGGATTTTTCCGCAAGAGACGCAAGCTGCTCAATTTCGGAACGCGCTTGTTCGACCTGATCGGATTTTCGGCCAAGTTCGTCGGCCGAGGCCAGCTTCATAGCCTCCTGGTCCAGCGCGTCGATTTTGTTTACGAGTTCCTCGTAACGCAGTTGGCGCAGAGCACCCGCTCGCTCCATTCCCATAAACACCGTCTCAAAGGTTATGCCTGCCAGAACGAGGAGGAAGACCAAGATTATGGGCTTCCAGAGCCAAGACGCGCTGAAAAGCAGTGTAGCTATCGGTATCTTGGTGAGCTCCGCGATTGCCACCATGAGAAAGGGTGCACTGGCGAGCGTCAAATCCATTGCAGTGACAGACTCGCTTGCAGAAAACGCTTGTACGCCTAATGCTACACCTGTCGTAAGACCAATCGCTGCGGCCGCAATCTCTAGGGCCCAGGCACCACGGTAGGTCCACTGGCCATAGCTTGCCAGCTTTTGACTTCATCACAGTCTGCATTTTACTCGCCCCCCCGACAGGGCAACATCACGCCTTGATCGCCTGCCAGCATACACTTAACGGTTTTGAAAGTCTTAGTTAAGGCGTCTTCTCTCTATTGTCGCAATAACTTTTTCTGCCCTTCAGATATAGAATATAGAATACCTCGTCAAAAAATGGGGTTAGCAGACCGCGTCGCCCATGCATGGTCTTCGTTGGATCGGTGTAAGCGGAAAGCCGAACAGGCCGTAGCGCTTACTCCGTTACATTTCAGCTAGCAGAGTGTTTCGCATGGGATCCCATCCTTGTCGCGATCGAGTTTTCCGCCCCATGAGCAGTTTTGCAGGTACCAGTTGGCTTCGTCGCAGGAACCGATCTGCTTGCACGTTCTCCGCGGCTCGCAAGAATAGCCGCTCTGCGCGACCAGCTTACGGCTGATGATGCCCAGCGGGCGAGTCGATGGCGCCGCGCCGTCGGCGTGCGCAGCGCGCCATTCCCAGGGTGCCTGAAACGTCCCGGCCCACAGGCCGATCTTTGAGGCTTGGGCTTGCGCCTGCTGCCCCGCATAGGCGCCCTGGCTGTAGTGAGGCCAATCCAGCGCCTGGCCGTGCTCGACCATCCAGGCGGCCACGCCCGCGCCGTCGGCGCGCCGACAATCGCCGACAAAGCGGTGGTAGCGGTCCCACGTTACGAATGTGCATTCGAGCGGCCTCGACGCGGCCAGGAATGTGTACAGCGCTTCGGCCGATCGCCGGCCGCAAGGATACTCGGCGCCATTCGCATCGCGGCACAGCTGCCGGCTCTCTGGCGCGTCGATGCCGTTGAAACGGACGCGCTGGCCGTGGATTTCGATCGTATCGCCGTCAATGACGGAAGCGACACCGGTAAGCGAGGCGGGCGCCGCCCTTCGTGGGCTGGCCTTTGATGCATCGTCGCTACGTTGCGCGCCCGACGGCGCCAGGAAGGCGGCCACCGCCGCCGCTGCCGTAAGACCGAGCATTGCCGGCACGCTCGCAAGTTGGGGCCGCCACAGCTTGGCACCGGTGGGTCTCTGCCACCGATTGGATCGATATTTGCGGTATGGCCTGCTCATCCGCTACGCCGACCAGCCCGGCCATGCGCTGTCGACCATGGGCAGGCCGGCGCAATAGTAATCGTCAAGGAACCGCCCGGTGGACCGGTCGCGGCAGCGCCAGATAACGCTGTAGTTCTGGCCATAGAATTGGTCCCACGCGACGCCATAGGTTTGTGGTGGCGGTGGCCGGTAATATGTTCCGCCTCCATAGCCGTTGTTGGCAGCGACACCCACGACTGCGCCGCCGACAGCCGCGATCGCTATGCCTGTCGCGACAGCATTGTCGGTTTGCACAAGCCTGGTGCACTTCTCTGCTGTTGCGCCCCTGCGCACTAGAAGGGCCGCTACCCTGCTACGATACTGTTCGTCCGTGCTGCTGGCGAGAACGTGACATAGCGCAACGGTATTCATTGCCGTGAGATCGCTGTCCGACACGACAGTGCTCGTAGAGCAGCCGCTGACGCACAGGGCTGCACTTGCGATGAGTGCTCCAATTTTCATGTGAATTCCCCCAAACAAATATTGGGGCGAGTCCGACTTAGAAGTCCAGAGTTTTGTTTTTCACATCGCTACGATTCACAGCATGCTGCGGCTAGCTGGCATCCACTGCAACCAACTCTTCCGCCGGTCGTTGACTGATGCTGGGTTGATCTCAGCCACTCCAGAACTTGCCCGCTGGCTCAAAACCGGCGGGCTTTTTTTCCGCGACGCCGGAAGGCTCTATCTGGCCGCATGTTGTGGTACATCGGCACGCCGTCATCGGGCCGTGCCGTTGACCAAGGTGGTCCCTCCGCCATGGCGGCGCAGCCTTGACCGTCCGCGCGGGCCATCCCAATCAAGCCCGCTGGCTTCGGTCGGCGGCTTTTTATTTGATCCCCGGCGCCGTCGGCTTGGATCTAGATCCTCGCCAGTGCCGGATTTGAAGGTAAGCTGCGGCACTTCGTGCGGGACGGACCATTGGTGTGCAGCAAGAGCGCCGAGTTCATTCGGCCAAGATTCTGCACTAGGCCGAGGTAGGTGAAGGCAGATAGCTATCGGGTAATCGCTGAGATATTGGAGATAATGTTCCCCCATGGAGGTGTGTACCAGTATTATAAGTTTCCAAACTTCATGTACGAACGCCGTGGACGAGCTGCTGTGTGCGCTTGCCGTAAATCGCTTCCGCGAGTTCACAGTCGGAGGTTGGCTAGGACCCTAACGCGAGAGCTTCAACGGCCCCCTTCGCGATGAACTCCTCAACGAGACGCGGTTCACGTCCCTGGCCCAGGCCCGCGCGAGGCTCAATGTATGGCGCGCCGATTACAACGGCGCGCGTCCGCACTCGCACATCGGATGGCAGACACCCAACGAATGTGCATCGACCTTCAACCCGCGACGGTCGCTCGCGCTGCGCAACGTGAAACGCTCCGCGCCAGCACCCGTCGCGTCCACTGGCCATCAGGGCAAATCCACCCCGGAAACGAACTCAAGACTGGATAAAATTTGGGGGAAACGTCAGGGCGGCCATAACTTTGCAGTCTTCAGACGCGAGGCGGCCTACAACAGCGCTGCCCACCATGCTTGTGGCCCGGGACCCACACGGCTTTTCCCTTCAGATCGTACACTATGCTTCCTTCATGATTACCGATGTCTGCATGACCTTGAGGTCTTCCCGCACCATTTCCGCGGCGAGCTCGCGCACGGATGTCTCATGCACCCAGCCAAGCTTCTCCTTCGCCTTGGTGGCATCGCCCAGGAGAAGATCGACTTCCGTGGGGCGGAAGTAGCGTGGGTCTACCTGGACTAGGCATCTGCCGGTCTCGACATCATAGCCCTTTTCGTCGACTCCCTCACCACGCCATTCGAGCTCGACGCCGACATCTTCGAAAACCCATTCGACGAATTGGCGCACAGGGGTCGTCTTGCCCGTCGCCAGCACGTAATCATCCGGTTGATCCTGCTGCATCATCATCCACATACCACGCACGTACTCACGCGCATGGCCCCAATCGCGTTGAGCATCGAGATTGCCGAGATAAAGCTTGTCCTGCTTGCCGAGGTAGATAGCAGCGGCGGCGCGGGTGATCTTGCGCGTCACAAAAGTTTCGCCGCGCAGTGGGCTTTCATGATTGAAGAGAATGCCGTTGGAAGCATGGATACCATAGGCCTCGCGATAGTTGACCACGATCCAGTAGGCGTAGAGCTTGGCGGCGGCGTAAGGGCTGCGCGGATAAAAGGGCGTTGTTTCGTTCTGCGGTACGGATTGCACGAGGCCGTAGAGCTCTGAAGTCGAGGCCTGATAGAAGCGGGTCTTGTCCTTCAGACCGAGGAGGCGGATCGCCTCAAGAAGTCGCAATGTTCCGATACCGTCGGCGTTTGCTGTGTATTCCGGCGTTTCGAACGACACCTGGACATGGCTCTGAGCGGCCAAGTTGTAAATCTCGTCTGGCTGGGATTCCTGAACTACTCGGATGAGATTAGTCGCATCAGTGAGGTCACCGTAATGCAAAATTAGGCGCGGATCGGGATCGTGCGGGTCTTGGTAGATGTCTTCGATGCGACCCGTGTTGAAGGAAGAGGAACGTCGCTTGATCCCATGAACGACGTAGCCTTTTTCCAGCAGAAGACGGGTAAGATAGGCACCATCCTGTCCCGTTATGCCCGTAACCAGAGCAACTTTCCTGTTCTCGCCCATTTTCTTCCTGCTCTATGGTAGTTGAAGTTTCGAATCTGGCTCGCACACCGCCAGCAAACTGCGGCCCGCCCCATACCCTATGGTAGGATTTCGACAGATGCGGCGCGGAGCTCGTCATTGACAGTGTCAGCCAGCGAGCACACCTGCTCCTGCTTCGAGGCATAGCAAAACAGAGTCTCGCCGCTAACCTGCCTAAGTCGCGCATGCGGCCTGAGTGCCGAACTCAGCTCACGGGGTGAGCGACATAGATTTCAATCACGTCGCACCCGATTTGCTCATCAATCAGCGAGTTAGGACGCCCTTCTGGGATTCTACATCCGTTCTCAAGCACGCACAGTCGGTTGCCCAGCCGCTCCGCTTCTTCCACGAAGTGGGTGGCCAGTGGAATCGTATTGCCCTGCGCCAACAGGGCACGTAGCAGTTCCCAGATAAAATGGCGAGCATGTGGGTCCAACCCACACTAGAACTCCACCATCCCTCTTTTGCGCTGACCAAGTAATCTTTGCCTGCTTCAGCGTCTTCTACTGGAAATTGTTTTGATCAGTGAAATCGATTGTTTGGATGAGGTGCATCCATAAAATGGATTGTTTGACAGGGCAGCGCGGCACCATCGGCGGCACAAAGTCGTGGGCGCGAGGTTTCGCTCCGCGCGAAGACAAAGTTCGTGGCAGTCGGGGGCTTTGGGCGAACCGCACATCTGAGACGGCGGCGAAAAGCCGGGTAGGGCATTACGTATTGACCCCCAAGGAATTTCGGGCGCGCTAGCCCGAAAACGGTGGCTGGGCTTCAACGATGGGCGGGACGAGGCGACCATCAAACTGTGATTCATACTGTAGGCGATCGCAGTGCGGCGAATTTGAACGGCCGCCTTTGCCAGCCCTCGCCATCGCATCCGGCTACAGGTGCCGAAGATCTTCTCGATCCGAGTACAAATTCTGTGGATCGGTTGGTTCCAGGCGTCGAGCTTTCGGCCTCGTCGCGCCCCCACATAGCGGTTGCGACGATGCGCGGCCTTCCACCCTTGGCGCGCACCGCGTCGCCGAGATGATTGCCTCGGTAGGCGCTGTCGGCAAACACTTCGCCGGGATTGTCGGGCAGAGCATCAGGAACGGCGTTGCCGTCCTCGGTGTGGGCGCCGTGACGGCGATCTCCTCGACAAGGGCCGTATCGGCGTAGGCACCGAAATGGGCTTTGAAGCAATGAAACGCTGGTCGGCGCTTGTACTTGACCCAATGGCCCTCTTCATCATCTTCGCTGGCCGAGGCGATGATCGCCGCATCGACAGGCGTGCCGATCTTCACCTGGATCGCTGAACTGGCGGGTGATCTCGGCGAACAACAGGGTCATGAACCTCAAGGGCCTGTCGAAAACGGACGAGAGCGGGTTCGCACAGGTGTCCGCTCTGACACCGAGAACCCGCAGAACCGTCGGAACGATCCTCCACATGGCTGCAGACGCCAAAATTCCTCTCCCGGCCATCGTCGCACAGCATCGCGTGCCAGTCGCTCAGTCCAGCCGGCTCGAAAGCTATCCGGCAGGAGTTGCGCCATGTTGGCGCACTTGAAAGCGTCAGAGGGCGCCGTGTCGCATCTTTCGATGGGACCGGACGCCATGATGGCCATAAATGACGTGGATGGCCTGCGCCTGACATTCGACGGCTGGCGGGTCCTGCACATCCGTCCTTCAGGAAACGCCCGCAAATGACATGTTACGTTGAGGCAGTTAAGAATTGGACTTGAAAAAGGGACTTTGTGGACTGCCTCGACCGGCTGTTTCGCTTAGCAAAGCGCGGCCCCACGTCAGCAGAGGCTCATGGTCAAGGAACGCCTTAGTATCCATCACATGGATGGGCCACATTCACGCAATCAATTTTACACATGTCGCGTGGCGCATTAGAGAACGCTGAATTTAAACCGGAAGCGAGTGTACCCGGCGTCAAGATTTGCGAGCGTCACAGAGATAAGGATAGGCAGTGCTGAGGAGCTCTTCTGCCCCACGCGCAGCCTCTACCAAATCGCCCGGCGTAACGGTCGACTAGTATCGATTAAGAGATCCCAAGTCAGATGCAACCTCGTCTCTGAAACGAGATTTCCGAAAATGCAGGTCAGTGGATTGGTAAAGCGCAGGTTCGTCGTCTCTCAGAGGCGTACGGGGTTCGGTGATTGTCTGTGGTCGCTGGCGGCCGCTTGGCGCTACGCTCAGCGGTCGGGACGAACGCTAGCCGTCGACTGGCGCGGGTCCTGCTATCTCGACCAACCCTTCACAAATGCCTTTCCGGTGTTTTTCCAACCGATCAATGACATCGCTGGCGTACCGGCTATTTGCGACGACCGGATCAACGACTTTTCCTTCCCGGGTCCATTCTTCCCGGAGTGGTGGAATAGGCCAGCGATCGACTGCCTTTACCGCCCAGATGAGCAGATTTTCCAAGAGCGCGACGAGTTGGGCGAGCTCTTTCAGGCCGAACACGATGTCGAAGCGAACACAGTAGTGTGTGACGCTTGCTTGATGTGGCGCTGCGATGAGGATGCCGAGCGGCAGATCTTCCAGAGTGTCAAGCCTCGGTCTGAAATTCAAACACGCATAGATGCCATTTACCAAGAATGTTTTGAGGGGCACAGCATCATCGGGGTTCATGTTCGACATGGTAACGGTGAAGACATCATGGACCATGCGCCCTACTGGGCCGATCCGGAGTTCGCCGTTCGACAAGTGTGCACTGCGGTTGATAAGGCTAAAGCGTTGCCGCACCCCAAGCCTGTGCGGCTGTTCTTGTGCACGGACAGCGCGCAAATCCTGGATCATCTGTCGGCCAAGTTTCCCGATCTTCTCACCGTCCCCAAGCATTTCCGATCCGATCAAGACGGCCCCTTACACACTGCAGCACTTGGGATGGACGGCGCAATTTCCGCCCTCGTTGAGATGTATCTTCTCGGGCGCTGCGATACTGTAGTTCGGTTTCCTCCGACGAGCGCCTTTACACGATATGCACGCCTTTTCGTACCGCGGGTAATTGAGTTCGATCTGAAGGACCCAAGTCGTTTGATTTTGATAGAAGGCAGCCAAAGAATCTCTCATCTTGATTAAGACCGCTACCTGGGCAATTCGGCAAATGGAACGAACAGGCATAGAGACATCGACCGCAATCCACGAGAGGCGGGCCATGGCATACGCTAAATGTCCCGCAGCTGCTCAGCTTGATCCGCAGGCTTGAGGATCCGGACACACTGCAGCAGTTCTTGGCTCCATTCGGGACTGTTGCCGACGTCGATGAAACCAACGGCCTTAGGGCACGAATACAGAATGACGAGATCATTCATCTGCGGCCGTCCGGCAACGCGCCAGAACTTCGCTGTTACTCGGAGCGCCGCAAGACCATCCTAGAGCGACGGCGGTCGTGACGCTGACGCTAAGGGCGCGGGCAATGACGTCCAGAGACGAAATCGAGGTTGTTTAATGAAAGTGGTTCCCGTCATCATCAGCGGTGGAGCCGGATCGCGGCTATGGCCCGCTTCGAGGCAATCGCACCCCAAACCTTTCCTTAAAGTAGCAGATGGACATTCTCTCATTCAGCACACTGCGCTGCGCGTCGGTTCGATAAAGGGCGTAGTGGAACTCGTCGCCGTGACATCTGGGGAACACCTCTTCCTTACCAAGGACGAGTTCGACGAACTAGATTCCGTGGTCCTGCCACGCACCTTTCTGCTCGAGCCTGAAGGCCGGGATACGGCCGCAGCCGTTGCGGCAGCCGCCATCCATGCCAAGGCAACGCAAGGTCCTGACGCGATTCTATGCGTCTTCCCAGCCGATCACATGGTTGGCAACCTGCCTGCATTTTTAGACGTCATGTGCCGGGCCATCGAACATGCGAAGCTCGGGCGGATCGCCACATTGGGCATCACCCCAACCAGACCGGACACGGCATTCGGCTATATCGAAGCGGATGGTGAGAAAGTCGTCCGTTTCGTTGAAAAACCGGATCTGGACACAGCCAAAGCCTATGTCGCGTCCAAGCGCTTCTTCTGGAACGCCGGCATTTTCTGCTTTAGCGCACAAACCATGCTCGAAGAGATGGCATCGCATTGCCCCGCGGTGATCCAGGCCGCCTCCGACAGCTACGAGAACGGGCGCTTCAGTCAAGGCGAAGGCTTTGCCAAAATCGAACTCGCGCCTGAGCATTTCGGCTCCGCCCCGCGAATCTCGCTCGACCACGCTGTCATGGAGAAGACGAACAAACTTGCCGTGGTTGCCTGCGACATGGATTGGAACGACATCGGATCCTGGAACGCAATGGCCGATTTGATCGCCCCCGACGAAAGCGGGAACAGGATACGCGGCGATGTGCATATGGTCGACACGACCGGCAGCTATGTGAGCTCCGACAAGCGCGTCATCGGCACGGTCGGTGTCAGCGATCTGGTGATCGTCGATTCCCCGGACGCTTTGCTTGTCGCATCCCGCGACCGCGTTCAGGACGTCAAGAAGCTGTTCGAGGGCCTCAAGGCTTCAGGACATGAAGCTCACCTGGTCCATAGCACGGTACACCGGCCGTGGGGTACCTACACGGTTCTTGAGGAAGGCGAGCGCTTCAAGATCAAACGCATCGAGGTGAAGCCCGGTCGGCGGCTGAGCCTGCAGATGCACTATCATCGTTCGGAGCACTGGGTCGTGGTCAGCGGCTCCGCGAAAATCGTCAATGGCGAGCAGGAGTTGTTCCTGGCGACAAACCAATCAGCCTACATCCCCTGCGGCCATAAGCATCGGCTGGAGAACCCAGGCAGAATTGACCTGGTGATCATTGAAGTGCAGAGCGGCGATTATCTCGGCGAGGATGATATCGTTCGCTTCGACGACGTATATGGTCGAACGTAGATTTCACCCGCATGACGAGAACGGTCAACGTGTCGCTGACTAATTACGACTAGGAAGGCCGTCTGCCCACTCAGGACCGGATGCTTGTGGAATCGGGAATTGACCAAGGCAGCGGCGAATGACCGCAATCGGCATCAGGGTGGGACAAATCAACCGGAAAAGACCGGAGAGCTTAGTAACGCAACACAGTCCCACTGTCGAATAGCCTTTGATATTTCTGACTTTCCAAGCACCCTCAGGGCCCACCAAAATTATATCAATGGCTTATGGCCGACTTCGCTCTGAAGTGGGCCAAATCGACCTCGCTATCCCCGCAGCACTCAGTTCGATTGTTTTCGCATGAAAACGAGCAAGGACCGGGGGAGGGCGATCTTGTGGTGGCTTCTATGTCCAATCTTGCTCCTGTTCGTCGTCAGGTTGTGTGCAGCCACATAGCGCGGCTATCGCGAGGCTGGAAGGCCTCCGATCGATAGGTGCGGCGAACGGCGGCAACGAGGTGCGAATAGGATGGCTGAGCGTATGATCGAGAATACCGCAGTTGCGGTCTAGCGCGAAATGCAGCGTCTGTGACTCATCGGTCATTGCAGCGGGAAATCATGACCCTAAGCCGCCCTTCATCAGCCCACCAGCGCCCAGAAGAAGGCGAAGATCCGTCACAATGCCTACCTGTACCAAGGCTTCAAGCAGTTCACCGCGAATGTGAAGACCGCCAGCCATTGCTTCTTCATTTTCGGCCATTCGCTCGCTACGAATGACGACCACATCCTTAACCGCATAGCGCGTGGCAAGTTTCTGGCATCTATGGTGAACCAGCATCCGCGGATAACCAGCGGATCATGAACCACGCGAACGAGCTAGCGGTGCAGCGCAACGAAAAACCGCCGCTTGATGTCGTCTTTTATGATGCTGCTACAGTTCATGTCTGGGGTTTAGGCTTAGAAGCGGAATGACTGCCAACCAGGTCATCGAGCCGGAAACTGACCGGCCGGTCGGCCCAAAAATGACATTCAGTTGCCTCCAGCCTTTCGACACGAGCCACTTCACGATCTCGCGATTGCCAGCTAGCGGCTTGTTGCTCGAGCTGCGCGATCCTAGTCTGTGGTCGCTATGCCTCAGCAAGAAGAGTCCGGTTCCTAGCCGGGCGGAGGCGCAACGAGATAGCCAGCTCAGGACAAGGAGAGCAAGCCATGGTCGCTTTTACCCTCAATGGCGAGGCGCGAACACTCGACGTCGATCCAGAGATGCCGCTGCTCTGGGCGATCCGTGACGGCATCGGACTCACAGGAACGAAATTCGGTTGCGGCCTTGCCCAGTGCGGCGCTTGCACGGTTCACGTTAACGGCATGCCGACGCGCTCGTGCCAGACCGCAGTCGGCGACATCGAAGGAGCCTCGATCACCACCATTGAGGGCGTGTCGGGCAAGATCGGCGAAACGGTCCAGGCCGTGTGGGCCGAGTTCGACGTACCTCAATGCGGCTATTGCCAGTCTGGCCAGATCATGTCGGCCGTGGCCCTCCTGACAGAGACGCCGAAGCCGACGGACGATGATATTGATTCGGCGATGAGCGGCAATCTCTGCCGCTGCGCCACCTATCATCGCATCCGCGCGGCCATCCACGAGACCGCCAACCGGCTGGAGACTTGAGGCATGTTGCAGTTTCTCCCGAAGCATAATGCCGTGGGGCCCACGCGCCGCCAGTTCCTCCTCGGCACGGCCGTCACCACCGCGGGCCTCGCCGTGGGCTACCGGCTAATGATGGCCGCGCCCGCCAACGCACAAACGACGCCTGCAGCGGTCCAGGCGAATCCCTTCCAAACCTATGTCGAGATCACACCGGAGAACCGAATCGTCATCCACTCGTCGCAGTTCGAGATGGGACAAGGCTCCTATTTCGGCATCGCCACCCTGGTTATGGAAGAGCTCGACGGCGCCTGGGCGCAGGTCCACGTGGTCGGCGGATATGGCAATACCGCGCTCTACGGCAATCTCGCCTGGGGCGGGGCCGCGCAGGGAACCGGTGGCTCCACGTCGATGAGCTCGTCGTGGGAGCGCTACCGCAAGGCGGGTGCTGCCGCACGGGCCATGCTGGTGGCGGCCGCGGCGCAGCGGTGGGACGTGCCAGCCGGCGAGATCACAGTGGCTTCCGGGGTCGTGTCGCACGCCTCAGGGATGCAGGCGCGCTTCGGTGACCTGGCTGAAGCCGCAGCGGGAATGCCGGTTCCCGACGACGTGCCGCTAAAGCCGCGCGACAAGTGGGCCCAGATCGGATCGGACAGCCTCAAGCGCTACGATTCCGCCGGCAAGACCAATGGCGCGCAGACCTACACGATCGACCTCAAGATGGATGGACTCAATACGGCCATTATGATCCATCCGCCGAAGTTCGGCGCTGAGATCGAGAGCTTCGACGCCTCCAAGGCCAAGGCACTCGACGGCATTGTCGATGTCGTCCAGACGCCGCGCGGCATTGCCGTGGTCGGCAGGGACATGTGGACGGCGCTCAAGGGCCGCGATCTCGTGGAGGTGACCTGGAACGAAGAGAAGGCCGAAAGGCGCGGCACGGCCGAGATCATGGCCGAATACAATAAGGCAGCAGACGATCCGGGCGCGGCCACCGCGCGCGACGACGGTAACACTCCCGCAGCGTTGGCCAGTGCTGAGAAAGTCATCCAAGGGCACTACGAATTCCCCTATCTTGTCCATGCTTCGATCGAGCCACTCAACGCGGCCGCCCGAATCAACGAAGACGGCACCATCGACGTCTGGGGCGGACACCAGATGCCCGACCTTTATCAGGCGGCTGCCGCTCAAGTAGGCGGCACCACGCCGGACAAGGTGAGGCTGCACGTGATGAAGACCGGCGGCAGCTTCGGCCGCCGAGCGGTCTCGGACGCAGATCTCATTATCGAAGCTGTTTCCACAGCGCGTGCACTGGGACCCGGCAAGCCAGTGAAGGTGCAGTGGACCCGCGAGAACGACATGCGGGGTGGGCGGTACCGGCCGGCCTATGTGCACGCAGTCAAGGCGGGGCTCGACAAGGAAGGCAATGTCGTCGCTCTCCATGACCACATCGTGGGCCAATCGATCGCGGGCGGTTCGCCCTTTGCGGCGATGATCGAGAACGGCATCGATCCGACCTCCGTGGAGGGCGCCACCAACCTGCCCTATGCGATCCCGAACCTGGAGGTCGAGCTGACCACCACGGACGTGAACATCCCAGTGCTGTGGTGGCGTTCGGTAGGCTCCACCCACACCGCTTACGCAATGGAAACCCTGATTGATGAGCTCGCCGCCGCTGCGAACCGTGATCCGGTCGACTTCCGCTTGTCGATGCTCGGTCACCATTCACGGCATGCCGGCGTGCTGAAATTGGCTGCTGAGAAGGCAGGCTGGGACAAGCCTCTGCCGGAAGGCCATTTCCGCGGCGTGGCCCTGCATGAAAGCCTCTCGACCTATGTCGCCGAGGTGGTGGAGATCACCTTCAACGATGGAAATGATTTCAAAGTCGACCGCGTCGTCTGCGCGGTAGATTGCGGCACCGCGATAAATCCTGACCAGATCCGCGCTCAGATGGAGGGCGGTATCGGCTTCGGGCTAGGCGCGATCCTCCAGGAGGAGCTGACCCTGACGGGCGGTGTCGTAGACCAAGAGAACTACGACACCTATATGCCGCTCAGGATCGAGCAGATGCCGCGCGTCGAGGTGCACATTGTGCCGTCCGACGAGCCGCCCACGGGCGTTGGCGAGCCGGGTGTGCCGCCGATCGGCCCGGCCGTCGCCAACGCGCTACGGGCGGCGACGGGCAAGACGATCCGCAAGCTGCCGATCATAAAGAACTTGTCAGCATAGCCGGGAATGACACCATGAAAACGGCCGGATGAAGATCGCGGTCGTAGGTCGTTTTTGAACGCCTCCTGACAGGCGATCACCTCCATTCGATCAATTTCCGGCGGCTGCCCGGTCCAATATCCGGTTTAGAGACGGTAACCCGTGTTCTGAACGACCGCAGACGGTCGTTGGTGCTGGTAGCACTAAAGAACCGCTTTCGAGACGCAAACGCCGCACGCAAATGTCTCGAAAGGGTCACGCTAGAGACTTTGTACCACCTAGTTGCATGTCTGCTATCGCTTTCTGGGCGCGAGAAGCGGCCGGTCCTCTGACGGCCCCATAACAGGACATTGATGTCTTCGCGCTGAGCGTCAGCAGTTGGCGCTACCGCGACCCTTCTCAGGAAGGCTGCACACCGACGCGATCTTCCTTTCGCCTTGCGCAAACCTCCCTTCCGAGTGAGGCGTTCAGTGCGTCGGCTTGGTGGACTGAGGCACTTCTGAGTGGGACAACAACATTGAAAAACATTGGAAAAGATTTGAATGCTCTGAAGTCCCACTGATCTCTTATCAATTGATTTTTATGGCTTTCTGAATACCCTCCGGGCCCACCATAACCATTAATTTTATTGAGGAAAATACGCCTCGGCCCAAAACGTTTTGGGCCCATTATGGGCCGAAAAAAGGGCGGCCGATATGCCACCCTCCACTTGGTCGGGTTGATTCACTCATTTGATGACGCGCAGGGGTATCCGTTGCTTCATGGCGTCGCGTTTGGCTTCCCGCTCGTTAATGGCGCGGGCGATATCGACAGCCATCCGTCTCTTATTGGCCTCTCGCACATACTCGTCTGTTACCGTCATTGAAGAATGCCCCATCGCCTCCATGATAGCGCGCGCTTGGATGTTGCATTCGGCGAGATACGTGCCGAAGGTACGTCGCAGCCCGTGCAGGGTGTAGCCCTCCGGGATGCCGGCCTGCTTGTTCCAATGTGCCATCATGCCGGTGAGGCTCTTTTCGGAGAACGGACGCCCATAGGCATTCTTCAATACCGTGCCACCCTTAGAGCGATCTAATGGCACTAGAGCTTGCGCCAGCTTGTCCACGACAGGGATGAACATCTCGCGCCCGCCATGACGGTTGCGGTTTTTCTGCTGTCGGAAGTTGAAGGCTTCGATTGTTTCCAAGGAGCCATCGAACAATTCGATCTCCTGGAGGACCAAATCGTCCCATTCCAGTGAGGCGATATCGCCGCGTCGGCTACCGAGCCAGAAACCGAGCGCATAGCAGGTGCGCGGCGCTGAGCCGATTGGATGGTGCGCCTCGAACTTTTCACGAATGGCGATCGGCCAGGCGGGATTGGCAGTCGATTTTGGAATGCGGACGCGGATCGACAGCGAGGGATCGTCCTGCGGTTTGATCCATTTCTCAACGTCGATCGCCACCCACAGAAGCTTCTTGATTGCCACCAGCAGGTGCTTGGCAACCGTCCGGTTGGTGGCAAAGACGCTTTCAATAATCACACGCAGGTGGTCGGCATCGAGATGTTCCACCGGCGTGTTGCGCCAGGTCAGCGGATAGGCAGGATCGACCTGCATCTGAAGGAAGCGCTCAATAAGCCGAGCATTCTTCTGCTGCGTCGCTTCGTCGAAGTCCAGCCATTCCATCGTCGCTTCAAGTCGGCGTGCCGCATGACCAAATGTTTTTGGCAACGCCCGACCGGGCAAGTCAATGATGACAGCGTTTTGACGTTGGCCTTGCGTTGCCTGTTCATAGGCGGCTTCGAACTCAGGATCGCCTGGTCCGCCAGGAAGCCGAATTTCGGGCATTCCTTTGCCGCGATAGCGATAGATGAGCTTTCCGTTCTTGATGCGCGACGAAACGCCGGGGTAGCGGACATCTTTGAATGGCCTGGCCATTAAATCTCCCTTTGAGTTTTCCGCTGCCGTTGCTCCACAGGCGGGCAATCCTCCAGCATTGCCTGAAGCGAAAGGGTCTTGCTTTCCATGGCAACGCGCAGGAGTACCGGGTAAGGGAAGCCTCGACCTTGCTCTATGCCTTCAAAAGTGCGTTTCGGTATTCCCAAGACCTTGGCTGCACTCTCGGCGGTGAATCCTCCCTTCGCCCGCCAGGCTTTCACTTCTCGCGCGAGCTTTTCATTGTCGTTCACGTCATCTCACCCGCTAGGCGATGACCGTACTACGCCTGCAGCGTATACGCAATGTGCGTAGTTGCTTATCTCCTTATCGGCTCTCGTTTGCTCCGCTCCAGTAGTTGTTGGAGACCATTGTCTTTGTCTGGCAGGGCGGAGAAAGCGATATCGAGCGCCACACGATCCCAGATGGCGCGACTGTTGACGTGCTTAGGCCTCGGCATGCGGCCGTCAGCAACCATGTCGTCGAATAGTGTCGATCCGACACCGACATAGCGCGCTGCTTCCTGACGAGAGAGGCCGCGGGGTGGGTACGAAAGCGCGTCACTCTTCATAGACGCGGCCTCGAGAACGTCGGTATCGAAACAGCACAACGATATCAAATCCAGGCGGCTGGCTGCTTCGACAAGCCTCGGTCCCGATAAACGGGGCCATATTGCAGTCGGCACAACAAATCCACATCCCGCACCATCCGGTAATGAAGAGATCGTATTGCCCTAGATACGGGATGTTGCGTGGTGCGGAAGCTACCTCGCCGGCTCGTTCGGGAAAGGCGAGTAGCGACGTGCAAATCGGCAGGGTGAGATGCGGCAGAATGCTCCGGTGCAGATTTCGGGGGTTCAAGTCGCTAGACCGCTACATCGTAAGACCCACTATCGAGGAGGCGCTCTTTAAGTTTTGGCGGCATGCGGCGTGACAGCACTAGCGATCAAGCGCAGAGAGCCCGGAAAGTCGCGGCTCGTGGCAATAATAGATGAGCAGAACAACCAGAATCGGGTGAGTCCAGGGGGCTCGGGTGCGCAAATCTGGCACGAAAGTTCGGGGCATCCGGCGGTTTTTGTCGATTGATTATCGCCAATCAGGCGACCCTGTGCCCTCGCTCGTCCATATTCAGTGGGTACGCTTCGTGGGTCCTTCCACGGATGTTTTTCGGAGCCGATACTCCCTTGAATGACAGGCTATTGCTTGCATCGCTTGAGCAGGTTGGGAGATCAAGTGGATGACGGCCCTCCCTACAGGTCAACGTGGCATTCAATCACCCATTTGTTCGCCATGGCATCGTTCGCGCGTTGGAAGCGATGTTAGCATGCGGGCGAGGCATGATGAAAACGGGGAAGGTCTCATGAGTTTCGATGATATCGATCTCAATTTGCTGAGAGTGTTCGACGTGATGATGCGTGAAAGGAGCGTAACGCGCGCAGCTGCCGAATTGGGAAGAACACAATCAGCTGTAAGTCATTCCCTATCAAAACTTCGGTATTTATTGCAGGACGAATTGTTCACGAGAGACGGGGGCGAAATGCGACCAACCCCTCGGGCAGTGGAGTTGCTGTCAGATATTTCTGCTGCGCTGGCTACGATCCGCGCGTCGATCGACCGGCATCAGATCTTCAATCCAGCAACGACGCGACGCAACTTTCGCGTGGGACTCACTGACTATCACGCCATGATATTCATCCCAGGGCTCATTCGAGAATTTTCGAGGCAAGCGCCTGGCGCGACGCTGAACGTCATTCCCGCAAACGGACCCGAAATCGGTTCATCGGTCTATTTGAGACAAGTCGACTGTGCACTGACGGGAGCGGCAATACGCGGCGACCCAGGTCTCTTGAAGGTGGAGCTTGGCCAGGATCGATTGTTTTGCGCGGTGTGGAGTGGAAGCAAGATCGCCAGGAACGCAATGACACTGCAAACATATTTGGCCAGTTCTCACCTGCAGATTTCCGCAGATGGTCTGGCAGAAGGCCTCGCGGATGCCGCCCTCAAGCAACATGGTCTCCGGCGCAATGTCGTTGCGACCATCTCGAATTATCTGGTGCTGCCCTGGGCGCTTCGCGGCACTGAACTGATTACTCATTGCGGCGATGCAATCCTGCAAATGCTGGACGAGAGGAGTGAGGTGACGTTGGTCCCGCCGCCCCTTCCCGTATCGAATGTGAATGCCTGGCTCATTGTTCACCGCCAGATGGCGAATGACCCGGGTACCAAATGGCTCCGGGAAATAATCATGAGCATCTACAACGAGTCGCGGACCGAGAGAGACGAAGGGTCAACCGTCGGAGCACCGGGGTTGGCTGCACCATAGGTCGCGCGCGCCGTCGCTCATTCGATTAGCCCGCCCCAAGCAAACCAGCCCGATCAGCACTCAAGCTCCCTTTCACCCGAGAGCGAGTGCCTCCTCAATTATGAATGAGGCTCATTTTCGCAATGAGAACAGTCAATTTGACGAATAGTCATACTTGAGGCCACATTCCCTTCAACAAAAACAGGGGAATACCGAAATGAGATCGATGTTCAAGGGCTTTCTTGCCCTCGCTATCGCGTGCACCGCCTCCTCGGCGTGGTCCGCAACCCTCGACAATGTCAAAAAGAATGGAGTGCTCACATGCGGCACGAACTCGGCGACGGCGGGCTTCAGCCTTCCCGACAATGAAGGCAAATGGACCGGATTTGTGGTCGACTACTGTCGCGCGGTTGCCGCCGCCGTGCTCGGGGATGCGCAAATGGTTAAGTTCATCCCATTGACGCCAAAAGACCGCTTCACCGCCTTGCAGTCGGGGGAGATCGACATTCTTGCACACAACGCAACATGGACATCGTCGCGCGATACGTCTCTCGGCATCCTGTTTGCGGGGACGTACTTCTATGACGGCCAGGGATTTATGGTGCGCAAGGCGGACAACATCACATCAGCCAAGGGGCTCGAGGGCGCATCGATTTGCGTCACCCAGGGCACCACGACCGAGTTGAACCTTGCCGACTATTTTCGCTCGCAGTCGATCAAGTACACCACGGTTGGTTTCGCCGACGAGGAAGCTGTCGTGAAGGCTTACGAGGAGGGGCGTTGCGACGTCTTGTCCGCGGACACCTCCACCTTGAACGCGTCGCGGCTTCGCATGGCCAAGCCGGACGACAGCATCGTTCTTCCCGAGCTGATCTCCAAGGAGCCGCTTGGCCCGGCGGTGCGGCAGGGTGACGACCAGTGGTTCAATGTGGCGAAGTGGACGCTCTACGTCATGGTGGCCGCGGAAGAAAACGGGGTCACCTCCAAGAACGTCGATGCCATGAAATCGTCGGATAATCCCAGCATCCGCCGTTTGCTCGGCGTGGAAGGTACCATAGGCAAAGACATCGGGCTCGCCGACAACTGGCCGGTCGAGGTGATCAAGCAGGTTGGCAACTATGGTGAAGTCTTCGATCGCAACATCGGCAAGGATTCACCGCTGAAAATGGAGCGCGGCATGAACGCGCTCTGGAACAAAGGCGGCGTTCAGTACGCTCCGCCGATTCGCTAGGCAAAGCATGGTTGCAAGGCGATGGCGCGTTACCGCCAGCGCCTTGCACAGATCCCGATAGGAACACGCCATGTCCGATTTGTCGCTTCCAGCGCCCTCGCGCAGGAGCCTATCGCAGCACGATACGAAAGTGCGCGGCGTTTTCTACCAGCTCTTGCTCGCAGGTTGCCTGTTGGCTTTGGCCCTGGGCATTGGCATCCAGACCGCATCGAATATGCGGGTCCGGGGGATTCCGCTCTCATTCGATTTTTGGAATGAGGCTGCCGGCTTCGACATCAATCAAACCCTGATACCGTACGATGCACTGTCCACCTACGGTCAGGCGTTCTGGGTGGGAGTGGTCAATACCCTCTACGTCAGCTTACTCGCAATCTTGCTGGCCACCTTGCTTGGCTTCGTCATCGGCGTTGCCCGCCTCTCGCCGAACTGGATCGTTTCGAAGGTGGCGACCGCCTATGTCGAGCTTGTGCGCAATGTCCCGTTATTGCTGCAGCTGCTGTTCTGGTACAACGCCGTCCTCAAGCCGTTGCCTTCCCCGAAGGCGTCCATCGCCATCCCCGGCGGCATCTATCTAAACAATCGCGGCCTCATCATTCCGGAGATCCAGCTGCATCCGGGAGCGGGACTGATGGGCCTGGCATTGGTAGCGGCCATTTCCTGCTGCATTGCATTCTGGTTCCGCGCCAAGAGCGTCCAGAAACGAACTGGCAAGCAGCTGCCGGTATTTTTGATCAGCCTGGCGACCTTGATAGGATTTCCGCTGATCGTGTTCCTGGCGGCTGGCGAGCCGGTCTCGTTTGTCGCGCCGCAGCTGCGGGGTTTCAACTTTCAAGGCGGACATCAACTCTATCCAGAGTTTGCCGCTCTCCTGATCGGTCTGTCGGTCTACACCGGATCCTACATCGCCGAGATCGTCCGGAGTGGAATCCAGGCAGTGCCAAAGGGCCAGAGCGAGGCTGCGTATGCGCTGGGGCTGGCGCCGGGCAAGACGCTTCGCCTGGTCGTTGTTCCGCAGGCGCTGCGTATTATCATCCCGCCTTTGACAAGCCAGTATCTCAATCTCATCAAGAACTCGTCGCTTGCGGTGTTCATCGGCTATCCCGACCTCGTTCAGATCTTTGCCGGGACGGTACTCAACCAGACCGGCGCCGCCGTCCAGGTCATGGCGATCACCTTGTCCGTCTATCTCGTTATCTCCCTTGCCACGTCGTTGGCGATGAACGCGTGTAACCGACATTTTGCGATCGTCGAGAGGTGACGCATGAGCGATCAGTCCATGCATTCGCCAGTTGTCAGCAGCGCGCTCATACCAGCGATGGCGCCCCCCGCTGACGTTTGGCCGGGTCCAGTGACCTGGATGAAAAAGAATCTGTTTTCGACGCCTTCTTCAGGCGCGCTGACAATATGCTTTATCCTCCTCGCCGTGTGGCTGCTGCATCACTTTCTGAGCTTTGCGATCTTCGACGCGGTCTGGAGCGGCGGCCGCGAAGCTTGCCGTGCGAACAGCCAAGGAGCTTGCTGGCCTTTCATTGCCGAGAAGTTCGACTACCTACGATACGGCGCGTACCCGGCTTCCGAGCGGTGGCGCGTTGATCTCGCACAGGCGATCGGCGCCATCCTCATCGTTTGGCTCCTGTGGACGAAGGCTCCGCGGCGCAAAGTGGCGGCGTTGCTATTCTTCCTTGTCTACCCCGTAGCCGCGTTCGTTCTCGTGCGCGGGCTCGCCTGGCTCCATTTGTCTGTCATCGATACGACGCTCTGGGGCGGTCTCTTGATCACGCTGCTGATGTCGATTGTGGGCATCGTCTTCTCGCTTCCGATCGGGGTTATCCTGGCGCTTGGACGCAGGTCCGAACTCCCTTTCGTCAAAGCGGTTTGCGTCACATTCATCGAAGTCGTCCGGGGGGTGCCGTTTATCACGGTATTGTTCATGGCGAACTTCATGATGCCGCTCTTCGTCCCGGACTATCTGACGCCTGATCGTCTCCTGCGCCCGCTCATCGCGATAGCGCTGTTCTCGTCCGCCTATATGGCCGAAGTTGTGAGGGCCGGCCTCCAGGCGATCCCGAAGGGCCAATACGAGGCGGCGAAGGCGCTTGGGATCAGCTACTTCGACATGATGCGCCTGATCGTCCTCCCCCAGGCGTTGACGATCGTCATACCGAGCATCGTCTCCACCTTCATCGGTCTGTTCAAAGACACGACTCTGGTCGCCATCGTCGGCATCGCGGATTTCCTGAAAGCCATCGAAACGGCGCGCGTCGATCCGAACTGGGCAGGCCCGACGATCTCATCAACCGGCTACCTCTTTGCGGGACTGGTCTACTGGGGCTTTTGCTTCGGCATGTCCCGTTACTCGCAATCGATGGAGCGCCAATTGGCGCGTGGCCACAAATCCTAGGACGCGACGATGATGTCTCAATCAATATGCGCAGCGACGAAGGGGACGCCCTACAACAAAGCGATGGCTATCGAGCTGCGTGCTGTCAATAAATGGTTCGGTTCGTTTCATGCGCTCAAGAACGTCAGCCTCTCGGTGCCCCACGGTCAACGCATTGTGATCTGCGGCCCTTCCGGGTCAGGCAAATCGACGATGATCCGATGCATCAACCATCTCGAGCAACATCAGTCAGGCGAGATCATCGTCAGCGGTAAGGCGGTAACCGAGGATCTGCGCAAGATCGACGAGGTCCGCAACAACGTTGGGATGGTTTTTCAACACTTCAATCTGTTTCCCCACCTCACGGTGCTTGAGAATTGCACGCTTGCGCCGGTTTGGGTGAGGAAGATGCCGCGGACGGCAGCTGAGGAATTGGCGCGCCATTATCTGGAGCGCGTCAGAATTGCCGAGAAGGCCGACAGCTACCCAGGGCAGCTGTCGGGTGGCCAGCAGCAACGCGCTGCAATTGCCCGGGCTCTCTGCATGAACCCGAAGATCATGCTCTTCGACGAGCCAACCTCTGCCCTCGATCCGGAGATGGTCAAGGAGGTGCTCGACACGATGGTGTCGCTCGCCGGTGAAGGTATGACGATGCTGTGCGTGACGCATGAAATGGGCTTCGCGCGGGAGGTGGCCGATCGCGTGGTGTTCATGGACCGCGGGGAGATCGTCGAGACCAACACGCCCCATCAGTTCTTCACCAACTCCCGGTCGGAACGGGCGCGGCAGTTTCTGGCGCAGATCCTCAAGTAGGGCCGTCCGCAGAGGCAAAGCGGCCGTGGCCGTGGCAATAGATTTTTTCAGGTGATTATCACATGGCTTGTGCAGACACGCCCGCATCGGCGGTTGGGCAACGAAATATTCCGAGAATTGATTTCGACCAAATCCACGATCGCCAGCAATTCGGATCCGTCAAATGGGCCAACCAGTGGGACGAGTTCTCTCCTCAGGTCGAAGGCCAGGACCTGCTGTCCCTATGGACGGCGGATATGGATTTCCGTGCCCCGGAAACCGTCATCGCGCGGCTGCGCGAGGCCGCGGACCATGGCATCTACGGCTACACACGCCGCGATCCGCGCCACTATGAGATCGTGCAATCGTGGTTCACACGCCGGCACAATTGGTCACCGAAACTGGAGACCCTCCTTCCCGCGCCGGCGATCATGCCGTCTGTGGCTGCGATATTGCGAACCTTCACGAAGCCCGGTGACGGCGTCATTGTGCAGTCGCCCGTGTACTCGCCCTATTTCGAAGTGGTTCAGGGAAACGGGCGGGCTCTGCTCACGAACCAGCTGAGGCTGCAGAACAACAGGTATGAGCTCGATCTGGAGGACTTCGAGAAACTGGCGGCCGGCGGCGCCAAGGCGTTCCTGCTGTGCAATCCTCACAATCCTGCCGGAATGGCCTGGACACGAGAAGAATTGTCGGCGCTGAACGACATTTGTGAGCGCCATGGGATTTTGGTTATATCCGACGACATTCACTGCGACATAAGGTTGTCGGACCGCCCGCACATCGTCTTCTCCTCCATCTCGGACGATGCCGCGGAGAAGTCGTTCATCTGCACCGCTCCGACGAAGACTTTCAACCTCGCCGGGGTGCCTTCGGCAACCATTGCGGTGGCGAGCAAAAAGCGCCGCGAGCAGCTTCTTGCCGCGATGCAGGCCTCATTCATGGTGAATGCAAACTTTTTCGGCCGCCTGGCCCTGGAGGTTGCCTACAGCACCGGCGCGCCCTGGCTCGATCAAGTCACACCCTACATCGCCAGCAACATTGATCTGGTTTGTGACTTCGCCGGCGAATACCTTCCAGGCATTACGCCCATGCGGCCCGACGCATCGTTTCTGGTGTGGTTGGACGCGTGCGCGCTCGATCGTAGAGTGGGTGGAATTCAGAAGTTCTTTGTCGATCAGGCCGGGGTCAATCTGTACGACGGCCGCGTCTATGGGCCTGGCGGTGAAGGCTTCATTCGCCTGAACGTCGGCTGCCCGCGTCCTCTGCTGCGACGAGGGCTGGAGCGCATGTCCAGTGCGCTGGCCTCCTTGTAATCGAGCGGAATCTGGCCGGAGCGCCCCGAATGCGAATAGCCGTCATCAATCCCAATACCAACTCCTCGATGACCAGGGGGATCGTCGCCGCCCCCCCGGCGCCGGGGGGGTGGGGGGCCGAGAGAAATGTGGAAAGGACCACACGGGCGCCAGGACACGAGCGAGCGCCGAGTTTTAGAGGCCCCCCCGGGGCC
>NZ_JAMYQC010000043.1:0-45410 GCF_040320645.1 Mesorhizobium sp. M0633
CAGCACTCGCCAATGTCGAGATCTGGCGTGACGAGCCGGTGGCCGAGCGGATCGCGGCCTTGAGCGAGAGACAGGCCGCCGGGTTTCGACGCTTTCGCGACAACAGCTTCTTCACCGACTGCCGGGCGACCGGCACGATCGCGGCGCTCGACCTGCGAACCGGTTCCGCAGGTTATCTCGCCGAGATCGGACCGAAACTGCGCGCTTTCTTCCTCGAGCGAGGGCTACTTGTGCGCCCGCTCGGCAATGTCCTCTACTTTCTGCCACCCTATTGCATCACCGGCGACGAGCTCGAGCGACTCTATGACGCCATTGAGGAGGCGGGCGAACGCTTCGGGTCCAGGCCATGAGCAAGTCGTCGCGCATTCTCGGATTTGGCCATCATGCGCCTGGGCGAAAGGTGGCGAATGCCGAAATCGAGAGCAATCTCGGTCTTGATCCAGGCTGGATCGAAAGGCGTACCGGGATACGGTCGCGCTTCTGGGCAACCGACGAAGACACGCTGTCTGGTCTTGCTGCGCAGGCCGGCGACATGGCGCTGGCGAACGCCGGCATTGCGCGCCACGACATCGGTCTGCTGCTGCTTGCCACCTCGACGCCCGACCATCTTCTGCCGCCCAGCGCGCCGCTGGTCGCACACAAGCTTGGCCTTGGCCGCGCAGGCGCGGTGGATCTGACCGGCGCCTGCGCCGGCTTCATCTACGCGCTCATGTTCGCGGACGGATTTACCCGTCTGCACGGCAAAGCGAGCCTTGTTATCGCCGCCAACATCCTCAGCCGCCGCATCAATCCAGCCGAGCGCGCAAGCTCGGTCCTGTTTGCCGATGCCGCCGGCGCCCTGGTGATCGGTCAGTGCGATGATGCTGATCGGGGCATTCTCGGTGCCTCGGTGGATTCGGACGGCTCGCGATACGGGCTGATCCAGATTCCCGCAGGAGGAAGCAACAAGCCGTTCCACGGTGACCTCGATCTCGCGCAAACCCGAATGAGGATGACGGACGGCCGCGAAGTGTTCGCAATGGCCGTGGAGATGATGACCGATTGCTCGACAAGCGCTCTAGCCGCTGCCGGAGTGCGGCCACACGATCTCGGCCGGTTCGTGCCGCATCAGGCCAATACTCGGATTTTCGACGCGGTCGGGAGGAACCTCGGCATCGCGGACCAAGCAATTGTCAAGACGATTGCCGAATACGGCAACTCTTCGGCCGCGACGATCCCGCTGTCGCTCTCGCTCGCCAACCAGACGGAGCCATTCCAGCCTGGAGAGAAAATCCTTCTGTCGGCGGCGGGTGCGGGTCTCAGCGGCGGCGCTCTCGTGGTTGGAATCTAGCCGGCCGGCTCACGCGCGCAGGACTGGTCATGAATGGCGATAGGGCAACAGAACCAATGCCAAAATGGCCTTCTGAAGCTCGACATGACCGAGCTGACGCAGCACGACCCCGTGCGAGCCTCTGGATGAGATCAAATGCATCACCCGTTGCATCATTCGTGCCATCTGAATAAAGCTCAAATACAAAGGGTGAGCCGCCCCATATATGTCTGATACCCGACATTGTTCACATAAAAGGCTCGATGCTTACACGCTCTTTACTCTCTTCTCTTTGCTGCCTTCTCTTTTCTCTTTGCTCTTTGCTCTTCCGTCTTGACTAGCAGGAGCCTGCGGCTTATCTCATTGCCGCGTTAGCACTCGCTTCGGCTGAGTGCTAGGCATGCTCCGGCAACGGAGCACCGTTCAACATCCGCACCAAGGAAATCCAAAAATGGCAAAGTCGAATTTCCGGCCGCTGCATGACCGCGTGGTCGTACGCCGGGTCGAATCCGAATCCAAGACCGCGGGCGGGATCATCATCCCCGATACGGCTAAGGAAAAGCCGCAGGAAGGCGAGATCATCGCCGTCGGTTCCGGCGCCCGCGACGAAGCCGGCAAGCTGGTCCCGCTGGACGTCAAGGCCGGCGACCGCATCCTGTTCGGCAAGTGGTCGGGCACCGAAGTCAAGCTCAATGGCGAAGACCTTCTGATCATGAAGGAATCCGACATTATGGGCATCATCGGCTGAATATCGGCCTCACCCTCATTTAAATCTTCGGGCTTAATCCAAGCCCCTGCCAGGAGCTAAAAAATGGCTGCCAAAGACGTAAAATTCTCCCGCGACGCCCGCGAGCGCATGCTTCACGGCATCAACATCCTCGCCGACGCGGTGAAGGTGACCCTCGGTCCCAAGGGCCGCAACGTCGTCATCGACAAGTCGTTCGGCGCACCGCGCATCACCAAGGACGGCGTCACCGTCGCCAAGGAAATCGAACTTTCCGACAAGTTCGAAAACATGGGCGCGCAGATGATCCGCGAAGTTGCTTCGAAGACCAACGACATCGCCGGTGATGGCACCACGACCGCGACCGTTCTGGCGCAGTCGATCGTCCAGGAAGGTAACAAGGCGGTTGCCGCCGGCATGAACCCGATGGACCTGAAGCGCGGCATCGACCTGGCCGTGACCGAAGTCGTCGCGGCTCTCGGCAACGCTGCCAAGAAGATCAAGACCTCCGAGGAAGTTGCCCAGGTCGGCACGATCGCCGGCAATGGCGATGCTTCGGTCGGCTCGATGATCGCTGAAGCGATGCAGAAGGTCGGCAATGAGGGCGTCATTACCGTCGAGGAGGCCAAGACCGCCGAGACCGAGCTGGAAGTCGTCGAAGGCATGCAGTTCGACCGCGGCTATCTCTCGCCCTACTTCGTCACCAACGCCGACAAGATGGTTGCCGAGCTCGAGGACGTCTACATCCTCCTGCACGAGAAGAAGCTGTCCAACCTCCAGGCGATGCTGCCGGTTCTCGAAGCCGTCGTGCAGACCTCCAAGCCGCTGCTCATCATCTCGGAAGACGTCGAAGGCGAGGCTCTGGCCACGCTGGTCGTCAACAAGCTGCGCGGTGGCCTGAAGATCGCCGCCGTCAAGGCGCCGGGCTTCGGTGATCGCCGCAAGGCCATGCTGGAAGACATCGCCATCCTCACCGGTGGCCAGGTCATTTCGGAAGACCTCGGCATCAAGCTCGAGAATGTCGGCCTCAACATGCTCGGCCGCGCCAAGAAGGTGTCGATCTCCAAGGAGAACACCACCATTGTCGACGGCGCCGGCAAGAAGGACGAGATCCAGGGCCGCGTTGCCCAGATCAAGCAGCAGATCGAAGAGACCACGTCGGACTACGACAAGGAGAAGCTGCAGGAACGTCTGGCGAAGCTCGCGGGCGGCGTCGCGGTGATCCGCGTCGGCGGCGCGACGGAAGTCGAAGTCAAGGAAAAGAAGGACCGCGTCGACGACGCCCTCAACGCGACCCGCGCGGCCGTGGAAGAAGGCATCGTTGCAGGCGGCGGCGTCGCACTGCTGCGCGCTTCGGCCAACATCAAGGTCACCGGCGTCAATGCCGACCAGGCTGCCGGCATCAACATCGTTCGTCGTGCACTGCAGGCTCCGGCCCGTCAGATCGCTTCGAACGCAGGTGCGGAAGCTTCGATCGTTGCCGGCAAGATCCTCGACAACAAGGGCGCGACCTACGGCTACAACGCCCAGACCGGCGAATATGGCGACATGATCGCCATGGGTATCGTCGATCCGGTCAAGGTCGTGCGCACTGCCCTCCAGGACGCGGCCTCGGTCGCCGGCCTGCTCGTCACCACCGAAGCCATGATCGCGGAGGCTCCGAAGAAGGAGTCAGCTGGCGGCGGCATGCCTGGCGGCATGGGCGGCGGCGGTATGGGCGGCATGGGCGGTATGGATTTTTAATCCAGCCCCTATCAACTTACAGCGGACAGGGCGGCAGCAATGCCGCCCTTTCCTTGTGTGCCGAACATGATCGAAACCTTGGAGTGCGTCCCGAGGATCTCGTTCGAGCCTCACCGCATGGTCGAGAATTAGGATCTTGTCCGATCGAGCAATTCGCGGGCTCAACCTGGTCAAACCGGCGCCCCCTACGAACTGCCCGATCCTTGAGGATTCCGCTGCGCGACAATCACGATGCTTCATTCAGTTGGTAGCTATAGGCGGTGAATCATGAGGGGCATTGAGGAGCGTGGCAAGGCGCGCATCTCGGCATTTAACTCCATCGAGCGTGATATCAGGGACAATTCTCTCATCGGAACCGGCGGCTGGCGTTGAAGGACCCGGTGAATCATCCTGTTCTATAGTGGAGCAGACGCGCTCTGAGCCTCAAGATCAAGCGTTTCCTCCTCTGAGTATCCTTGATCTGCCGCTGGACATTCTCGTTGATATTGCTGAGCGGCTCAGCCCGATGGATCTGCTGAGGATTTCGCACACAAATCAAGAGCTGCGTGTCGCCGCGATGATAATCGCAACGCCTCAAGAAAGGCGGATTCAGGTTCAGGCCATCTGTGGCAGCCCTTGCAACCGGGCTCCAGCAGCGTCTCGTCGTCGTGGCCGAGGGGCCTCGTGACCCCGACGACTGCGCTTCGGCCTTGTGGGGCCTCGGAGCGGGCGTGGCAGCGCTTGCACCCGAGCTCCAGCGGCGTCTCATCCTCCTCGCCGAAGGGCTTGAGCCCAGGTCTCAGACCATTGCCCTGGAGGGCCTCGGAGCAGGCGTGGGTGGCGGACATAGCAGCCTGTCCCATACCTATGAATACGTTTGGCTGAAGCAGACCGATGGCTGCGCGTCGAAGCCGAAGCCGTCGAGTTCGCGGACAAACGGGAACTGCGCGATCTTGCTCGACATGAGCGTGTCGAGCTGGTCGCGGATCGCCGTCAACTTCAGCCGATCCAGGATTGCGATCAGCAGGTCATGATCTAGGGTCGTCATCACCAGCTCCCTCCGGCCACCGCTTCGTACTCGGCGAGTGGCCGCAGCAAGGTGGCCGGGGGTGATCTTGATCCGCTCGGCGCGCACCGGCCCTTCGAAGCCGGCAACGCCGACAAAAGGCTCTGTCGCAAACCTGGAAATGGGGTTGTGAACGGCCATTTCGGCCTGTCCGTCAGGCAGCGAGGAGATCGAAACAGCGATCGACAGACTTGTAGGCATACCTCGCCTGTCGCTTGCCCATCATGTGGATCATCTCGATGCCGGAGAGGATAACCACGTCGTTCGCATGCGACTTGAAGCCGAGCATGGATCGAATGCGGCTTGATACGCCGGTGATCCTGTTCGATCCGATTGTTGAGATGCCGGCTATTGCGGAGCGGATCGGCTTCAGCGGTCGCCGCGATCGCTGCCGCAGCCGGCTTTCAGCGTCGCAGGAAAGGATTGCTTCGTAATTGGTCTGGCTGCCGTCGATGACGATGCGCTCCGGCCGGCCATGGCGCGTCAGCGCCTTGCGGAGGAAGCGTTGGGCCGCCACCAGGTTACGGTTTTCGCTAAAGAAGAACTCACCGTATCGCCGAGGATGTCGATAGCGCGGTAGAGATACATCCATGGCCGCAGACCTTGATGTACGTCTCGTCCAATGCCACTTGCTGCCGACCACACGCTTGCGCCGGTTGAAGCGCTCCAGCAGCTACGGCGAGAAGTGGGCAACCCAGCGATGCACAGTGGAGTGGTCGACCTTCAACGCGTTCGGCCATCATCTCTTCCAGATCGCGCAGGCTCAGAGTGTAGGCCAGGTACCAGCGCACGCACAGCAGGATCACCGACTGGTCGAAATGGCGGCCCTTGAACATCACGTGCTCCTCCACAGCTGAGGCGTTTTTCTTGCCATGCTCGCTTACAAAAAGGTTTGCGACAGAGCCGTTCGAACCGCATGCCGACACCATCGTCAAGGGCGGCCGCGATGTCCATTATGGCCACAAGCTCAACCTGACGACGGGCAGGCAGTCTGTTCTTTCAATTTAGACCAACTATGCGGATGCCGCCTCAGTCAATTCAAGAATGTAACCAATGCCGCGCATGGTCGTGATACGTGGCGTTGCACCTGACCTACTCAGGTGTCCACGTAAGCGATAGATTCCGACTTCAAGCGCGTTGGCAGATACCTCGTCGTTGAACGAATAGAGGTGATCTTCCAACTGCGCACGAGGCACGATGCGGCCTGCACGGATAAGCAGATGCTCTAAAATACATAGTTCGCGGCGTGCGATCTTCAGAGGATGACCCGAGACGGAAACCTGTCGGCCGATCGGATCGAAATTGAGATTGCCAAATACAACGATGGGGTCGGTCACCTGTGTCGACCGGCGCAGAATGGCTCTCATTCTGGCGATGAGCTCATCGAAAGAGACGGGCTTGAGCAGAAAGTCGTCCGCGCCACCGTTGAAAATTGCAATCCGCTTCTCGAGATCGTTGATGCTACTCATAATGAGGGTTGGAACTGAATGCCCGTTGCTCCTTAGCTGTCTCAGCCAGCCCAAGCCATCGCCATCTGGCAGAGCCAACTCCAGCAGGAGAATTTCATAGGTTGCGCAACAAAATGCCCTCGACGCCTGTTCCAGGTTGCCAACTACATCAACGGCAAAACCGCTATCCCCGAGCGCAACTCGCACAGCGCGCGTAAGATCCACATGATGATCAATGAGCAGCGTTCGCATTTCACGTCCTATCAAGGTCGGACAGGTCACCGTCCGCTGTAAGACCGGGGCGACAGCGGAAGTCGCGCAACTCTTCGTAGTGTTCGTAACGCTCTTTCCGATGGGTGATCGCGGGAGCATGCAAGCCGCACGCCTGCAATAGTCGGGGATGGAACACGTGAAGACCTGTTGACGGGCTGAAACCGTCGGTCGGCCAGCCCACAATGCCACCGACTCTGCCTGCGATTTCTCTGCGCATCGATCCTCCTATGGGTTGCGTCGCAAACTCCAGCTGAGGTCGCAAGGGCAGGTTGCGGCTTTGTTCATTGAGAGGACCCCCTGGAGGCAATACCAGGAGGATTCCCTATAGGGCACTTCCCGATTTACCACCGGTCATTCCGAACCACGTTCGGCGGCTTTGAAGACACTCATTGAGCGCGGCTAGGTAAATCAAGGGTACGACCTGCCGGGTGTCGATGCCGCTTTTGAAGCAGGCATCGGCACCAGCTCGGTGAGCGTCGCCCGCGCAATTCAGCGGACGCGCTCGATACACCCAGTCGAATCGTGCCGCAACTTGCCGCGCCGACAGGGCGCCCGAAGACTTCAGACTTGTGACCGAAGGTCTACGCCCAGTCCTCCTCCCATTATCCACCTCCCTCAAATCAAAGTGGACGTTCAATCTGAACAAATTACGCCATCGTATCACAAACGACTTACCGATCCCCGACGTGCTCTAGCCTTAGTGCTTGTTAAGAAGGTCGGCTACTGTCTCTCCGCGTCGCCGGGCATCGGCGGCGAGCCACACCTCCCCCACCTCATACACGTCGCCGTGGGTACTGAACGGCACAATGACGTCAATGGCAGCCGACAGCAGGTCAAGAAGCGTGTGGTCTTCCACAGCAGCTCCTTGCGGGCTGCTCTTGACGAGTGAAAAGAGCTTTTTAAAGCCTTGGACCGGATCCGCCCCATGAATCGTTGATATTGATCCCGCATGGCCGGAGACGACTTCGCTAAGGTAGGCCCAAGCAGCATCATCGCGCATCTCGCCAAGCAATATTCGATCAGGGCGCATGCGCAAGCTGGCTTGCAACAGTTGCTCGGCTGTCACCGCACCTACGCTTGCTCGGTCCTTCGGATAGAGTAACCGGACATGGTTCTCGTGCGGGATTGCAAGTTCGAGCGTGTCCTCGATACTTATCAGCCTCTCTTGCGGGGGTATAGCGTTGATCAAAGTCTTGCTCATTGTCGTTTTGCCGCTTCCAGTAGGTCCGCAAAGCAGCATCGTGAGCCGCCCGCAAACGCATGCTCGCAAAAATTGCTCCAAGTCACCATGGTCGTAGTGCTGAAGAATCGTTTCGTCCTGCCGCTCTTGGCGCTCCTTTCGTGACCGCCATTGATTCCAACGCGAGTATTCGTAGCGAGAAGAAACTTCCTTGAGTTCGGTCACACGACTTGAGGGACGCCGTATCGTCAGGCTTATTGTTCCTGAGGGAACAGCGGGCGGCAAACAGATCTGCAGCCGCTCTCCGTTCGGCAGCTCAGTCGCACAGAGGGGGCTTTGCGGTCCGACATCTTGCTTGCGCAGCGCTCCAGCGAGGATCGCGATGTCCTCCAGATCGTCATAAGATAGCGGTAGCGGATGTTTCGTGAAAACGCCGGCCTGTCGGACAAAGGCTTCCCCAGGCCGGTTGATAGCGACCTCTTCGGTCCTTGGCTCCTCAAGCCATTTCAAAACAGGGTTGAGAAGCAAACGCAATTGAGGGTCAGCCTCCGGTCGCATTGTTGTCTCTCCGGCGTTGGCGATGTTGGGGGGCTGGCGCCACGGCGATCGGTCTAAGATCGTATACATCTGAGAAATCGAGGTCCCGAGCCACAAAGATCGATACAGCATCTCCCTGGTTTTTCTTCAGAGTTGGCGGAACGTTGATCGTTGCTCTAAGGGTCGTGTCAACGGCTTGTCCGGCGTTGCTCTGGAAGCTGTTGATGCCGCTTCCTCCACCTGAGCTGCCAGCGTATTGACCGGCGGCCTGAAACGCGCCTTGAATGACGCTCATGAGCATTGCTCCGCCAAAGCGCTGCCAGAAGTGATTATCCACCGTGCCAGGCATTCCGGAGCGGCCGAGCTCGTCAGCGCCCGGCGACGCTAGCGAAACGAGGGCATGGTCAGGCGTTTCGATGCGCGTCCACAGCACGAAGACACGCGCATCCCCCTGTTGGAGACCACGCTGGATCTCGCCAATCACGGTCGTCCCGCGATCCAAAAGCACCACGTTGTTGGTGGCGCCGCGGACGTCTTTAGGTAAGACGCACTTCACATAACCCGGTAAATTTGTGTCGACTGCCGTTTGCAAAATGCAGGGAATTATCGTTCCTTGGGTAATCACGAGATCAGGGTGCGGCAAAAGTGTGGCCCGGCTTGGCTCCTGTATATCTGGCTTCAATCGCCCCGTCAGATCGCCAGCGTCTGAAATCTCATGCGAGGTCGCGGGAGCATCCCTATGGTTGTCTTCGCTCCGCTGACCGTCGTTGGGCATTTGACCGCTGCCACTGTAGGCGAAAATTGGTGTTTCCTCCGGCGGCGGATCAGCTGGCGCCGGAGGCGGCGTGGATGGCGCAGGATCTCCTGCCTGCGCCGCCTGTACGGGTGCTGGAGCTTCGGGAGCAATCTCAATCGGCACGGGGCGGAATGGCTCGGCGTCGGCGACAATTGGAGGTTTTGGCTGAGTTGGCTCGTCTTGTGTGCTGGGACGACCGCCGAGCCAGATGAGCGATAGAGATGAGATGAGAACAAGAGCAGCGACGGCCAACTTCTGCAATCCCGAAACATGCCGGCGGGCCGGCTCCGAGACCATCGATCCTGAGGCATGGACATCATGTCCCGACTGTGGGCCGGTTTCATTCATCGGCCGGGCCTTTCAAAACGCGCCACACGTCGGGTGTCACTGTACCGGTCACTGGCGCTCGTCCCACAGGGTCATAAGCCCTGTTGAAAATGGACAAGACCGTATTGCCATCTCTCAGACGCCATTCCCGGGCGACTGCGGATACTTCAACATAGTCTCCTTTGACCGTGTAATTGGCAGCGGCTTCCTTGCCGTCGGGATTGATAATGTAGAGGGAGGGTATGCGGGAATTGCTTGCGAAGCCAAATACGGTGGTAAAGCCATTATCGAAAACTTCCAGCGGCGCCAGCGATCGATCGCCCTTTGCGACGTAGTGAAAATTGCTTTCGTCCGGACTGGTAGTTGCGGCGGGCCGATTCAACAAATCCTGAACTCTCTCGTCGCGCAGCACTTTCGCCCGGGCCTGACCAAGAATCGAGCGCCTTTCTGCGTCCTTTCTCTGAGCAGCAGCCTCATCAGCAGGATAGGTGAACTGCACACTGTAGTATAGGTCAGGTTGCTGCTCATCGAGTTTTGGCATCGCTCTCGTTGAAATACTGAAGACGTATCTCCGTGTACCGGACTCACTCTCGGCCAGCACGATGACCGGCTGCGGCGGGAGCATCCGGCTAGCCTTAAAAAAGAGATAGTTGGCGCGCGGGAGCGCAGCCAGGTCTTTGCTATTGGAAACGGCCACGGCTGCGACTGTCTCGTTGGCCGCGAATGTGACAACCAGCGTTGCCCCCACTGCGGTAGACAGGCGCACCACTTCGTCAGGACGGTAAGCCAGGTAGCGCATGCGCGCATCATGCTTGCCGGCAAGTGGTGTGTCTTCCGCGGACGCTTCCATCGTTAAGAAGAGTGAACAGACCAGCGCGAGAAACGCTCTTTTTGTCATGGCTGCACATAGCCCAGGTTCGATACGCTATCTTCCGAGCTTTGATAGGAAGTGACGAGTAGACCTCCCGGATTGGTGAGCCTCGATTGCCCAGGCAGACCCGTCAAGCGCTCGTAGCGGATGGTAGCTGTCCAGGTGGTCACTATCGGCATCTGCCCATCGACAACAAGCGTACGTTTGTAACGGATCTGTTGAACGTCCGGACTGATGTCGTTTGAAGAAATATGCCCGACCTCGAGCTTGCCGCGTTTGCCGACCGTGACTTGCGGCGAGGTGGGATTCGGATAGTTGAAGAAATCTTGATATTGCTGTCGCACAGCCGGCGCGCTGAAACTGGATACGAGGTCATAGGCGTATTGGGCTGTATCTGCTGTGTACCCCTCGCGCAGGCGTACATATTCCCACAGCGAAGCATTTATGACGGCTCGGTCTTGGGTTGCCGGCAGTCGAGAGACTGACACTTCGCTGTCGACGGTCCCATCCGGCCGGACCCAGAGGAACACAGGTACGAGCTTGGCCAACGGGACCATGGCAGCAATGGTAAATGCCTGGGCAACATTTCCTAGGACCGCCGCTGCGGCAAAGGCTATCAGGGCCTTTGACAGGCGCCGCGCAGACTTCGCTCGTGAAGTTTGAAACGCTTCCACCTTCTTATAATGGGCGGCTAGCGTTTCTCTCTCCACCAGAAGGGCATGTTCAGGAACTTTCACTTTGGCTCTTCCGCGCATTCGACCTGAAGATCCTCAGGGGTGGTTTCCCATTGTCCCACGTTCAGTTGGAATGGGGCACCCGCGCATGTCGCAAGCCCATGGCTCGTCTTGCAGGCGGCCAAAGCGAGGATTGACAGAAGTAGGCAATATTTCATGTTTTTGGCACCGAGCTTGTCGATTGATTAACCACCCGCCGTTTTGGCAAAGTGGCGATTGAGGCTGTTAAGAGGTCGGTTCGCACCTCCCCAAGAGCCGCCGGCGATGCTGCTGGCGATCGTCGGAAGCGCGACGATCAGAGCGTCACCAGCTAGGAAAAGCATGTCGAGCTCGTAAAGCCCGATGATCTTGGCTGCTGTCGTGCCCGAGAATTTGATCATCAAAAGCATGGCTGCCAGCGAGACTGCTTCGGCAGCGATTACTATCGTTGCAACGATGTTGAGGAGGAGAAGCAGCAGCCCGTACGAGAGCAGTTGGCCGATCCATCTGGTGGCTATGTCTCGAGTGTGATCAAAAAGGTAGCCTACAAGGACCAGGGGGCCGATCGTCAAGAGCACCTTCGTCAGAATTCCAACGGCATCGTAGATCTCGAACGCTGTCCACAGCGCGCCGTAGAAAATCCATTGCGCTCCCTCGAAAGCAAGTATGTCCTGGCCGTTCATAGGCCCAATTTCGGAAGCAATCAGCTGAAAGACATACTGGCTTGAAGCAAACATTAGATCGAGCTTCTGGGGGATTCCGATGAAGGGCAAGTCGCTGCCACTGATGTCGTGAGCCAACCTCGGAATCGTGTCGTCGAAGAGCGCTTCAATGTACTGCTGATAGTTGGCCTGCCCTAAGATAAGGGCGACGACAATCGACACCATGATTACGCGCGAGATACCCCCGCGCGCATCGACTTGACCACGCATGACCAGACAGCCTTGGATTATTATCCAGAGCGTGACACACGCAACCAGAGGCGCACTGACCGCCGCTTGGACGTTTTCAAGCACTTTGTGCAGCCCGGACGTGAAGGCCCCATGAAAGATCGTGTGTATAGTCGTGAATGGCGCGGGAATTTTGAAATTCATGGCGTGAGCCTGATGTGTCCCTGATCAGCGCAGCTGAGCCTGATGAACTCTGTGTGGTTTACGGGAGGATGCTAAACATATTAGCGGTGTCCTGATGTTCGCGACGCTGCGTGGCGGCCTCCTCCACGGCGTGAAGGCTCCCTTGTGCAGTGGCCATTGTCAGCAGACTCGTGGCCTGGACATTTTGGATCATCGCATCGTGAATCTGCTTGAGGACCAGACCGTTGGTCACGGTGGCCTGCATAATATTTCCCGAGCGGGAAAGCTGACCAAGCGTGCCGGCGTTATCCTTAAGGCGCTTGTCCATCATGCCCAAAGTGTCGGCTGCAATAGCTGCGGCATTGGCGGCCCCGGCGATTTGTCCCTGTAACAGTTTCGCTTCTGAATCGGTGCCGTTGACTATCCGATTTGGGTCCTTCGCAATGTTACGGGCCATAATCGAAGCTGGCGCCCGAGCATCAAACATCTGCTCCTCCAGCTTATTGCTCGACGGGTAGTGATTTCCTTGGTTAAGTGAGCTTAGCAGTCCCGTGACAGCGAATGACGACGTTAGAATTGTCACCATTTCAATCGTGGTAGCGAGCGTCTCGATTGACCTCTCAAGGATCGCCGCATTGGAAAGCGCTGTTAAGGTCGCTTGTGTTTCTGTTACAGGGTCGCTGACGATAAATTGCGAACGGGCCTGTCCGTGAAGCAGAAGGGAAGCAGCAAGGGTCGTTACTGCAAGTTTGGCAAATTTCATGAATATTCCTCCGTCAGTCTTGAACTTCGTGGTACCGGGCCATGAACTTGTCGAGCCACCCACTTGGGGCGTCTCCGTGCTGGTTACGAAGCTGGTCGGCAAAGCGCACTGTGTTGGCCCGCCCCGAGAGTACGGCTACGTACTCGCGCATCTGCCCAAGATCGAATTCGCAAACAATACTCCCGCTATCGCGCTTGAGCAAAAACTTGCGGCTGCCGATTGCCATTCCCTGGCGGATTGCCTCGAACTCCTGCGCAGTGCACTTCAAGCCATCGACATACGCAGAGCGGTCCGCCGTCGGTGATGGGTAGAAAATTTTCGTCATACATTGCGCAACGAGACTAGCTCCGAGAGGCGATTCCAGAACGTGTTCAGGCTGCTGCGTTGCGAGTATCAACATGCCGTTGTTTTTGCGGACCGTGAGCAAGAACTTGTCGATAACGGCCGAGAATTGGGGGTTGAGTAGATAGAATCGAAATTCGTCGCAGCTCATGACGAACCGACGACCATCGACGATAGCGCCCACTCGATGCAGAAGGTATGCGGCGGCCGGTGCACAGACCTCCTCATATTCCAGGAGCTGCGTCATGTCGAAGCCCGTAATGGAGGCATCCAGCCTTACTTCGTCCACGTCGCCGTCAAAGGCCCATCCAAGCGCCCCCCCTCTACACCACCGCTGCAGCCGTGCTCCTGCGCCCTCGGAGGGGCTGTGCAATAGGAACTCGCGCAGGCCCGCAAGTGAGCGCATAGGGGGTTCGAACGAAAGCTGACGAACAATGCCGCGTTCCAGCCGACGGCTTTCCTCCGGCGAGATCGGACCACGGCCGTCACTCTCGATCAGGGCCATCAACCACTCGCGCAGAAAGTCCCGGGAGGCGGAGGTGTTGTCCAGTCCACGCAGAGGGGCCAAGCCGCTCGGAGCGCCTCTGCGCAACGCAAGATATGTCCCTCCCGTGGCTCGCACCAGCAGTTCACCACCCCGATCCTTGTCGAAGAAGACGATCGCACCATTGCGATCGACCAAGCTTTGCTCAAGCATCGCGAGGACAAAGGTCATCAGCGTCGTCTTGCCTTTGCCAACGGGCCCGAATATTGCCGTCATGCCGACGTCATTCTCATGGGGGATGTAGTCGAAAGAAGTTCCACCGTTTGTGCGAAAGCGCGCAACAGCATTGCCCCAGTGGCCGGAACTGGAACCGCTTGGGAAGTTCTCAAATGAGACGAGCCCGGCAAAATTGTGTGAGGTGATCGCCCCCGGGCGCGTGCGCCACCTGTTGTTCCCCGGAAGTTGGGACCAATATGCGGCCTCCATGCCGATGCCCTCTTGGACGATAACGGCGCCGGCGTCGGCCAGCCGTGCGCGGGCACTTGCTGCGCGATCTGCAAGGCTATTGAGGCTGTCGGCATAGACGCACAGGCTCAGATGATGCGAACCCATCACGAATTCGTTGCTTGCCAGTGCGTCCTCTGCCTCGGCAAGTTCATTGATCTGGGTGAGAGCCTTGTCGCCGGCACTCGTCATCTGGCTGGACTTAAGGCTTAGTTTGGCATGAGCTTGTGGGCGAGTGAGGAAGGAAAAGCTCTGGCTCAGGACAAGCGGGAAGTTGGCGGACAGCAAGGAATTTAGCATGCCCGGCCGCGTCGTCGCCGGATATTCACGGAACGAAAACAATGATCCGACGGAGCTATCCCCGGGCCTTCGAATCTCAAGCGCCCGCTTCCCGCAGATGACCTGGTCAGTGTAGATCGAGGCGCCAAGTGAGCCGGTAACCATCGGAACCGGAAGAAACCGGCAAGTCATCATGAGCCGAAGCGCCTCGCCGATTTCCGTGAAGAGCACGTTGCCTTTCTCACGAATGCCCAACCGGCGCAGACCGTAACCGCCGAGTGCGCCAGCAGTGATGTGCCAGAGGTCTTCCAGGCTCCGCATTTGGGTGGCTAGATCGTGCTCATTCCGTCTGCGGGACTTGGCAATCCGCAAGCCGATCTTGCCGATTGCGGTGCGGGGGGACACGATCAAAGTGAGGAAGTGATCGTTGCGAAAGAGCTTTCCCGACAGCACACGACGCTCGTAGGCCTCGCTCAGACTGCCAGCGAATGCACTTTGAAACTGGCGCGGCGCCGGCGCCGGCACATCGTTGTGTCTCACAAGATGAGCGTATATCGAGACATTGTCATCGGCGATGTTGCGCAAGAGAGTGTTGAACGCGCGGCAGCGCGAGTTGCGCATCTCAGCGTCTTCCAAATCAAAGGGCACACCGTTCACATGTGCCATGGCCATGATCGATCCGTCTTCCAGAAGGACAACCTGATCGCTTACGTGACCAACATACGGAAGGTAGATCTCGCCAGACCTCTCGGTCCGGCCGCTGGCGCCGAACATTACACCATTCCTCTTCCGCGTTTCGGCACTCTGATCGGATTGGCGCTGACGCTTGCGCCTCCCCAGACCGGCCCGTCCACGCTTCTGCCGGCCGTCTGCAAATAGAGCAGCACGACGCTTGCCGCGTTATAGTCACGCTCAACAACCAGCCGTGCTCCGAACCAGAGTGGCACGAGAACGATTTCGTAGAGCGGGTTCTGAAGGATAATGATAACAAGCCCAGCCAACATCATGAGCAATCCGGCCAGCGTCAGCGGCACCCCCAGAAACAGTGCGGGGCGCGTCGCCGCCACATAGAGGGTGCTCACTTCCAACCGGTCGCTCATCAGCCGCCGCCTATGAGCGCCTTGCCCAGGAAGCTGGCCCCGAACATGATGACGATCCCTCCAACGACACCCGCAACCAAGCCAAGTGAAGCACGACCGAACATCCAAGAGATACCGATGGCTACGAGCCCGAGCACGGCCAGTGATTGTCCAAAGGGGCCAAGTATGAACGTGCAGATATTCTGGACCATCTTGGCAGGATCCGTCCCTCCGGTCACCTGAGCCGCGGCTGGCCCGCTGTAGAAGACCGTCCACGCCGCGCCTGCAGCAGCGGCCGGTACATATTCAGCCGCCATGCGCAGCATGGAAAAAGGCGAAGGAACACGCGTTTTAAGCGCACGAAGTATCTTGAGTGGCGTCATCATTGCATCTCCATGTTTCAATCGAATACGAGTTTGTTCGGGTTCGCGGGTTCCCGTGCTTTCGCAGCCTGGCTGCCTGTCGGATCGGAGGGATCGGCCCCGGAGCGGTCCGGCTGATACGAGCCCCAGATGTCCCAAGAATCTTGGTTGGGCTGCTTCTTTCTATTGGCCTGTTGGCTCTGCTGGAGCAGAGGCGGCACGGCTTTCCGACCGGGTGCCTCAAGGTGCGGCACATCTCGAGCAGTCGGCTCCAGCGTTCTCTCAAGGAGACTTGAGATGTCCTTTGCGGCCGACTCGACCTTGCGTACATAACCGTTGGCGAAGCCATGCGTGACGTCGCCCGTGTTATAGGCCGAGATGGCACGGCGAAGCGCCAGTTGCTGTGCCACAGCAGTGGTGCCGCCGGCATACCGGCTTTCAAGCAAGTGGGCGGCAGCCGAAAGCGAGGCGCAGGGCTCGAAAGCCCTTTCCGGCGTGAGATTGAGCATGGCAAAGTTCTTGCTGTTTATCTGCATCAATCCAACATCGACAGAATGTTGTGCTTCGAGGCGTTCCTTGATGCCCCGCGTGGCTTCCAGGTGGTCTATCCAGCGAAGCTGCTCACCTGTGGTGTTGTCATGAGCCACCAGCGTTTCAAAGCCACTTTCAATCTTGGCAATCGCGGCGAGGGTGGACGGCGCAACCCAGGGGGCGCATTTGCGCGACAGGCTGCGGAACTCACGCGGAGAAAGTGGCGCGGGCTCGGCTGGGAGTGACATGGATGTCATCAGGACGATGGCCAGCGGCCAAGCTGCAATAAACATTCCCTATCACCTACCTTTCCAAGCCGCCGGACGGGTTCTGGCCCTGTCCGGCACGCGCTTATCGGGGAGGTTTGTTACTGTGTGATGTTCAAGTTCAGCTTTTCGGTTTCAACTGAAGCAAAGACCGTGTTCGTATCAGCGCGGGTGAGCATCTTGCGCATGCGTGGGTGGCGCGGGCCCGATCAGCCAGCGACATCCGGAGCATCTTGGTACAATAACTCCTGTACAGGATTGCTCGTCCCGGCCGTCCGTTGCTCCTGGAGTGTGGGCCGCGACTTCGGCGTCATGGATGGTACTTCTGTCAGCGCCAAGCCAAGGACAAAAATGGGGAGCTTGGCGGGTTTGTTCAGGCTCGGGATCACCGTGGGGAATCGACGAAGGCGATAAAGCAGCCCAACTTTGCCGGTATGCTGCCGGTCCTCAAAGAGCAGCCATGCGCGGCCCTGCACACTCAGATCATTGCTTGAGACGCGAGCTCGTCCGCGAAGCTGGCTCGAAGGCGCAAATCCGCGGGGGAGAGGGTCAACTGGGAAGACGTGGCGGCGCAGCCCATCCTGGTGCGAGCCTGGTTCAGCTGTTCCCGCCGTCAAAGGGTGGATCATGCACAGTCCCATCGGCAGAAATCCGCACGTCATTGACGGAGTCCGACGGCGCAATGGACAAGCATAGTGACACGCTCAAGATGGAGGAGTTGCAGTAACTGAGAAATGTTAGCCCGGACGTTCACCGCAACCGGCGACCTGCCGGTCGCCCGAACAGCATTTGAGGCCGCCGGCCACCTTGGACGAAGCCGGCTTGGCAGGAGACATACTATTTGGCACAAGGCCGCTGCAGCGAATCACGGTCTTCTTCCGCCGACCGCCTATCCGATCAAGCCAAACGCCGCGCTGCTCAACCATGTCCGAGCTGGATCCACGAGCCGGAGGATATCGAGATGATCCAGGTCCGCAAACTCCAGGATGACCAGGATGCAAGGGCATAGCAGGAAACCTGGCATCCATGAGGTCAAACTCGAGTGATATTGGCAGGCCTGCACCAACGGGGGAGCTCGAAGCGAAAAAGCGAAGGACCGCACGGCAGGGTCATGTCGGCGCTTGAACCTGTCTGGTGGCCACGGGCTGCCTTGGTGCGGTCAATTCGCTGGGGATGAAAAGACCAGGACGAGCACGGCCTCACATTGGCCGCACGCCACGGCGAGTGGTATCAGGGGCAGCTGTTCTGGGTCCGTGCCCCAGGGTTGCTCGGCAACAGGTTTAGACAAGGGGATTCAAGATTGAAGGTGTGCCGTTGAAACATGTTCTTGTCATTGACGATGATGCCGCAATGCGGCGCCTCATCGCCGAGTATCTCACGATGCATGCCCTGAAGGTAACCGCAGTCCACGATAGCAAGCAGTTTGACTATGTTCTTTCACGTGAGCCAGTCGATCTCGTGGTTGTCGACCTTAACCTAGGCCGGGAGGATGGACTTGCGATCGTCCGCAATCTGGCGACAAAATCGGATGTTCCTATCATAGTGATCAGCGGCGACCGGCTTGATGAGGCGGAAAAAGTGGTTGCACTGGAGCTCGGCGCAACCGATTTCATTCCCAAGCCTTTCGGGATGCGCGAATTCTTGGCCCGCATTCGAGTAGCGCTACGCCAGCGCATTTCTAGTCCACGAACCAGAGAGCAGCGCTCATTTCGCTTTGGGGCCTGGAAGCTCAGCGTGAAGCAGCGGCGACTGATCTGTGCGGAGCGTGGCGAGGTCAAGCTTACCGCATGTGAGTTCAATCTCTTGATCGCATTTCTGGAGAACCCCCGCAACGTGCTATCCAGAGAACGGCTTTTGCTCGCGAGCCGTGTGCGTGGAGAAGAGGTGTACGATCGAAGTATCGATGTCCTAATCATGCGCTTGCGCCGAAAGCTGGAGGCTGATGCGGCCAACCCTCGCCTGGTCAAAACATCCCGTGGCGCAGGGTACTTCTTCAACGCTGACGTAGACGTTAGCTACGGAGGCACGTTGGCCGCGTGACAGTGAGCTATGCTGGAGATTGGGGTGACGAGGCTGATCAAGTCTTCCAACAGTACCAGCCTGATCAGTTACGGCGAGAGCTACCGGTCCGGAGATCGCATCAGCCCCTCTCTGCATAGGCACGCGGCCGCCTGAATTGCCGATTTCGCTCAGCTGCTGCTGAATGGCGACGGCTTGCGGCGTGTTCAGGGCGCTGTGCGTCTCCGCTGGCCACAACAGCGCTGGGGAATGTTCATTGTTGGGACGACTCACTCGGGTGGCAGGTGGTTGCCCTGGTCAAGCGCATCCGGCGAAGGGCGGATCTGCTGTTCGCTGGCAGCCAAGACTGGGGGCGGCGGCCCGAACTCCGGCGTCCCAGAGCTTGCGAAAGCCTCCGACACGCTTCTGTTGAGGTCATCCCGTCCAGCGGGCATCCCTGGGTTGCTGAAAAAAGACGAGGCGGCTTGATGATCCTGCCCTCGCTGAAGCACCTCGCGAAACCCCTGTTCCAGTCGCAGAAGCTCCTCTGGATCGGTTGGCGGCTCGTCAGCTCGACCATCGAACAGCGGCCGGAGCGCCTCGGACACGTGCTGCTCAAAGCCCACTCGCCGGGCCTGGACCGCTTGCCCGTCTTCCAAGCCGGCGTCCTGCACCTGCGACAAAGCTGTTACACGGGATGGATTACTATTTCGCGGGTCCATACTAGCCTCACATCAAACTGTATCGTCAAAGTCCTGCGCCAATTCACACAGCGGGTCATCGAGTTGAGATTCTGCGGAGAGCGCCTCCTCTGCTCCCATCAAGGGCGCCGGCTCCGGGAGGGCGCCTGTCTGGCTTTCAAAGATGCGTTTCAGAATGCGATCCGAGAAATAACGCACCTTCCTCAATTTTAATGGTGGCAGACCTTTGATGAGAACAATCTCGTAGTCGTCATCGAGCAGCCGAACCTGTTCGGGACGCAATAGCGGTGCACCTTGATGTGAATTCTGAATGTTCCAGTCGAACGTTCGCGCCTGGCTGTGGGAAATCGATTTGGCTTCAAACGTGTATTCACCGATGGCCTTGGAAATGTAGTTCGGAGTCTCGTCATCAGCCGTGGCCATGAACACTTGCAGTCCGGTATTGCTGAGAAAATTCTGCTTGCCAGCCTCTCCATAAGCCCCCGTCAGTGCCGAAAGGCTTTGGATGATGAGCATGAAACGCCCCTTGTAGCCCGCGATAGTCGTGATTGCGGTCTCGATCGCCTCCAGCTTACCCAAGTGCTTGAACTCATCGAGCAGGAAGAGAACCTCGTGCTTTTCATCCCGGCGGGCCAGCGACCGCTGCAGAATTGAAACGATTTGCTGAAAAAACAAGCGTATCAAAGGCGCGATCACCTCAAGGTCGTTCGGACCAACGCAAAGATAGATGCACGTTCTGCGACGGCGAAGATCATATACCGAAAAGTCCGAGCGACTTGTAGCCGCCTTTACAGCGGGATCCGCCCACAGGTTGAGCCCGCCATCGCCGAGCACGGAAGTGTAGGAGGTTAGGATTTTGGTATCGTTCCCCGCCATGTCGTCGAAGATGCGTTGTGCCTCTTTGTTCTGGGTCTCCATGGCGAGTCGCGCGAAGAGCTTAAACTTCTCCCCCGGCTGGGCGAAGAGGTCATAGACGGCGCCGATTGTTGGCGTGCCCCGCTCGATGCAGGCAAGGATTCCCGCGACAAAGATATCTCGAGCGCCGCTGACGAAACCTTCCGCGCCCTCCCCCTTGGCCGTAATCAAGTTTGCGGCCAAGCGGCGGGCTTCGGTGAATTGCTGCTGTGGAGGCAGCGCTATAAGATCCAACAGCGGATTGTAGCAGTTTGTGCGCCGCTCCGAATCCAGCGGCGCGAATTTAAACACGTCGTCACCTGCGGCTTTGCGCGCCCTCGAGGTGAGCTCAAAGAGCTCCCCCTTGACGTCCAGAGCTATCACCGAGCCTTTGAATGTAAGTAGCGTTGGAATGACTATGCCGACGCCCTTGCCAGCGCGGGTCGGTGCAACGATGAGGCTGTGAGGCTGCTCGCCATTGGTCAGGTAGTAGCCAGGCCAGAAAGGGCCACTTGTCTTCCCAAACACCGGCCCTGTCACGCCACGGTATCGTCGCAGATATCCCGTGCGTCGCATTTCATCCACTCGAGCCCAACGAGCCGTCCCGTGGTGTTCGAGCTTGCGGCGCAATACGATCTGCTGAATCAGCAAGACGACCGCGGACGTCGAGAGCACGATAGCCGCGCCCCGATAGAAAACGGGGGTTGCGAAACCCAAATAGAAGGGCGTCTCAAACCAAAAGGCACGGACATCAAACGCCATCAGAGCCTCGCCGCTACCGCCGTGGCGGAAGGTTGCGTAAAGACTTGCCGCACAGAAGCCCACGGCGAGTGAGCACGCGATGCTAATGGCTATGTTGGGGGGCGTCGTTTTTGTTGAAAGCATTGTTCCATTGCCGGATTAGCCGTAGCTAATGCTGCGCGTGCTTCAGAGACCGAACCGACGTCGCGCGATGTCGCCGCTCGACAGATCGATGCCGCAGCGGGTGGTGCGATGCTTGCAGCGCATCACCCGGCAGACGTGGTTTTTGAAAGTTACACTAAGCAGGTACCTCAACGGCCAGCGAATTGGAAACGGCAAGGCCGTAAACGGAATTCGGGAGAGAAAGCGTCACTGTACCATGGCCGAGACCTCAACGGCCGGAGCGATCTCTGCTTCTGGTGGCCTCCATTAGGTCCTCTCGGGCGTGATTGTAGGTGTGGCTTATGGACTGCCCGACTTGAGCACCCCGCTGCAGCTGTTCATAGGAGGTTTGCGGGCTTACTGTATCACGGACTGCAGCCTCAATACCTGCTATGTGGCCGTCCAGATTCGCACTCCGTTCCTCTGCTGCATGCTGCGGCGGCGGCATGTGCGGCAAGATGTGTTGCATGCCGGGAACTGAGTGAGCTTGGGCCTGTTGATTTGCGTCGAACTGGTGATACGCGTTGAGAATAGCATTGGATGCTGTCAACTTGACATTGACATCCGGATCAGAAGCCAATCCAATGGCCTGATCAAGAATGCGAGATTTATTTTCGTCATTAAACTTACTGAAGTGTGGCGCAACGTAAAGAGCTCCGAGAGCTTGCGACGACGGCTCCATGTTGCCAATGCGATTAACAATAGCATCTTGCATCCCTGGCGTTAGGTAATGGCATACATTACTGACCGCTCTGACTTGCTGCAACGCTACGTCATCCGGGGTGTACCCCAATCCGGCTGTTAATTTCTCGGCCAGATCGATGGCTGATCGTCCAAGCTGATTGGCCCGCCTTTCAAATCTCGCGAGGTCAGTTTCTGGCCCGGCTTGAGTGCCCCGAACGGCTGTTCGCTCGTGCGTCCCGAGGCCTTTGAAGCCCCCAAGATTTCGCGCTGTATCGCGCGGGTTAGCGGTTACCAGCCGTTCTGCAACATCGCTCAATGGCCCCTCTGGAACGTCACGGAGGCTACTGCTCCCCACGCCTTGAGATGATCTTGCAGCTGCGCGTGCCCGTTTGTTATCGCGATCCATTGCTCGCCTCCAAAGTAGTTATTCTACCCAATGAGGGTACCACCGAAGCTTGACCTGCTAAACCGATATGATGTTACAGTTGTAGTATGGCAAAGGGTTCCCAGCTCTGTGGGTCTGCCAAAAGCCCGTCTAAGACGAAGAAAATACGATGAAGTTGGCATCAAATGCGATGTGAACCGCCCCGGGCTTTTCGGAGGCCGTTTCGTTTGAGTCACGCGGCTATGGCTGGTTCATCCAACATGGCGTAGTAGCGTTCCTCGGCTTCGGCCGGCGGGATGTTGCCGATGGGCTCCAGCAGCCGGCGATTGTTGAAGCAGTCGACCCATTCGAGCGTGGCGAACTCGACGGCCTCGAATGAGCGCCAGGGTCCGCGTCGATGGATCACCTCGGCCTTGTAAAGACCGTTCATCGTTTCGGCGAGAGCATTATCGAAAGAGTCGCCGACACTGCCCACCGAGGGTTCGACGCCGGCCTCCGCCAAGCGCTCGGTGTATCGAATGCTGACTATTGGGCGGATTCAACCGGTCGTCGCAACACCAAGGGATTGGAGGTTGCAATGACGGTTCACCAACGCGCTTCAGATCGGTGCACTCGAAAGAAGCTAGATTCGCCCGGGCGTCCGCCTGCCTGACAGCGTGAGAATCGCTTCCGGTTCTGGCAAGCTATTGCCTTGGGACGTTCGAGCGAGGAGGCCGCACTGGATGCCGGTATATCAACGCCTCTTGGTCCGCGCTGGTTTCGGAGTGCAGGAGGGATGCCGCCAACGCATTTGGCGCCGTGGGCAAAGCCGCCTTCGGGGCGATATCCTTCTTTCGGGAGCGCGAGGATATTGCGCTTGAGCTTGCCGGGGAATCGGCATCCGGGCCATTGCGCGTAAGCTAGGTCGGCCGCCGAGCACAATCTCGCGGGAGGTCAGGCGCAATGCCGCGACGCGCAGCGGCAATCTGGATTACCGGACCAGTGCCGCCTGATGGCACGCCGATCGTGCGTCCCGGCGGCCTCCTGGCAAGCTGGCGGTCAATCCGGCTCTGCGTGAATATGTTGCGGAGCGCTTGGCTAGCAAAGTCACCAACCCGCATGGCGCCTCATTCGAGGGCCCCAAGGTGGGTATGGAAAATGCGGAGGGCTGTTCACCGGCAGAGCCGGAGGTGGTCGGCAGCCCTGGAGCCCCGAGCAGATCGCTAAATCGGTCTTCAGATCGATTATCCAGAGGATCAAACCATGCGGATCAGCCACGAGACGATCTATCAGTCCTTGTACATTCAAGGACGCGGAGCATTGCGCCGAGAACTGACCGCATGTCTGCGTTCAGGCCGAGCGTTGCGCGTACCGCGCGAACGGGCCCGAGTGCGCAACAAGCCCTTCATTGGAGACGCCGTTATCATAAGCGACCGTCCGGCCGAAATTGCCGATCGGGCTGTCCCCGGACATTGGGAAGGCGACCTCATCCTTTCGGAAGCTCGGCGATCGGCACGCTCGTGGAACGAAGTTCACGCTTCACAATGCTGCTTCACCTGCCGCGCATGCATGGCTATCAGCAGAGCCTGCGCATCAAGAACGGTCCACCACTTGCCGGCCACGGCGCTGAAGCAGTCCGCAGAGCCATAGCCCGATCCATGGGCAAACTTCCCGAGCAACTGCGTCAGTCGCTGACTTGGGACCATGGAGCGGAAATGGCGCAGCAGCCGACCTGCGCATCGACACCGGGCTCGAGATTTACTTCTGCGATCCCCAAGCCCGTGGCAGCGAGACTCCAACGAAAACACCAACGGCTTGCTGAGACAGTACTTTCCAAAGGGCACGGATCTCAGTCGGCACACAGCCCGGGAACTGGACGCAGTCGCCCATGCTATCAACACAAGACCGCGCAAAACGCTCGGCTGTAAAACACCTGCCGAAGTCCTCGACCAGCTCCTTGGGGGACAGTATGATGCCGGTGTTGCGACGACCGGTTGAATCCGCCTTGGCTGCCTCTATCCCTGTGATGGATGAGCCCGCCTCCCTGCACGGGCCGCCGATCATGGAGCCTGTTCCAGGGCATCGAGAACGAAGGCTGCATGCGCCGTCCGGCTCACCCGCCAGCCGACGATCCGACGGGGCATAGGTGTCGATGACAAAGGCCACATAGACGAAGCCCGTCCAGGTCGCGACGCAGGTGAAGTCGGAGACCCGCAGCATGTTCGGCGCCGGAGCATGGAACTGGCGGTTGACGTGGTCGAGAGGGGAAGGTGCGGCCTTGTCGCTCACCGTAGTGCGGATCGGCTTGCCGCGGACGATGCCTTCGAGGTCCATGGCCTTCATCAAGCGGGCAACCGTGCAGCGGGCGACGTCGAAGCCCTCGCGACGCAACCGCCGCCAGACCTTGCGAACGCCGTAGACGCGGAAGTTCGCCTCAAACCGTCGGACCTCATCCTTCGAGGCTGTATCCCATCTTGCCCGAGCCGACAGCCGGCAGGGGTCGACGCGCTTGGCGACATGGTCGTGGTAGGTCGACGGGGCGATCGGCAGCACCTTGCAGATCGGCTCGACCCCATGCGCCTTGCGGTGATCGTCGATGAACGCGATCGTGGCCTGAACCGGCGGTCGAGCTTCGCCTGGGCAAAATACGCGGAAGCCTTGCGAAGGATCTCGTTGGCCTGGCGAAGCTCACGGCTCTCGCGTTCCAGAGCCTTGAGTTTCGTCGCCACATCCGTAGGCACACCGACTTGCACGCCACTGTCGCGCTCGGCCTTCTTCACCCCTCATGCAGCGTCTGCGCCGTGCAGCCGATCTTGGCGGCGATCGATGAAACCGCCGCCCACCGCGACGTATGCTCGCGTTCGTGATCCAGAACCAGCCGCACCGCGGGGGTCCGGACCTCGGGAGAGAACTTGTTGGTCGCCTTCCTTGTCATGGTTCCACCTTCTCAGGAGTTGGAGCCTCCGATCAACCCGGGGCGGTACACAAGAAGGGTCACGGATCAATCGAGGCGGGAACCCTAGAGAATCAGCCCTCAGAGCCTTTGGTAATAGACCGACCCCTCGCACCTGTTTGGGCTGGGTGTACAAGTCAGGTTTTCATCAGGTTCGACGAGTATGTCTGGCAGTAGAGCGCGACCACTTCCGTGCCCGCCCGCTCGTCTGGCAGACACACACAGGAGAAAGATATGCCGTCAGCTACAAGCAGCGCCATCGTTTCCTGCCGCAGATCATCGCTGATCCGGTCTGGCCCTCCATCAGGTTCCCCTTGAGCCTGTGTCTCGTCGAGGAAATGGCCCGGGAGCGGGATGGTGGTTTCGTATGAGACAATCCGCCGGTGCGGCAACAAATGCGGTCCGCATACGGAGCCATTACGTTGCGGCACTTGATATTGCAGTGCAGCAAAGGTAGAGGGCCGCCCCTTATCGGAGTGTCGTCCATGGTCCTTACCAATACTGGTAGCGAGGCAGAACCCGTCGAACAGTCGAGCCATCCGGCAATCGAACAGCAAAGCCCCAAGGTGCTGATGCTAGGCGCGCTCGGCGTTGTCTATGGCGATATTGGCACCAGCCCGATCTACGCGTTCCGTGAGGCGCTGGTGGCGTCGTCGGGCGGCAATGTCGCCGAGCGCGGCGATATCCTCGGCGTGCTGTCGCTGATCATCTGGTCGCTGACTATTATCGTCACCATCAAGTACATCATGTTCGTGCTGCGCGCCGATAACGGCGGCGAGGGCGGCGTGCTGTCGCTAATGGCGCTAGCGCGCGGCAGTTTCCCCAAGCGGTCGGCGGTGATCCTGGGCATCGGCATCGTCGGCGCCTCGCTGTTTTTCGGCGACGCGGTCATCACGCCCGCGATTTCGGTGCTTTCGGCCGTCGAAGGCATGAACGTCGTCACGCCTGCTTTCCAGCCTTATGTGGTGCCGCTGACCCTGGTCATCCTCGCCATGGTGTTCGCGGTGCAGCGCTTTGGCACGGGTGGGGTGGGATTAGTCTTCGGTCCGGTGACCGCTGTATGGTTCCTGGCGATCGGCCTTTCCGGTCTCAACCAGATCATCGCCGACCCGGAAATCCTGTGGGCGATCAGCCCGCATTACATTGTCGCCTTCCTGATCAATTCGCCCGACGTCGCTTTCGTCACCATCGGCGCCATCTTCCTTGCCGTCACCGGCGCAGAAGCGCTCTATGCCGATCTCGGCCATTTCGGATGCAGGCCCATCGTGGTCGCCTGGCTGTGGATCGTGTTTCCCTGCCTGCTGCTCAACTATGCCGGGCAGGGCGCTTTCGTGCTGGCGAAGAACGGTCACGTCGGCCACCCATTCTTCGAGATGAACGAAGGCTGGACGCTGATCCCGATGGTGGTGCTGGCAACCGCCGCGACGGTTATCGCCAGCCAGGCGGTGATCTCCGGCGCCTTCTCGCTGACCCGGCAGGCGGTGCAGCTCAATATGCTGCCGCGTCTCGAAATCCTGCACACCTCGGAACGGCAGTCGGGCCAGATTTACATGCCACGTGTCAATCTGTTGCTGGCGCTGGCGGTGATGCTGCTGGTGGTCGGTTTCGGCGAATCGAGCAAGCTCGCCTCCGCCTATGGCATCTCGGTGACCGGCAACATGCTGGTGACGACGGTGCTGCTGTTCGTCGTCATGACGCGCATTTGGAAATGGCGCCTGTGGGTGGCGGTCGCCATGACGGCGCTGTTCGCGTTCATCGACATCGGCTTCTTTGCCTCCAACATCGTCAAGGTGTTCGAGGGCGGCTGGGCCTCGCTGGCGGTGGCCTTCACCATCGTTCTGGCAATGTGGACCTGGGTGCGCGGCAGCCGCTATCTCTTCGACAAGACCCGCCGCAACGAAATCCCGCTCGATTTCCTCGCCGGCAATCTGTTGAAGAAGAAGCCGCAGCTGGTGTCCGGCACCGCCGTGTTCCTGACCAGCGATCCGCAAAGCGCGCCGACAGCGCTGATGCACAGCCTGAAGCACTACAAGGTGCTGCACGAGCAGAACGTCATTCTGTCGGTGGTCACCGCACCGCAGCCGCTGGTGCCCGACAGCGAGCGGGTCAAGATGGAGACGGTCAACGAGTTGTTCATGCGGGTGACGCTGACCTTCGGCTATATGGAGCAGCCCAACATTCCGCGCGCGCTGGCGACCTGCCGCAAGCAAGGCTGGAAGTTTGACATCATGACGACATCCTTCTTCCTGTCGAGGCGCTCGCTCAAAGCCTCGCCCAATTCGGGCATGCCGGTGTGGCAGGACAAGCTGTTCATTGGCCTGGCACGCACGGCCGCCGATGCGACCGAATATTTCCAGATCCCGACCGGACGCGTCGTCGAGATCGGAACGCAACTGACGATTTAGGGCATGCTGCGGTTGAGAAGAATCGGTGCTGTCACATTGATTGAGCGGTAAGGAAAATCAGGTAGCAGCGCGCCCGGCACTGTAAGTTTCATCGGCTTGATGCAGCGATAGCTGGCCGGGACGGCTGTGACGCTGTAGCGACACAATGCATGGCGGCGTTACGCAGGTCTCGATGTTGAGCCGATGACAGCGCATTGCAGGGAAAGTGGAGCAGGTCGGCAATCGGATCATGGATGGAAACGAACCGCTGAAGCTGGCGTGCCGACTTGAAGCGTTTCATGATCCTTTCGCGTCGTCGGGTGGGCTGGTGCGAATTTTCCGCTCGATTATTCAGGCCTGTGTGCGACCGGTGTTCGACGCCGGGCATGAGGTCGCGCATGGCGGCATCATAGGATCGGAGCTTGTCGGTGATCATGATCCGTGGTGTCTGCCCTTGAGCCTTCAACCTGTGCATCAGACGCTTTGCCGCCTTGGAATTTCGGCGGCTTTGTACCAGCACTTCGAGGACGAAGCCGTCCTGATCGACGGCACGCCAGAGCCACTGCTTCTTGCCACTGATAGCCACGACACATTCGTCGAGATGCCATTTGTCGCCCATGCAGCCGGCTGACCGTCGCTTGATCTCTCGGGCGAAATTCCGTCCGAATTCGGTCTGATGCGTGACGATGATGCCGCGGGCCGCCAGCATGCCCTCAACCATGCGCAGGCTGAGCGGAAAGCGAAAGTAGAGCCATACCGCGTGCGCAATGATTTCGGGGGAAAGCCGTGGCGACCATAGAGCGGACCACGAGCAACTTCTGACATGGCCCAATGTACGCACATCTTCATAAGCTGTCGGTTGACTTTACGGTGCCGCGCCAAGCGAGCAGCATCCGGCCGGCGGGGCCGACCCCGTCTCCCGGCCGTGAGCAGAACGGCATCGCGCAGGCGCTTCATCCTCGACGCGGCCAGCCTGCTTTGCCGTTACCGCCGCCGCCGAAAGCGCCAGGCGTTGCCGCCAGGCGCCGATCCGCCGGCAGCGGTTCGTCTCCACCGATGATCCGATTGCCAACCAGTTCCACTATCTCCCAATACCTGCGTAACGCCGCTATGCAAATCTGGAACAAAATCGCGTATGTCGCCGCAGCATGACAGCCGTCCCGGCCAGCTATCGCTGCATTAAGACGCTGATATCTTTACACTGCCCGCACGCCTCTCGCGCGCCAACGGCCAGTCGGTGTCGCGAATTGAGGCGCGCTGAAGCCGTCCGGCTCAGCCGATCATGGCGCTTCGGTTGCCGGGTTCGAGGTCGTGGCCTCTGCCGCTGCGCGATTCTAGCATTTGCGCCTTGGAGAGCTCTGCTTCAGCCTCGGCGAGGCATGGCTCGGCTGCGGTTCTCTGCCGCAGAAGGTCCGATTGCGAATTCTTGACGTTGTCACGACGTAGGCGAGCGGCCTTGGCGAACGTCGGATAAGCGAAATGATTGACATCGGAGATGCCGGCCTTCGTTTCCTCGGCGTTTATCTGGAAGTCCAGTTCTCGCGCCATGCGTTCGAAATCGGCAATCATCATGTCTAGCTGGTGCAACTGTCGCCGCTTCTCATTCACCTGAAATTGCTTCAGTCGGACCAGACTACCTCGGGGCTTCATGACTCGGTACTCCGGTACACATTTCGTCCAATTCAAACCGCTCTCTCCCCTTAACGTTAGGCCTACAGCGACTCTCACGTTTTCTGCTGCGAGCGGAAACATATTTTCCAAAATCCTTGCCCGATGGCTATGAGTTCAATGGCATCGACAAGCATGCGAGCGGGGGACTTAAGGGCCGGTAAAAAAAAGGCGGAATAGGGCGATTTTCACAATGTCTGCATATGAACGCGTTGGGACCTGCGGCGGCTTGACACACAAAGCAATCGTCAAGATTTGCGACATGGACGCCGGGGGGCATGAATACGCCCGCCGTCAGCTACACGCCCCCCGATTTCCGCCGCCTATTATCGCCCACGCGGTCTGGCTTTATTTCCGGTTTCCGCTGAGCCTGCGCCTGGTTGAGGAAATGCTGCTGGAACGCGGCATCGTGGTTTCGTATGAGACAAGTCGCCGTTGGGGCATCAAGTTCGGGCCGGACTGCGCTCGCTGCTTGCGCCGCAAGCCGCCGTGCCGGAATGATGTCTGGTACCTGAACGAAGTGGTCGTCACCATCGCCCGGCAAAAAGCTTTGGTTGTGGCGCGCCGTCGACCAGGATGCGTGGCCAACCATGCCTCCTTTGGACACATGGCCTGCGCGAGGCAGAGCGCGACCGACAGCGCCGATGGCTTCTCAAGGGTGAGGCAGAAGCCGAGAATGCAGCGCGTGGCCACGTCGCTAACGATCGTAAGATATGCGCGGCCGATGAAGGTTCCACCACCGTCGACGACCTCAACGAAGTTGATGTCGGTGGGTGTGTGATCGATCTGGCAGACATCCAGCGGGTGCGTGGCATGGATGTAACCCGGCCGCGCCTTGAGCCGTTGAAGATGCTTCGGGTTCGCTGATCTTTTCCTCGCGATCTACTCGGGGCTGAACAGCGAGGGTATGCGACGCGCGACGGTGAGATAGATGGAGTGGCCAGGCCGGCCTCCTCGCAGCGAGCCCGGACCTCGGCCACGACGGGAGCGAGCGGCGGAGCCTCCAGCACGAGCCACTGCGTCTTCACGATGATCTCCTCGATACCCTGGTCAAGGCACTTTTTCCGAGTCCCCTCCCCGTCGCGCAGCAGCGACGTCACGGTCCGGTCGATGCGGTAGCGCGCCAGCAGATTGTAGATCTGGCGGGCGCAGCTCCGCGGCGGCCCGCTCGATCGGCGCCTGACGGGGCCCCGCACCATCGAGGATCTTATCCAGCTCGCGGGCTACACGACGTGCCGCGGACCATGCTTCATCGGAGAGAGATGGGGAAGGAGTTGCTTTTTGGTTGTGTAATCGGTTCGGCAAATGACCAATGAAATCGTTAGCGGAAAATCGGGGCTGTCGTAGCGCTAAAACCTAAACAACACCTAACTTTTCCCTGTTTGAAATCGGGAAGTAAAAGCGACACCGGTAAACCAGCGAGCCATCTCCAATATGTGAATTGTGGATTGCTCCTCGACGGGAGCTGAGGGGCGGCTCCGCAAGCCTTACGACGCTCTTTGCGAGCCGTAGCTGCCGAGCTGGCAAAAGGCCGGGCTACGTCGCGCCAGCGCAATCGGCGCGCAGAAAATTAGGCCTACCCGCTTCGGGACCGCGGACCTCGTCAGCTTCTCGTAAGTATGCCCGAGTAGGTTGCTCAGCTGATCTGTGGACGTGAGGCTAGCGTGAACCGGCACAAATTTGACCTATCCAATGTAACAGCTTGGCGGCAGGTGCAGCCCCCGGCATCTCAAGAGCAAGCGGCACAGGCCGGGCAAGCGGGCTTTGAGCAGCGCTTGGGCGAGGCGCGCCGAGCCGCTGCCCAAATTCCGGCCCCCGGCGTTCCGGCTCTGCCAGACCCGTTCCATCCTCATCCGTCTCAGGGAGACCTGAGCCTCATCGAAGCCGCGGCCCCATGGGAAGCGCAGCCCATGATGCAAGGGAGCGGACAAGAACACGCCGCGGCGCCGTACGCCGGAGGCAGTGGGTCGATGCTAGGTGCCTCGGTGCTGCAGCCGGGTCACTCAACGGCGCGCCATCTTCATGCGCCGGATTCGTCAGTGGTTGATCTGAATCCCGCACCGGTCGAGTTGCGTGACCATGCTCGTTCTGTGCCGGCGGCGGTGCAGCCAGATCCTTCAATAGTGGTCTCCGGTCACGACAAGCGTCCTCTTTATTCCAACGATGCGACTGTTGTCGAAGGGCTGAGGTCAGCACTCTATGCCGGTAAGGTCGGGGAGCGCTCGGTCAAGCGCCATGTAAATGCTCTTCTCGGCTTCGGTCGTTGGCTCTTTGATAATAACAGGCCGGGATTTGCTGCTCGGCTTGACGCGCTGGATCAGGATCTCAAGGAGTACGAGAGCAGGGTCGGCCCCTCGGAGTACGAGAGCAGGCGTGGCCCCTCGGACGTGGCTAGAGCAGTGGGTCGTCTCAAGACGTGGGCGGGCGGAGCGCCAGTGCTGGGCCGCGCTGTCCTGACTCCCGACCCTGCCGACGCCGCGCTCATCAGAAAATACACAGCGGCTCTCATCAAAGAGTACAAGGCAGCGTCTGCGACCGAGCCGAATCCCGCTACCATTCAGACCTATGGATCTGCTCTTAGACGTTTTAGTCAATACCTGGTTGAAAACAACAAGCCGGGGATTGCGGCTCGGCTTCACGAGGGGTCGCTGGATGAAGATGCCAAGCGCTATATGAACTCCGGTGGGATCAGTGCACTAGCTCATCTCCGGAAGTCCGAACTCAGGCGCGAAATTGCCCTTGCTGCTCGTCCGGAAGACGCAGTCGGCATGGAGGCTCGTGCCATTGGGGACGCCGCTGCGCAGCATAGCGGGCCGCAGAAGGCATTGGGTCGGCCAGAGAAGCTCCCTGGGAAAGCTAATGAAGACGGGCGGGTGCTCGGCGCATTGCAATTGCTAGGCGACCAACATATCCAGAGGGATTACCAGCTCCTGGAGCAGGAGTTGCAGGGGAACAATCCAGAACTCGCCGCCCGGACGCGGTTCGTGGATCCCCTCGTAGCCCATTCTCATCTGCGCTTCGGCTCCGAGAGCGACAGGCTAAGCGCATTCCAGCGCATCGTCCATAATCAGAACGGTAACGACACAGCCGACTTCCTGTTCGTGCCAGTGAGCGATGCCGGTACGACTCGTGAGGAGCGCGGCACCCATTGGTCGCTGCTATTCGTTGATCGCCGCGACCGGGCACGGCCGGTTGCCCATCATTATGACTCCGCCGGGGAATACAATAAAGAGCTTGCAAAAGAGTTCGCAAAAAGGCTGGGCGCCCGCCTGGACTCACCCCGCATGGCCCAGCAGAGCAACAGGTGGGATTGCGGAGTCTACGTGGTGGACGGCACGCGGGCGCTGGTTGGGCGATTGCAAAGATGGCAGCCAGATGACCTGAACCTCAACAACCTCGTCGTCAATCGGCAGGCACTACAAGCCCGACTCATGGGTGACGATACATCTGGAACGGCAAATTATCTCACGAACTTTGAACTCATGGACCGACACGCCCGAGAAGCGGTTAAGGAAAGCCCCGTTGGGACGGGGGACGCCGCTGCGCAGCGCAGCGGGCCGCAGGAGACATTCAGTTGGCCGGAGAATCTCCCCCTTGGGGAAGCTAATGAAGACGACGCTGTTGTGGCATCGTCTTTCGTGCCTGGGCACCATCACCAAGCCTCGGATCCCGCAGGGTCCTTTCGTCCCCTGAGCTGGCGCGACGGCGACCAGCGCGCGCTGGACGAGCGGATCGCTGCACAGGACAGGAGCAACCAGCTACCAAGCGAGGAGGTCCTCATCAACCGTGAGCATGATACAGCGGAGTTGAGACCAGCGAAGAGGCAAAGGACCCTGAACAGTCGTCTGCAGGACGTTGCCACTGAGCCGCAGCTGAGCGAGACCGGCAATTCAGGCGCTCGCGTGCTGATGCAGGCCCCCACCCATCAAGTGGGTGCATTGCCATGGGAGGCGCAGCCCATGATGCAAGGGAGCGGACAAGAACACGCCGCGGCGCCGTACGCCGGAGGCAGTGGCGAGCACCTGGCACCGCATACCGGAGGCAGTGGGTCGATGCTGGGTGCCTCGGTGCTGCAGCCGGGTCACTCAACGGCGCGCCATCATCATGCGCCGGATTCGTCAGTGGTTGATCTGAATCCCCCCGCACCGTTCGAGTTGCATGACCATGCTCGTTCTGTGCCGGCGGCGGTGCAGCCAGATCCTCCAATAGTGGTCTCCGGTCACGACCAGCGTCCTCTTTATTCCAACGATGCGACCGTTGTCGAAGGGCTGAGGTCAGCACTCTATGCCGGTAAGGTCCAGGAGAGCACGGTCAAGCGCCATGTAGATTCTCTTCTCGGCTTTGGTCATTGGCTCTTTAAAAACAACAAGCCGGGATTTGCCGCTCGGCTTAACGATTCGTCGCTGGATCCGGATCTCAAGGAGTACCAGCGCAAGAGTGGCTCCTCGGACGTGGCTGGGTCACTAGGTCGTCTCAAGACGTGGGCGGGCGGAGCGCCAGTGCTGGGCCGCGCTGTCCTGAATCCCGACCCTGCCGACGCCGCGCTCATCAGAGAGTACACAGCGGCTCACATCAAAGAGTACAAGGGAGCGCCTGCGACCGGGCCGAATCCCGGTACCATTCAGGTCTATGGGTCTGCTCTTAGACGTTTCAGTCAATGCCTGGTTGAAAACAAAAAGCCGCGGATTGCGGATCGGCTTCACGAGGGGTCGCTGGATGAAGATGCCAAGCGCTATATGAACTCCGCTGGGATCAGTGCACTAGCTCATCTCCGGAAGTTCGCACCCGGGCGCAAAATTGCCCTTGCTGCTCGTCGGGAAGACGCAGTCGGCATGGAGGCTCGTGCCATTGGGGACGCCGCTGCGCAGACCGCGGCACAAGCTCATGGCCACGCAGGAGAGCAGGGACCCATCTCTCGAGCTCAACAAGTCGCGCCAGCGCCGTTTGAACGGCACTTGGGCAAGAAGCGCGAGGCCCAGGACGGACTGACGAGTACACTTGACAGGAGCAACCTCGTGAACAGCGGGGGCGTCATCATAAACAATGAACATTACACAGCGCTGTTGAGACCGGCGAAGAGGCAGAGGACTGATAATCCGCAAAGCCGCGCCATGGGGCGGCAACTGAGCGAAGCAACCACGACGTCCATCAGCCAAGCCTCCGATCAAGCCCGAGCGGACCTAATGGCTTCCTTCAGAAGCAGGGAGCGCTCCGACGCGGGGCGTTGAGCTCCATGGCTGGGGTCAAATCGCCAAACCGACGCAAATTTTCGGACAGGGGAGGCCGCTGAGCCTCATCCGCTTCGATGAGAGCGGCGTCGGCGGGTCTGTCGCAAACTTTTCGGAAAGGTCATTTGCCGCAAAAAATCGCTTGCAAGAGCCAGTATGTCAGCAACCGGGCTCGAACACATCTCAACCGGTGAAAAGGTTCTCGAAGTCCGCGAGGCCCCCGCGGCGGCCATCATCATGTACGCGCTGCGGCACCTCGAAACCGCTTCCCTTGGCGTCGGATCAATCGTGTTGAATCAGCAAGCCTGGCCCCAGGAGGCGGTTTCAGGTGCATGGCGCAGTACTATTCACAAGAGGGTGCGAACGGGGCATAGCGTGCGCACTCGAAGGCGTCAGCGGGAGCGTCAGCTACATAGTCGATAACACGCGCTTTTTACCTCGGTTTCGGCTCGCAACGATGGATTGCTAACGGCGAACTCATGCTGGTCGGCAAGGCGATACTGGCGGGAGCATCAACTCGGCCGACGAGAGTGGCCACACCATCCTAGACAGGATCGGCCGATATGCCCGGCATCGCCGCTCTGCAAAAAGCACAGCGGGCATCCAGACGTTGCCGGGTTGACTATGGGTGTCCGAACCGCGAAAAGAGGCCGCTCTTTCTGAGTGGCGTGCGCCGGCAGTCTAACCCCAAGCCCCCCGCCCGGGCTCCCGGCGCGCTTCTAGGAACATCGAGGTAGATGACGAGACTCCGAACTACATTTCCAAAGCTATCGGTGGAGTCACATTTCAAGCCCAATCGATTTCCTACAGCCAGGCGTTGCGGCTGCTCAATGACGAGTAATCTCATCAAGGTCTGCCACCATTAAAATTGAGGAAGGTGCGATATTTTTCGGATCGCATTATGAAACGCATCTTTGAAAGCCAGACAGGCGCCCTCCCGGAGCCGACGCCCTTGACGAAAGCAGACGGGGGGCTCTCCACAGAATCAACTCGATGAGCCGCTGCGTGGATTGGCGCAGGACTTTGCCGATACAGTTTGATGTGAGGCTAGGTATGGACCCGCGAAATAGTAATCCATCCCGTGTAACAGCTTTGTCGCAGGTGCAGGACGCCGGCTTGGAAGACGGGCAAGCGGTCCAGGCCCGGCGAGTGGGTTTTGAGCAACACGTGTCCGAGGCGCTCCGGCCGCTGTTCGATGGTCGAGCTGACGAGCCGCCTACCGGTCCAGAGGAGCTTCTGCGACTGGAACAGGGGTTTCGCGAGGTGCTTCAGCGAGGGCAGGATCATCAAGCCGCCTCGTCTTTTTTCAGCGATCCAAGGATGCCCGCTGGACGGGATGACCCCAAGGGAAGCGTGTCGGACGCTTTCGCAGCAGCCGGCTCTAGGCACGCCGGAGTTGAGGCCGCCGCCTCGCCAGTGTTAGCTGCCAGCCAACAGCAGATCCGGCCCTCGCCAGTTGCGTTTGACCGACCGGTATCATCCTCGGCTGCTGCAGGCGTGCGCTTTTATGCCCCTTCGATGATCTCTCGGAAGACCAGTTCCGAAAACTGCGATCAGTTGCCCGCCTTGTGCTGCCGCCTCGCCGTCGAGGTCGAAACGCCCGCGAATCAATGGAAGGTCAGCGGGCCGTGGGGGCAGAGTGCAACGGTGTCTACACCGCCTATTTGAGGGGAGAGGTACACTTGGCTTTCCTGTTCCAGCAGCATCCGGCCGCACACCGACGCGATGGGGAGCTAGAATTCAAATCGGACCTTCGCAAGGCACGCACCGCGGATCAAACGCCGTTCGTTTGGGAAAAATGGCTCAGTACCGACAAAGCTTCTGTAATGGCCCTAGTGGCCTCGGTTGCACTCTTGGTCGCGATACAGTGGCAAGACCCCCAGATCAACGAGGCGGTCCTAAGCGAACTGCGGACGATTCAGATCAACTACGCATTGCTCCAGCGAGACGTCGCCCGCGCCGACATGGTATTGGACTTCCGTTCCGTTGCTTCTACCGGGCAAGCATTAAAAAGGAACCTTCAAAACTACCAACGCCTTGTTGAGATTTCGCCCAATGAGAGCTCCGGGGTGCACTCCAGGTTGCTTGCACAGCTCAAAAAGTCCCTCGAAAACACAGAAGCTGCCATCTCGGCCTCGGCCGCGCAAAATGAGCTTCTGCAAAGCTCTCTCGTGCGCTTTGCTCGCTCGGCTAATCGCCTTCGGGGGGGAGTGTCGAACAGGCCTGAATTTTCCAATCTGATCCTTCAATTTTCGGCCAGACCGGGATTCAGCCTCGCATTACAAATCGATCAGTCTCTCGGCCGACTTCCTCCTAGCCAGGACCAAGTCACGGAGGATGTGGCCCGCGAGGGCCGCGCTATCCTGTCCTCAATGTTGAGGTTGGACCGCGCTGTCAATCGAATCCCATCCTTCGACACGTTCGCCAAGGCTGCCGAATTGGAGCGAGAACATCTGAAAGCCTACAGCTTCGCCAGCGCGCAAGCGCAGCGTACACGACTTTTCTTTGGCTTGGTGTCCATATGCCTCTGCTTGTTTGCGACCATTCGAGCCTCCACGCTGCATGTGCGGACGAACCGGTTGGAAAGGCGGTTAGAGCTTGAAGCGGCAATGAGTGAGATCGAAGCTTGCTTCATCGACAGTCAAGCAACGAAGGCTTCGCGGCGCTTCTCCACCGAAGCAGCGCTTAGACTCATTCAATGCGTTTTCGATGCGGATCAATGCGCGCTTGCTCTGGTGGATCCGAGTATCAGCAGGAATACCGAGTACTTTGTCGCGAACAAGCGCATGCGCGTCTGGAACGCCACGCTAATCCATGAAGTCGTCTCACTTGTACACCCGGAACAGCCAGTGTTTCGCGTCGTTCCGGCGTCGGAAGTGGTTCGGACTGCCGTAGGCACTACCGGTGTTTGTCAAATTATTGGGTGCAGGGCCTCCGATCAGCAGGCTGCGGTTTGTATCCTTGTTTTTGAAGGAGATCGCTCACCACCCTCCACAGACGACCTCCTGGTTCTGGCGAGCGCTACTGTGCGTTTAGGCAACCATCTTGAAATGCAACGTGTACACACGGAACGTAACCTTTTTGAGAGTCGATGGGAGCATGCGGAAAGGCTGACGGCTGTCGGCACAATCGCAAGCGGCGTTACACATGAATTCAATAATGTTCTAGGAGCAATAGTCGGCTACGCAGAGATGGCTAAAGGTCTTGTGCGCCGCCCCTCGAGAATTCGGGGCCACATCGGCCAAATTATCTTGGCCAGCAACCGAGCCAAGCTGATTATTGATCAAATTTTGTCACTAAGCCGAAATCGGAAGCGCGTGACGATGCCTTTCGACGTCTCGGAGAGTGTAATGGATCTCGCGCCATTGCTGCGGGTTACACTTCGTGCGGATGTTCAGTTGAACTTCAAGATCAACGAGTGGCAAACGGTGATCGAGGGCAGCCCGACCGAGATACAGCAGATCCTTATGAATCTATGCAAGAACGCGTCGGAGGCTCTTTTGAATGAGGGCCGTGTCGAGATTAGCGTTTCTCGCGCTCACGTCTGTCAAACGAAGCCCGTGGCTAAGGGCACCTTGAAACCGGGAGATTACGTTCTCCTCTCCATCAGCGACGATGGCCAAGGAATCGCAAGTTCGGTGCTTCCGCATATCTTTGAGCCCTTTTTTACCACGCGCTCTCGCGTCGGCGGGACCGGACTGGGTCTTGCTGCAGTGGACCGCCATGTGAGCGCGCTCGCAGGATGCCTTGACGTCACCTCGGCTGTTGGCCGAGGTACACGCTTCGATCTCTACTTACCGGCCTGCGCTGAGGAGCAGGTCAGAGCTGATAGCGCTTCCGGTCCATACGATGGATCACTTGGCAATGGAGAAATCATTGCAGTCGTGGAGCCCGATCCAGCAGCGTTGGAGATCTACAACGATAAGATCGCCGCGCTTGGTTATAAGCCTGTCGGCTTCGCGACCTTCGAAAGTCTTTGCGACTGGATCGAGAGCGGGAAGGCAGCCGACCTCCTAATTTTCGATAAAGCGACTTTCCTCGGGCCAGGACAGCCCGAAGCCGTACGTACCACCCTGATGACGGTGCCCATCATCGTCGTTGGTGGAAGCGACCCTATGCCGATCACATCTGGTAATCAGACCTTCGTCCTTTGGCTAGCCAAACCGGTCTCGTCCAGGACGATGGAGCATGCAATTCGTAGGATGATAATGGCATGATGCCGCCGACGCGCTCAGGATACCGAGCTACCGAGGCAGTCGGAGGCGGAGCCGGCTGGGATCCAGCAAATACAAGAGCGTCGGACGATCTCTGCGCACCCGGCTCATGGCGAGTTCCCCTCGAACACTGTCGTCGGCTTCCGCCCAAGGAAGGGCTCCCCGACCACGGCAAACCTGCCGCCGTGCTCGTGACCGTCAAGGACAAGTCGCCGCTCGATGGGGTCTGCGGGCCTCCATGCTTGACAAGTCACTGCGCGCTGGCGGCGACAGGCGACGGGTAATATAAGGTCGGGACGAGGAGATGGTCGCCAATCGGTCACGCAAGATGGTTGACGAAATGACTCGAGAGCAAAGCTTGACAATCATCGCCCCATTCACGCCAGACTTCTCCTGTGCGTTCATCATCGGCTACGGCTCCTCGCCTGCCCCGACAAGGCTATCGCCGCCCGGCCGGGCAAGCGATATCCCAGGTTCCGACGTGTTCCTTTCATGCTTGATGGACCTAGGCCCCGGCAGGGCGGGAGCATGAGGCTGGGTTCTCGGTCGCGGATCTATGAGGCAAGCACGGGGTAAGCGACGGCTCGACCCACCATTGGGAAGGCCGGCTTCGGCACGGAGGTGCGGCCTCGGCGTTGAGAGGCATCGGATCGGGTGTAGCAGGACTTTCGAACTAACTGCCGACAACACACTGGATAGGCTGTTCTCGTCGTTCGGTCCAGTTCACCAACGCCTATGTCGACATTTTACGGCGCTCTACTAACCGGGCACCGCACGATGGCAGCTCGTTCTCTCCGGCAAAAGATACTCCCGGTGTTAGCTTCCATGTGTGTGCTTGCCCTCACCTGCGGGATACGGAAGGCCATCCCTAAAAGCATCGAATGCGGCAGCGACAGCGCGAATCCCAAAGCGATGCTCCCGCCGTACGCGGACAAAACCGTTTTCGAAGTCCACTATTCCGTCCTTGGCCAGCATCGCCAAACGCTCATCTGAACCGCGAAGACGGATCAAATCAGATCCGTGGGCGACACAGATTGCCGGCACGTCAGCCTCGAAATCGCACATTAATCGCTCGATGATTGCGGCTCGCACGCGGTCGTCGTCTGTGAGGCGATGGCCCTTCGATGTCGCCAGTCGGCCAGCTGCGATGTGCCGGATGTAGAAATCCCGTGTAACTTCGTTTTGAACGTACCCTTGGCCGATGCGGCCGATAGCCGACGCGCCGAAACCGATCAGGGTTCTGCAGGTATCGGCAGAGTAGCCCAACGAGTTACGTCGCAGGCGACCTGTTTCCTGTGCCAGCGCGAGCTCGTCGTGTGGCAAGGCGAAATGGTCGAGCCCGATCGATCTCTCGGTAGCCGGCGGCAACCAGCGTCACGGCGACAGCCGCATGCTGTTCAGCGCGGGCAGCGCTGTGGGGAAGAAATTCCGCCTCGATGAGGCGCTGGTTCTTTATTTGGGATGGGATATGCGAGTAGCCGAACAAGGCAAGCCGGTCGGGGCGCATGGCGACCGCTGCCCTCGCCGTCTCGACCCACGACACCACCGTTTGACGCGGCAGGCGTCCCATGGTGATAACAAACCACCTTGCCGCTGAGCTCGCCTGTGTCTTTGCGTTATGCCAGTCCGTTCCGCTTAGATGTCTTGGCTGTTCCCGCCGAGACCTCACGCGCACCGTTTTATGCCCACCATCCCTCCCCGTCAGCTCCGCCTGGGAAATTCTGCCAGCTTGCCGGATCCGACGAGATAATGCAGCGCTGGGACGGACTTTGCTCGCCAGCTAGCGACCGTGGTGATCTCTGCCAAAAGGACGAGGCCATGAACGCGATCGGCGCTAACGGTGGCGGTTTGTATAAGCCTTGGGGTGGGAACTGGGCCTTCTATGCTGGCGCCACATACAAGCTCAACGAGACAACTTCGTTCTACCTTCGGCTCTCCCGGTGACCAGCTCTCAGTAGCGTCGCGGCAAACGTTGCCTATGGGCTTCTTTTCGATTTCACAGCCACGGCGACTCCAAACTCAGCAGTCGGCAAGATGGAAGCTTCCAACGGGAACTGCCCAATGCGAACAAGAAGAGCAGTGTCGGCAGTAATCCTGCGCCTCGAACGCTCATCCTAACGCCGTGAAGCGTTGAGCTCCGAGGTTGAGCAGACCAAGCCCGCAACACGCTCCAAGAGAACGGCGCATAGAAGCCATACGAGATTGCAGCCTAGCCTCGGGGCCGGACGTTGTTTCATATCAGACCGGTGGGGATGAAGCCTGCCATCCAGCACCCGGTCAGTTTCAGGTCAAACTTGAACTCCCAGTCGGGTCAGAACGCGATCAACTGGCAGTCCGGGCACTTAAAAATGACAAATGGATCGCCTGCTTTTGGGCCATCCATGGGGAATTCGGGCGCGAGAGAACAAGCTCACACAGCATAAGCGAAGCTCCAGGCGAATCTTGCGCTGGCCGAGGCAGAACCATTCACCTCGAACCTGTCTGAGCCCGGCCGATCGTCATAGATCGGCCAAAGCATCGGCCAGATGGCTCCCTCAATTACGGTTTGTGCATAGTTGTCAGTGCGATAGGCCTGCCGAACATCGGCCATGATCATAATCGGCAGCATCGATTTGTGTCCAAGCTTGGCAGCGGTGGCAGTGCCGAGGCCCGCAAGTCCGCATGCCGACGATCGGCCAGAAGATCGGCCAAACAATCTGGTCAACTGAAAATTAATGTTTATAATCGCGCATTTGGCGGAACCCAAGATCGGCCAATATGGAAGAGAGCGTACAGCGCATCGAACCGGCACGCCTACCCGATGTATCCGAAACTATCTCGGATGCGCTGGTAGAGCTGTCGGCGACGTCGGCTGTTTTGGGCAAAAGCCTGCACTCGCGTACCGCAGCCAACCTCGCCGATCTCGTGCGCATCATGAACACCTACTACAGCAACCTGATCGAAGGCCACGATACGCGCCCGCGCGACATCGAACGGGCGCTGGTCGGAAACTTCGATCGAGACGAGAACCGCCGCAATCTGCAGCTCGAGGCGGCCGCGCACGTTCGCCTGCAAGCCGAGATCGACCGCCTGGCTGCCGATGGGCAGTTGCCGGAACCGGCATCGGTAGGTTTTCTTCGATGGCTGCACGCGGAATTCTATCGCGATGCCGAAGCGCCCATGCTGACCATCAAGGGTGCCGACCGTGAGTTCGTCATGGCGCCAGGTGAGTGGCGATCTGATGAGCCACGCCATGGCCCATCAGGCCGGGATCGCCGCGCACGGGCTGTGGTCGATCTCACGAGGCTTGGCACGTGGCGTGAAAAGCCGAATGGATTACAAGAGCATGATGGATCATGCCGATATGCCCCGCCAGGGTGATCTCGACGGACGTGGCAACCTCTCCGAACGCGCGCTCGGCGATTTTACCTTATGGTTCCTGCAGGCGTGTATCGATCAGGTGAGCTTCATGACCGGACTGTTCGATCTCGACACGTTGGCCAAGCGGCTGTATCGCCATGTGGAGCGCAGTGGTCTGAAGCCCGAAGCCGGCCGCCTCATGGAGGAAGCGCTCACGCGCGGTGAGTTTGACCGCGCGAGGCATCCCGTATTAGCGGACTACCCGAACGTACGGCGCGTCGACTGTTCAATGACGTAATCGCGCTCGGACTATTGGCGTCGGAAACGCCAAAGGGCCCAGTGTCCCTACGCTTTCCGGCGGACGCTCTGGACGCGCTGTTTCCGAAGCTTTTTCCGGAAACCTAAAAGCATAGGGCGCTCACGATCTTAAGCCACTTCTCCTCGGAACCGGAAAGATTGTCGCCGGATCGCCCGAAGCCGCAGACCACCTCGTCGGACAGCATGAGGATGTCGTATTTGCGCAGCACCGCCTGAACCTTTGGAAAATAATCCTCCTGTGGCACCAGCATGCCGCCGGCGCCCATGATCGGCTCGGCGAGCGGATCAGGGCGTCGAGTTCCTGGGCCAGGCGCGTTGTGCGCGCGGCCCGGCAGACCATCCAGATAGTGAAATGGCCGCCGTGAATATGACGGGAAGCGGCGGCAGGTTGAAGGACTTGTGCATGTGCGGCAGGCCACTCAGCGCCGCGCCCGTGAGCGCCAGCGAGTGGTCGTCGGCGGGCTCGATGGCGCTATCAGGTCGGGGACTCGACCTCTATGATCATCACCGATTTAATTCAAATTTGTCTGTATATATTGACGATTGCACTACCTTCACCTCGTAAACGGCAATGCGGGCGGATAGAGAGGGTTCTATGATATGACAAGCGATTTTTCAGCCGCCCGAGGGCATTTAGATCGAGCGTATGACTACCTTTGTGGGGATGACCCGATGAGTCAAAGGGGCCGCGAAGCCTTGGATCTGCTAATTGAGGCGGTTGCCGTCGAAGAGTTCAAGCAGCCACGCCAAAGCGCGGAGGTGCTAAGGTTTCCGATCGGGCGCCGCTGCTGAGGTAATTTCCACGGCCGCCATGTAGCCTCAGGTGGCAGGGACTCGCCGCCCCGTGAGGGCCGGGAACGAACGCATTGGCAAAAGGAAAGCCCACTTGCCAGACCCGCGCCCGGCCGGCGTGGTAAGAAGGCCGGCGGGTTCCCAAGCGGAGACATTGACGCCGGACTATGACGTTCTTTGCATCGGCAATGCAGCGCCGGCAACACCGCCGCCGGCGTAGGCAGCTTCGGCGGGCGCGCCGCCGAACGACACGCTCGGCGAGATCTACGCCCACGACATCCACGCCCAGGGCGTCGCCTTCGACACCGAACCGCTAGTGGGACAACCACCGACGGCATGCTCGATGATCTTCGTCACACCCGATGGCGAGCGCTTATCTCGGCGCCTGCTTCGAACTCGGCCCCGACGATGTCGAACGGGACAAGGCTTCGGGCACCAAGGTCACTTATTTCGAGGGCTATCTGGGGGACCCGCCGCGCGCCAAGCAAGCGATCCGGCAGACCGCGCGGCTGGCGCATGCCGCTGGGCGCGAAGTGTCGATGACGCTGTCGTATTCGTTTTGCGTCGACCCCTACCGCGACGAGTTCGTCGAGCTGATCCGCTCCGGCACGGCAGCAGCAGGTCGTCTGGATCGCCGGGACTATCCGGGTGAGTACGTCGGGTTAGTGTGCTGAGAGTTCTGCAAATTCGCTGAGAGGGGGCGGTCATGGCAGGCTGGTGATTGTTCACGTCACCTGATTCCCGCGAAGGAACGCCACCCATGACCAAGACTGAAGTTAAGACCGCCAGCGCTGCCGTCAAAGCAAGGGCGTCGAGTTGGTCGTGTCCGACGATCACGCCGGCCTGGTGGCAGCGATCGGCGAGGTGATCCCCGAAGCCGCCTGGCAACGCTGCTACGTGCACTTCCTCAAGAACGCGCTCGATCATCTGCCGAGGAACCACGGCGACGACTGCCTGCAGGAATTGCGCTGGCTCTACGACCGGCGCGATCTCGCAGACGCCAGGGCTGATCTTGCCGCATGGCTTGCCAAATGGTCGGCCCGCTATCCGCGCCTGACAGGCTGGGCCGAGGATGCCATCGAACAAACCCTGACCTTCTTCAGGCTGCCGAGACAGCACCACAAGCATCTCAAATCCACGGATGACATCGACAAGCCTGATTTCGACTTTTTCGATTCCTGTCGCGTTTCTTTGTTCGGCTCAGGTGAGCCTGTTTCTTCGTCCCGGCCCACAGGATTTCCCATGCGAGCGTGTCGAGACGCAGTCAAGGCTGGCCGGTGCGATGGCGCCGCGTCCGGCTGCGAGGTTTCCAGGCCACGCCTTGACGGCGTCGAGCACGGCGCCATTCTGGAGCGGACCGAGGGCGTCGGTCGTGCCGCCAGATTTCCTTGTGCTATATTTGTCCGGCACGGACGACCACGTGGCAAAGAGTGGTGCGAGAGGATGAGAGTGCCGCCACGCAGCCGTTATAGTCGTTCCTCGTTTGTGGCGCCATTCTCACAGCCGAAAGGACGGCACTCAATTTTTTGTGCCATCTGAGCGGCATCGCCACAGCAACGGCATCGATCGTCGCTGCGGTTCGTGGATATGGCGCGAAGATCGTCTGCACCCGCAAGACGACGCCCGGATTGCGGGCAGTCGAAAAGTATGCCGTGCGCGCAGGTGGCGGGTCCAATCACCGCTTCGGCCTCGACGATGCAATTTTGATCAAGGACAACCACATCGCCATCGCAGGCGGCGTCCGGCCAGCGCTCGAGCGAGCACGAAGAGCGGCCGGTCATCTCGTCAAGATCGAAGTCGAGGTCGATACTCTGGCCCAGTTGGAGGAGGTACTTGGCTTTGCTCCCGATGCGGTTCTGCTCGACAACATGTCCCTCCCCGATCTTCGCCGCGCCGTCGCAATGGTCGGTGGCCGCGCTATCACCGAGGCTTCTGGCGGGATCACGTCGCATACAGCGCGAGCGGTTGCCGCGACCGGCGTTGATCTGATTTCGGTCGGCCGACTCATCCACAGCGCGCCGATCCTGGATATCGGCCTCGACCATCGGGGCTCATGATTGTCTGAGTAACGAACAGGATCGGGTCAACTGTCCTTTCCGATCATCATAGTCTGATAGCAAAGACCCGCAAGACAGACCGAAGGAACAGCATGGAGATGCAAACGGCAAGTTCAACGCAGACATCGCCACAGGCTCAATCCCCTGCCCCCCCTGACCCTCTAGGCGATTCACACATTTCGAAGCGCCCATCCATGGGCGATGGACAGGAAGTGCTGCAATCCGTGTCGGAAGGTGATGGGTCCTGGGGCTTTGGACTTTGGA
>NZ_JAMYQC010000044.1:0-20000 GCF_040320645.1 Mesorhizobium sp. M0633
TCGCGGAGGTGGAGAGCGCATCGCTGGTGCTGGACACCCCGGCCGCACGCCTTGTCGCGCGTGGCGGGGAACGGCCCCTTCTGCTCGACGAAGTCGAAGCGCTCCTGGCGTCGGGGGCGCTCGTGGTGGATGCATGCCGCAATGTCGTGCGGGTCGCAGACAACGTCGTCTCGCTGGCGACCCGCCCGGTGCTGTTCGCGCTGGCCCGCGCGCTGGCCGAAGCCTGGCCGGGGGACGTGGCAAGAGCGACGCTCATTGCGCGCGCTTTCCGCGGAAAGGACGCGGACGAATCACATCGCGCACGGTTACGGGTCGAAGTCGGGCGGCTTCGCGCGGAGCTTCGGAGCTTGGCGGATGTGAGCGCGACGAAGCGGGGCTTTGCGCTGGCCCCGCGCCGCGCAGGTGAGGTCGTCGTGCTGGCGCCACCCGTCGAAGAAGAGCATGCCGCCATGCTCGCCTTCCTCGCCGACGGCGAATCTTGGTCGAGTTCGGCCCTGTCGATTGCGCTTGGAGCCAGTTCGCGTACCGTGCAGCGAGCGCTCGAGCAACTCGCCCAGGCCGGCAAGGTGCAGTCGTTCGGCCGCGGACGGGCGCGTCGCTGGATGACCCCGCCGCTGACGGGTTTCCCGACAATCTTGTTACTCCCCGGCCCACTGCCGGGCTACTAGGATGGAATCATGGAACGATCCGCAGCCGAAATCCTTCGAGAATATGGGCCCTTTCCGGGTGTCGACCAGGTAGACGGCGTTACCTTTGACGGTGAGCATGTCTGGTTTGCCTCAGGCGACAGATTGAACGCCTTCGATCCGGCGAGCGGCAAAGTGGTGCGCTCGATCGACGTCGCGGCACACGCCGGAACGGCCTTCGACGGCCAGCACCTCTATCAGATCGCCGAGGATCGCATCCAGAAGATCGATCCGAAGAATGGCCAGGTGCTGGCGACGATCCCGGCGCCCGGCAACGGCGGTGATTCCGGGCTCGCCTGGGCCGAAGGAACACTCTGGGTCGGGCAGCATCGGGGCCGAAAGATTCATCAGGTCGATCCCGAGACAGGGGCAATCCTTCGCACCATCGTTTCCAACCGCGTCGTCACCGGCGTCAGCTGGGTCGACGGCGAGCTGTGGCATGGCACCTGGGAGGGCGAGGAGAGCGATGTCAGGCGGATCGATCCTGAAACGGGCAAGGTCCTTGAGAAGCTCGATATGCCGCCGGGAACAGGCGTGTCGGGGCTCGAATCCGATGGCGGTGACCAGTTTTTCTGTGGCGGCGGAAACAGCGGCAAGATCAGAGCTGTTCGCCGCCCCAAACGAGGCTCGGCGACCAGGATTTAAGCTTTCCACCCTCTCGGCCGGCCCTCTTGGCCGCCCTGGGTTAGCCTAGGCTCGCTATCAGTTTTTCGAGCAGGCGTGCGAGCATGATCTGCTCCGGGCGTGCTAACCCAGAAAGTATCTGGTGCTCGTTGGCGACGTGAGCGGTAACCGCCTCGTCAATCAACGCCAGACCCTTTTTAGTCAGCTGCACGACAATGCCGCGGCGATCGTCGGGGTGCGGCCCGCGCTTGATCAGACCGGATTTCTCGAGCCGATCGAGGCGGTTGGTCATCGCGCCCGACGTTACCATCGTCGCCTCGTAAAGAGCCGTCGGCGTCAGCGCGTATGGCGGCCCGGAACGACGCAGCGTCGCCAGCACATCGAATTCCCCGGATTGCAGCCCGTAACTTGCAAACAGCGGCGCCAGCCGCTCTCGTGCGATCAGCGAGGCGGCCTCGTTCAACCGTCCGAGCACGGCCATCGGCGAGACATCGAGATCCGGCCGTTCCTTTTTCCATTGCCTGATCGCTTTTGCTGCGCGATCCATGTCTCTCACCGCTATGTATCTTGACGTGAAGAATCTTTACCTTATCTTACCTCAGCTTGCGATATTGGCCAAGTGCCGCGAACGAGCGACGGGACGGTGCGATGAAATTTCTCTGGGACTCGGCGCTTGGCCTTCTGGTTGTCACCGGTGGACTGCTCGGCCTGACGCTGCCGTTCGGCAAGATCGCGACGGCGGCCGGCGTGGCCGCCATGGTCTGGGCCTTCGTCATCTCGCTTGGTGCCGGCGGCGTGCTTTTGTGCGCATTGCTGCTCAACGGGAAGCGCATGCGGCTTACGCCGCACAGGCTGCGCTATTTCTTCGTCACCGCGGCCGTCTCATATGCAATCCCCAATCTGCTGATGTTTTCAGCCATTCCGCATCTGGGCGCCGGCTACAGCGGCATCATGTTCACGCTGTCGCCGGTCGTCACGCTGGTGTTCTCGATGCTGCTCGGCGTCAGGCCCCCGACCATGCTGGGCATCGTCGGCATAGTCGTCGGTTTCGTCGGCGCAGTCATGGTGGCGGTGACGCGCGGCGAAGCGGGCCAGCCGGCCGAATTTTTCTGGGTTGCGATGGGCCTGCTCATCCCGGTCAGCCTCGCCGCCGGCAACATTTACCGCACCGTCGACTGGCCCGAAGGCACCGGCCCGATCGAGCTCGCCGTCGGCAGCCATCTGGCAGCAGCCTTGATGCTGCTTGCCGGCATTCTGGTCGTGCTTGGCGGCAATGCATTCGGCTCGCTCGGCGGCGTGCCGCTGGTCGCCGCGGCACAGGTGGCATCAGCCTCGGCGATGTTCGCCTTCTTCTTCCGCCTGCAAGCGGTCGGCGGCCCGGTCTATCTCAGCCAGATCGGCTACGTCGCGGCGGCGGTCGGGCTGTTTGCCGGGACCCTCTTCCTCGGCGAGCGCTATCAACTGCTGACCTGGGCCGGTGCCGTCATCATCACCGCCGGCGTGTTCATCACCACCAAGGCGCAAAGCCAGAGGCCATAGGGGCCAGAAGGCGTAAGCTTCAGACGGATGCCTTCTCCGCCAGCACCATGTAGTTGACGTCCATGTCCTTCGAGCGCTGCCAGCGGTCGGCGAGCGGGTTGTAGGTGACGCCGGTGCGGTCGATGACGGCCAGGCCGGCGCCGGCAAGCGCCTTTTCCAGTTCCTCGGGGCGCACCAGCTTGCCGAACTGGTGGGTGCCGCGTGGCAGCCAACGCAGCACATATTCGGCGCCGATGATGGCCAGGCCCAGGGCCTTCAGCGTGCGGTTGATGGTGGCGACGAACATGATGCCGCCAGGCTTGACCATCTCGCCGCATTTGGCCAGGAACAGATCGACATTGGCGACATGCTCGACCACTTCCATGTTGAGGATGACGTCGAATTTTTCGCCGGCATCGGCAAGGTCTTCTGCGGTCGTGGCGCGATAATCCACGCTCACGCCGACTTCCGCCGCATGCAGCTTGGCCACTTCGATGTTGGTGGCGGAGGCATCGGCGCCGACCACTTCGGCGCCAAGCCGCGCCATCGGCTCGCACAAAAGCCCGCCGCCGCAGCCGATGTCAAGAAAGCGCAGGCCTTCGAACGGCCGTGCCGCACGCGGATCGCGGCCGAACCGGGCCGCCACCTGGTCGCGGATATAGGCAAGCCGGATCGGGTTGAACTTGTGCAACGGGCGGAACTTGCCGTTCGGGTTCCACCATTCGGCGGCAAGGGCGGAAAAGCGTTCCACCTCTCCGGCATCGATCGTCGATCGTCGGGGCTCTGGCATGGCGTGGTCTCCTCGGACGCTAGGAAGTCGGGCGCGAGGCTGCGAATGTCAAGGCGCGAAATTCACCGCCGGCGGTGCGATGCGCGCGATGCCTTCCGGCGCCGCCTTTTGCCGGCTGCATTTGTGTCAGCACGTGTCAGTTGATGGTGTGCCGGAAGGAAACGCCTAGGCTTTGGCGGACGAAGCAGAGACATCGGGTTCGGAGGAGTGCGCAATGATGCGAGCGGTTGCTTCCATTCTTTGGCGCCGGCTTGACCAGGAAGGCCACGACGCTTGCCTTCTGTCGGAATCGGGCTCTGGGTGGAACCTCAGGGGACAGGCGCTTTTCGTCCAGGACGGCGAGCCGTGCAGCATCGCCTACGAGGCGGACTGCGACGCCGATTGGCATACACGATCGGCGCGCGCCGACGGCTTTCTCGGCACGCAAGAGCTGCATTACAGGATCGACCGGCTGACCGAGCGCCAATGGACGCTGAACGGCGAGCATCAAGCGGAAGTCGACGGTCTCATCGATGTCGATCTCGGCTTCACGCCCGCAACGAACCTTTTGGCGCTTCGCCGTTTTGCCCTCGATGTCGGCACGGCGACGCCCGCCCCGGCGGCCTATCTGACATTTCCCGAACTCAGGCTCGTTCGCCTCGAGCAAACCTATCAGCGCGTCGATGCTGCACATTACGCCTATGCCGCCCCGATGTTCGGCTACCACGAGACACTGGAGGTCTCGCCGCTCGGTTTCGTCCTCGATTATCCGCGCCTGTGGAGAGCCACGGCACAGCTGGGCTGAAGCGAGCGGCATTTGCCAAGAGGCAGTGCAGGCGTGACGCTGTGCTCGTGTGTCGCCTGGCCGGCAGCGGCGGCATGCCTTGCGAAACCGCCATCATTTGGCTAAGGAGGCCGCGCATTGAGCGCCCGGCCACAGCTTGGCGCATTTTTCCGCTTTTCGGCCTTCGGTCCGGCATCCAGTCAAAGGCATTTCGCTTCTATGGCGCGCATCGTGATGAAATTCGGCGGAACCTCCGTCGCCGACATCGCCCGCATCCGCAATGTGGCGCGTCATGTCAAACGCGAGGTCGACGCCGGCCATGAGGTCGCCGTCGTGGTCTCGGCGATGGCCGGCAAGACCAACGAGCTCGTGCAATGGACGCGCGAGGCCTCGCCGATGCACGATGCGCGTGAATATGACGCCGTCGTCGCGTCCGGCGAGCAGGTCACTGCCGGCTTGCTGGCGATCGCGCTGCAGAATATCGGCGTGCATGCCCGCTCCTGGCAAGGCTGGCAGATCCCGATCAAGACCGACAACGCGCATGGCGCGGCGCGCATTCTCGACATCGACGGCGCGTTCTTGATCAAGCGCTTCGGCGAAGGCCAGGTGGCGGTGGTTGCCGGGTTCCAGGGCATCGGGCCGGACAATCGGATCGCAACGCTCGGCCGCGGCGGTTCTGATACCAGCGCTGTCGCCATCGCGGCAGCGGTCAAGGCCGACCGCTGCGATATCTACACCGATGTCGACGGGGTCTACACGACCGATCCGCGCATCGAGCCGAAGGCGCGGCGGCTGGCCAAGATTTCGTTCGAGGAAATGCTCGAAATGGCCTCGCTCGGCGCCAAGGTCCTGCAGGTGCGCTCGGTCGAGCTTGCCATGGTGCACAGGGTGCGTACTTTCGTGCGGTCGTCCTTCGACGATCCCGACGCACCAGGAATGGGGGATTTGCTTAATCCGCCGGGAACGCTTATTTGCGACGAGGAAGAGATCGTGGAACAGCAGGTCGTCACCGGAATTGCCTACGCCAAGGACGAGGCGCAGATTTCGTTGCGCCGCGTCGGCGATCGGCCGGGCGTCGCCGCCGGCATTTTCGGGCCGCTGGCCGAGGCCAACATCAATGTCGACATGATCGTCCAGAATATCTCCGAGGACGGCAAGTTCACTGACATGACCTTCACCGTGCCATCCGGCGACGTCGACAAGGCGCTCGCCGTGCTCGAGCGGCTGAAGGCGACGATCGGCTACGACGTGGTGCAGTCGGAAGCCGGCATGTCGAAGGTCTCGGTCATCGGCATCGGCATGCGCAGCCATGCCGGCGTCGCCGCTACCGCCTTCAAGGCGCTGGCCGACCGCGCGATCAACATCCGCGCCATCACGACGTCCGAAATCAAGATTTCGATCCTGATCGACGGTCCCTATACGGAACTAGCAGTTCGCACTTTGCATTCCGTGTACGGTCTGGATAAGCAGTAGCAGACTGCATCGGCCCGAAAATCGGAATCGATTTTCGGAAGGCAGGATGCAGCGGATCGAAAATCTTGGAGCGGTCTTTATGCGTCCAATTGGACGATGGCGCTCTAATTGAGTTGTTGCGTTTGTGCCGCTGTGCAGGGCAACCTGCACCGGTTGAAACGCTATTGGAGAAGAAGCCGCGATGCGTGATTCGGCCAGTGGCCCGCGCGTTTTGCTGAAACGGCTCCGCGAGCTCATGCAAGAGCCGCTGGAGCCGCAGGAGCGGCTTGACCGAATCGTGCGCGACATCGCCTCCAACATGGTTGCCGAGGTCTGCTCGCTCTATGTGCTGCGCGCCGATTCGGTGCTCGAACTCTACGCCACCGAAGGCCTGAACCCGAACGCCGTCCACCTGGCGCAGCTCAGGCTGGGCCAAGGCCTGGTCGGCACGATCGCGGCCTCGGCGCGGCCGCTCAACCTCTCCAATGCACAGGAGCATCCTGCCTTCGCCTACCTGCCGGAGACAGGGGAAGAAATCTATAATTCCTTCCTCGGCGTGCCGGTGCTGCGGGCAGGGCGGACACTCGGCGTCCTGGTCGTGCAGAACAAGACCATGCGCCATTATCGCGACGACGAGGTCGAGGCGCTGGAAACAACGGCGATGGTGATCGCCGAGATGATCGCCACCGGCGATCTGGAGCGGCTGACAAGGCCCGGCCTCGAGCTCGATCTGCGCCGCCCGGTAAGCTTTACCGGCCTGTCCTTCAACGAAGGCGTCGGTCTCGGCCATGTGGTGCTGCACGAACCGCGCATCGTCGTCACCAATCTTTTCAACGAGGACAGCGAGGAAGAGGTCAGGCGGCTCGACGCGTCGCTCGGCTCGCTCAGGCTCTCCATCGACGACATGCTGGAGCGCCGCGACGTCGCCTTCGAGGGCGAGCATCGCCAGGTGCTCGAAGCCTATCGCATGTTCGCCAACGACCGCGGCTGGGTGCGCCGGCTCGAGGAGGCGATCCGCAACGGCCTGACGGCCGAAGCGGCGGTCGAAAAGGTGCAGAGCGACATGCGTGCCCGCATGCTGCACATGACCGATCCGTATCTGCGCGAACGGATGAGCGATTTCGACGATCTCGCCAATCGGCTGCTGCGGCAGCTGATGGGGCGCGGGCCGGAGGACGTCGCGGCCTCGCTGCCCAAGGACGCCATCATTGTCGCCCGCTCGATGGGTGCTGCGGAGCTGCTCGATTATCCCAGGGACAAGCTGCGCGGGCTGGTGCTGGAGGACGGCGCCGCGACCAGCCATGTCGTCATCGTGGCGCGGGCCATGGGCATACCTGTCGCCGGCCAAATGAAAGGCGCCGTTTCCATGGCGGAAAACGGCGATGCCATCATCGTCGACGGCGAGGAGGGTGCAATCCATCTGCGCCCGCAGCCCGACCTCGAGGCGGCCTATGCCGAGAAAGTGCGTTTCCGGGCGCGGCGGCAGGAGGTCTACCGCGAGCTGCGCAAGAAGCCGTCGGTGACCAAGGACGGTGTCCAGGTCGACCTTCTGATGAATGCCGGGCTGGCGGTCGACCTGCCGCAACTGGCCGAAGCGGGCGCGGCCGGCATCGGCCTGTTCCGCACCGAGCTGCAATTCATGGTCGCCTCGACCTTTCCGCGCGCGGAAGCCCAGGAGCGCTTGTACCGTGACGTGCTCGAGGCGGCGCGCGACAAGCCGGTGACGTTCCGCACCATCGATATTGGCGGCGACAAGGTGCTGCCCTATTTCAAGGGCTCGATCCAGGAGGAGAACCCGGCGCTCGGCTGGCGCGCCATCCGCCTGACGCTCGACCGGCCTGGCCTGCTGCGCACCCAGATCCGCGCGCTGCTCAAGGCGTGCGGCGGGCGCGAACTGAAGCTGATGCTGCCAATGGTGACGGAACTCGGTGAGATCGCGCAGGCGCGCGAGATCATCGATCGCGAGGTCCGGCATTTGTCGCGCTTTGCCCATCATTTGCCGACCAGCCTTAAGGTGGGGGCGATGCTGGAGGTGCCGTCGCTGCTGTTCCAGCTCGACGAGTTGATGAAGGCGGTCGATTTCGTCTCGGTCGGCTCGAACGACCTGTTCCAGTTCGTCATGGCGGTGGACCGTGGCAATACCCAATTGTCCGACCGCTTCGACCCGCTGTCGACGCCGTTCCTGCGTGTTTTGAGGCAAATTGCCGATGCCGGGGCTCGCAACCAGACGCCGGTGACCCTGTGCGGCGAACTTGCCGGCAAGCCGATCTCGGCGATGGCGCTGATCGGCCTTGGCTATCGCTCGATCTCGATGTCGCCGGCATCGATCGGCCCGGTCAAGGCGATGCTGACGGAACTGCCGCTCAGCGAGTTGGAAGCGTTCTTCGACGACAATCTGATGGCGCCGGCGCATGGCCTGCCGATGCGGGCGCTGCTGCAAGCCTTTGCCGACGACCGCTCGATACCGCTGTAGACTTCGCCATGATCAACCTGCCCCGCGACCGTATGGATCAAGTCGTCAAGCGTTTCGACATGCTCGAAGCGCAGATGTCGGCCGGGCCAGCGCCGGACGCCTATGTCAGGATGGCCTCCGAATATGCCGACATCCAGGAGATGGTGGCAAAGATCAGGGCACTGCGCGCCGCGGAGCACGAACAGGGCGATCTGGAGGCGATGCTCGCCGACAAGGGCACCGACGCCGAGATGCGGGCCTTGGCCGAGGCCGACCTGCCGGAGGTCAAGCATCGCATCGAGGCGCTGCAGAAGGACATCCAGATCCTGCTCTTGCCCAAGGATGCCGCCGACGACAAGAACGCCATCCTCGAGATCCGCGCCGGCACCGGCGGCGACGAGGCGGCGCTTTTCGCCGGCGACCTGTTTCGCATGTACGAGCGCTATGCCGCGGCGCATGGCTGGCGTTTCGAGACGGTGTCGGCCAGCGAGGGTGAGGTCGGCGGCTACAAGGAAATCATCGCGACCGTTTCGGGCAAGGGCGTCTTTGCCCATCTGAAGTTCGAATCCGGCGTGCACCGGGTGCAGCGCGTGCCGACGACCGAGGCGGGCGGACGCATTCATACCTCGGCGGCGACGGTCGCGGTGCTGCCGGAAGCCGAAGAGGTCGACATCGAGATCAGGGCCGATGACATCCGCATCGACACGATGCGCGCCTCGGGTTCCGGCGGCCAGCACGTCAACACCACCGATTCGGCCGTGCGCATCACCCATCTGCCGACCGGCATCATGGTGGTGCAGGCGGAAAAGTCGCAGCACCAGAACCGGGCGAAGGCCATGCAGATCTTGCGCGCCAGGCTCTACGACCTCGAGCGCAGCAAGGCGGACGAGGAACGTTCCGAATCGCGCAAGTCGCAGGTCGGCTCGGGCGACCGCTCGGAACGCATCCGCACCTATAATTTTCCGCAGGGTCGCGTCACCGATCATCGTATCAACCTGACGCTCTATAAGCTCGACCGGGTGATGATGGGCGAACTCGACGAGATCATCGACGCGCTGATAGCCGATCACCAGTCGAAGCTGCTCGCCGATATCGGCATCGATGGCTGACAGCCTGCCCGCCACGCTGGCGCCGCTGCTGCGGGAGGCGCGAAACCGGCTCGCCGCAGCCGGGATCGCGGATCCGGCGCTCGATGCCAGGCTGATCGTCGAGCATTTTTCCGGCACCAGTCGCACGCAGGCCATCGCCGATCCCGGGCGCGCTGTCGATACGGACGTGACGGCGGTAATCGAAGCCGCCTTGCGGCGGCGCATCGCCGGCGAGCCGGTACACCGGATCCTTGGCTACCGCGAATTCTATGGCTTGCGCCTTTCGCTTTCGCCGCAAACGCTGGAGCCGCGGCCGGATACCGAAACGCTGGTCGAGGCTATACTGCCCTTTGTCAAGGCAATGGCGGCACGCGAGGGCGACTGCCGCATCCTCGATCTAGGGACCGGTACCGGTGCCATCGCGCTGGCGCTGCTCAGCGCCGTTCCGGCCGCGACCGCCACCGGCGTTGACATTTCGCAGGAGGCGCTGGCCACAGCCATGCGTAATGCCGGGGAATTGGGGCTCGCCGGCCGGTTCACGCCGCTCAAATCCGACTGGTTTGAAAAAGTTTCTGGCCGGTACCATGTAATTGTCGCAAACCCTCCCTATATACCCTCAGACGACATTGGAAATCTGCAGGACGAGGTCCGCGGTTTCGATCCACGCCAGGCCCTCGATGGCGGCGTGGACGGTCTGAGCCCCTACAGGAAGATCGCCGCGGGAGCGGCAGCGTATTTGGAACTCCAAGGCAGGATTGCGGTCGAGATCGGCCATACGCAGCACCAACAGGTTACGGAGATATTCTCCGCGGCCGGGTACCGTTCGGTCGGGGTGTTTCGTGATCTCGGCGGAAACGACAGAGTTCTTGTGTTCGAACGGTGGAAGCCGTGATGCAGTGCGAAAAAAGCGCTTGGCAATACCGGGGAATGCGGCTAGGGTCGCGTTAACCGGATGAGACGAAGCAGGCAGTGCTCTTAGCGATTCGGTTTCCTTGGAAATAGCTGCCTTCTTGCGCAAACGACGCCCAAGCTTCGTGCGGGAATCGTCCGGCAAGTGAAGTAACCGGAACAGGATGGCACGTGGCGCCAACGCAATTGATGCGGGCGAACGCCGGTGAAGGAACGAAACGGCTGGCCGCATGAGCGCCTCCGTTCGTGAAGAGTTTTTCGAAAATTTCAAAGTGAAGAGAGTCTAATGAGGCCACAACAGCAAAACAGGCGCATGCGCGGTCGCAACAACAGTGGCGGCGGCGGCAACAACAATAACAACAACAATCGTAAGGGGCCGAATCCCCTGACGCGTAACTATGAGAGCAACGGCCCGGACGTGAAGATCCGCGGATCGGCTCAGCAGATTGCCGAGAAGTACGCAACCCTTGCCCGTGACGCGCAAAGCTCCGGCGACCGGGTGATGGCGGAAAACTATCTCCAGCATGCAGAGCACTATAACCGCATCATCGCAGCCGCTCAGGCGCAGATGCCGATCCAGAACGCCCAGCAGAATCGCGACGATTTCGACGATGACGGCGACGAGGATCGCGACGAGTTCGACAATGCCGGCAACAACAATGCCAACGAGGCATCGGCTTCGGCCAATCACGGGGCCGGCCCGCAGCCGGTCATCGATGGCACGCCGGCCGAGCTGGCGCTGAACCAGGAAAACAGCCGCGACAATCGGGGCGGCCGCGACAACCGTGACGGCCGCGACAACAATGGCGGACGCCACCGCGACCGTCGCCCCAATGGCGGTTACGGCCAGAACGGCCAGCGCGGCGAGTATGGCGCGCGCGGCGAGCAGGGCGGCCAGCGCGTCGAACAGCCACGGCGCGACGAGACGCCGGCGCAGGCGGAGCCCGTACCGGCCGCTGAGCCGGTCTTTGTGAGCGAGCCCGCACCGCAATTCGAAAACCTTTCGCCGGCGGGTCTCGCCGCCCAGGCCGAGCTCAACGAAGCCGCGGCCGAAAACAGCCCGGCACGCCGCCCCAGGCGTCCGCGCCGTCCGCGCCTCGATGTCGAACAGGCAAATGGCGGCAACGACAATGCCGGCCCTGACAGTGCCGAAGCTGGCAAGGTCGATGCAGCGCCGGCTGAAGACGCTGGCGGTCAACCTATTATTGCCGATGTCGAGAATTGATCGAAGAAACGTTCAGGCGATCTTAGCGCATCGTTTACCCTAGGCGGCGGAGAGAAATCTCCGCCGTTTTTGTTTGCGCGCTCGGAATATTATGCGTTCGCCAGTGTCGAGTCTTGAGGGTCCGTGGTTTGCGTCCCATATCTTGCGTGAACAGGATCCGGCTCGAACGGGCGGGTCCGTCACCGCAATCTGATCCGGTGCCGCGAAGCGGGCCGGTGACGGAAGGAGACAGGCATGAATCTTGAAAAATATTCCGAGCGCGTGCGCGGCTTTATCCAGTCCGCGCAAACCATGGCGCTCTCCCGCAGCCACCAGCAATTCACCCCCGAGCATATCCTCAAGGTCCTTGTCGATGACGACGAGGGCCTGGCTGCGTCGCTGATCGAGCGCGCCGGCGGCAATGTCCGTGACGTCAAGCTCGGCGTCGAAACGGCACTGGAGTCAATGCCCAAGGTCGAGGGCGGCAATGGCCAGCTCTATCTGGCGCAGCCGCTGGCAAAGGTGTTTTCGACCGCCGAGGAACTGGCCAAGAAGGCCAGTGACAGCTTCGTTACCGTCGAACGGCTATTGCAGGCGCTGGCCATGGAAAAATCGGCCAAGACCGCCGACATCCTGTCCAAGGCGGGTGTCACGCCGCAGGCGCTGAACCAGGTCATCAACGACGTACGCAAAGGTCGCACTGCCGATTCGGCGAGCGCCGAGCAGGGCTACGACGCGCTGAAGAAATACGCGCGCGACCTGACGGCGGACGCCCGCGCGGGCAAGCTCGATCCGGTCATCGGCCGCGACGACGAAATCCGCCGCACCATCCAGGTGCTGTCGCGCCGCACCAAGAACAACCCAGTGCTGATCGGCGAACCCGGCGTCGGCAAGACGGCGATCGCCGAAGGGCTGGCGCTGCGCATCGTCAATGGCGATGTGCCGGAATCGCTCAAGGACAAGCAGCTGATGGCGCTCGACATGGGGTCGCTGATCGCCGGCGCCAAATACCGCGGCGAGTTCGAGGAGCGGCTGAAGGCGGTGCTTTCCGAAGTCACGTCTGCCGCCGGCGGCATCATTCTGTTCATCGACGAGATGCACACGCTTGTCGGTGCCGGCAAGGCGGATGGCGCCATGGACGCGTCGAACCTGCTGAAGCCGGCGCTCGCCCGCGGCGAACTGCATTGTGTCGGCGCAACCACGCTCGACGAATACCGCAAGCATGTCGAGAAGGATGCGGCCCTTGCCCGCCGCTTCCAGCCGGTCTTCGTCAATGAGCCGACGGTCGAAGACACCGTCTCGATCCTGCGCGGCCTGAAAGAGAAATACGAGCAGCACCACAAGGTGCGCATCTCGGATTCGGCACTGGTCGCGGCCGCAACCCTGTCCAACCGCTACATCGCCGACCGCTTCCTGCCGGACAAGGCGATCGATCTCGTCGACGAGGCCGCCTCGCGGCTCCGCATGCAGGTCGATTCGAAGCCCGAGGCGCTGGACGAGATCGACCGCCGCATCATGCAGCTCAAGATCGAGCGCGAGGCGCTGAAGGTCGAGAAGGACGATGCCTCGAAGGACCGGCTCGCGCGGCTCGAGAAGGAACTCTCGAACCTCGAGGAGGAATCGACCGAGCTGACCTCGAAATGGCAGGCCGAGAAGCAGAAGCTCGGGCTTGCCGCCGACCTCAAGAAGCAGCTCGACGAGGCGCGCAACGAACTTGCCATTGCCCAGCGCAAGGGCGAATTCCAGCGCGCCGGCGAACTTGCCTATGGCAAGATCCCGGAACTCGAAAAGCAGCTGAAGCAGGCCGAAGCCAGGGATGGCAAGGCCGGCATGGTCGAGGAAGTGGTCGGTCCCGATCACGTCGCCCATATCGTCTCGCGCTGGACGGGGATCCCGGTCGACAAGATGCTGGAAGGCGAGCGCGACAAGCTGTTGCGCATGGAAGACGAGGTCGGCAAGCGCGTCGTCGGCCAGGGCGAGGCGGTGCAGGCAGTGTCGAAAGCCGTGCGCCGTGCGCGCGCCGGCCTTCAGGACCCGAACCGGCCGCTCGGCTCGTTCATGTTCCTCGGACCGACGGGCGTCGGCAAGACCGAATTGACCAAGGCGCTGGCCAGCTTCCTGTTCGACGACGAGAGCGCCATGGTGCGCATCGACATGTCGGAGTTCATGGAGAAGCACTCGGTCGCCCGGCTGATCGGCGCGCCTCCCGGCTATGTCGGCTATGAGGAAGGCGGCGCGCTGACCGAAGCGGTGCGGCGCCGGCCCTATCAGGTCGTGCTGTTCGACGAGATCGAGAAGGCGCATCCTGATGTCTTCAACGTGCTGCTGCAGGTGCTCGACGACGGCCGGCTGACCGATGGGCAGGGCCGCACGGTCGATTTCCGCAACACGCTGATCATCATGACATCGAACCTCGGCGGCGAATATCTGGTCAATCTCGGCGAGGACCAGGATGTCGACGTCGTGCGCGACGAGGTGATGAATGTCGTCAGGGCTTCGTTCCGGCCGGAATTCCTCAACCGCATCGACGAGGTAATCCTGTTCCACCGGCTGCGCCGCCAGGATATGGGTCGTATCGTCGAGATACAGCTCAAGCGCCTGGAAAACCTGCTTGTCGACCGCAAGATCGCGCTTTCGCTCGATCAGGAGGCGATCGACTGGCTGGCGGCCAAGGGTTACGACCCGGCCTATGGCGCGCGGCCGCTGAAGCGGGTGATGCAGAAGGAATTGCAGGACCCCCTGGCGGAAAAGATCCTGCTCGGCGAGATCCTCGACGGCTCAACCGTCAAGGTCACCGCCGGCTCCGACCGCTTGAACTTCCGCTCGAAGCCCGCGGTCGTGGCAACCGAGGCAGCCGCCTGAGCTCAAGCCAAGAGCCTGTTCCATCCCGATCGAATCGGGATGGAATTCCTGTCTTCAATCTCGACCATGATCCTTTCCGAAAAACCGGCATACCCTTTTGTTACGCCGGCCTTCGGTTCATGGTCCAACATCACTGGCGGGGCGCAGATGACGCTGGACGACTATAACAGCTTCTGCGCCTCGCTGCCTTCGGCGACCCATGTCGTGCAGTGGGGCGGCGCCCATGTCTGGAAGGTCGGCGGCAAGGTCTTCGCGATCGGCGGCTGGAGTGAGGGCAAGGAGCCGTTCGTTACCTTCAAATGCTCCGACATCGCCTATGACGTGCTGAGGGAGCAGCCGGGCCTTCGGCCCGCGCCCTATCTTGCCTCACGCGGCATGAAATGGATCCAGCGCCAGACCGGCGAAAGCATGGATGATGGCGCGCTGAAGGATTACCTGCGCGAAAGCCACCGTCTTGTCGTGCTGAAGCTGACGAAGCAGGCGCGCAAGGAATTGGGACTCGCTGCCGGTTAATCGGTCAGAAATCCGCCATCTTCATGCCCGGTTCATATTGGAACCTTATCGTTGGCAACTGATTTGCTGGCGAAGGGGTTCGCCTACCACATCGGCCCGAAATCGAGTTTTGATTTTCGCAAAGCACGATGCGGAGATTTAAAGCGTTAGAGCGTCCTTTGCGCGTCGAAAAAGACGCGCGGCGCTTTGAAGAGACAATGCCGGCGGCGGCAATTACGGACCGGAGAATTTGGCCATCATGTTGCGCACCATCTTCACCCTTTCAGCGCTTGCTGCCGGGCTGCTGGCGTCGAATGCGATGGCCTCGCCAATAGTGGATACCGCGCCACGGGTGGTTCGTGCCGCCAATGGCGGCGGCATTCTTGTCGCCCAGAACGGCAATCTCGATATCTACTACGATGCCAGGGGAAACCGCGTCATCGTCGATGCGGAGACCGGCAAGGTCATCGCCATCCAGCCGCCGCAGACCAGGCTCGACCGCCGCGCCTTGCGCCGCGAGCGCTTGCGCAATCTCGGACCGGTCGAGGACGACCGCTATTATCTCGACGACCCGCAGGACATGGCGCGCTACCGCCGCAGGCAGTTGGAAGACGAGGGCAGGATCATCGTGCCGCCGGCCGACGACTACGATCTTAATGGCGACAATTCGGTGGAAGCCTTCCCCGAAGCGCCACGGGATGACGGCTACGGCAACGGTTATCCGGAGGCAGCGCAGCCGGTGAGGCCGCGCACCATCGAGCGCCAGCCGCTCAACGAGGCCTCGATCGAGCCGGTCGAGCCGACGGTGCCGAACGAGCAGGCGGCCTTACCGCCAGACACAGCCCCGCCGCCAAGCACTGGCGGCAAGACGGCGGTCGACCCGTCGCTTGCGCTCGGCGCCCGCGAGGACGTGGCGGTACTGCAGGTGCTGCTCGACCGTGCCGGTGCATCGCCCGGCGTCATCGACGGACGCTTCGGCTCGAATGTCGACAAGGCGCTCGCCGCCTATAATGAGATCACCGGCAGCAATCTGAAATCGACCGACGCAATCGGCATCCAGGCGGCCCTGGCGCAATCCGGCGGCGATGCCTTCGCCTCCTATACGATCACGCCCGAGGATGCGGCCGGTCCCTATGTCGCCTCGATACCGGAGGACTACAGCCAAAAGGCCCAGCTCGATCGGATGGGCTACACGTCGGTACCCGAAGCGCTGGCCGAGCGCTTCCATATGGATGAAACCTATCTGAACAAGCTCAATCCGGACGCCAATTTCAATCGTCCGGGCACCATCATCAAGGTCGCCAATTTCGGCAGGCTGGTGGCGACGCCGGTGGCGCGCATCATCGCCGACAAGTCCAATAAGCAGGTCCGCGCCTATGATGCGGCGGGCAAGCTGGTCGCAGCCTATCCGGCGACTATCGGCTCGTCCGACACGCCGTCGCCGTCCGGCACGCATGCGGTGTCGCGTGTCGCATTGGACCCGAACTACACCTACAACCCGAACATCAATTTCAAGCAGGGCGAAAACGACAGGATCCTGACCATCCCGCCGGGGCCGAACGGCCCGGTCGGCTCGGTCTGGATTGCGCTGGACAAGCCGACCTACGGCATTCACGGCACGCCGGATCCGTCCAAGATCGGCAAGACCGAAAGCCATGGCTGCGTGCGGCTGACCAATTGGGACGCGCGCGAGCTTGCCAAGATCGTGACGCCCGGCGTTATCGTGGAGTTCGTCGACTAAAGCGCAACGCCTTCGCCCGAATCACCCGATGACCTTGCGCAGCAGTGGCGCGCGCAGCGCTGCGGCATAGATCAGCTGCACCACCAGGATGAAGCCGACGCTGAGCAACGGGCTGATCAGGCAGAGTGCAGCGCCGACGGCCCACAGGATCTGTGCCTTGACGATGCGCAGATAGACCGTTCGGGTGGTCTCCGCGTCGACACCTTCGGCCAGAAATCCGTTTTTGTCCGCGTAGCGCCAACTGGCGAGCAGCGTCAGTCCGAGCATCAAAAGATTGAACCAGTAGACGAGCACCGCAGTCCTGAATTCGAGGAAGTCGGCGAGAAGGTCGGTCGAGAACGGCAGCAAGGCGATGAAGCCGAGGAAACAGAGGTTCAGCGTGGCAAGCCGCCGGTCGGATTTTGCAATCAGCCCGTGTTGCGCCTGCTGGCCGAACCAGAAGATGGTCAGCGTCAGGAAGCTGAGCGCATAGGTCAGGAAGCGCGGCGCCAGTGCTGTGATCGCTGTGATCAACTCGCGTTCGGAATGCACCGTTTCATGCGCCGGCACCCTGATCTCGAGAACGATCAGGGTGAGCGCGATGGCGAACACGCCGTCGGTGATGCCGACGACGCGCCCGCGTCCTTCCGCCGAGGGTTCGAGCGGTCGTTTCATGCGGTATTTCCCCCTTGTCTGTAGCGCTGCGAGAAGCTTAGCACGGCACTTGCCGTTTGCACCCTGAGCGGCGTGATCCTGCCTGTGTGGCCAGGTTGGGCCTGGTTTCAACGAGAACAGCGTGCTGGCCGGTTGTCGCCGGCGCGCCGGCGATCTAGGTAAGGCGGCATGCACACGCCAACCAAAGTCGGTACCGGCGCCGTTCCCCTGACCGGCTCACTTCCCGCCGATACGTTCTGTCCGCAGGCGCAGCGGCGGTTCGTGCTGATCGCCGCGATCCTGGCTTCTGCCCTCGGCTTTATCGACGGGTCGGTCCTGGCCATTGCGACGCCGGCGATCCGCGTCGACCTCGGCGCCAGCCTCGCCGAGGCACAATGGATTTCCAATGCCTACGCATTGACACTCTCGGCCCTCATTCTCGTCGGCGGCGCCGCCGGCGATCGCTTCGGCCTGCGCCACTCCTTCGTCGCCGGCATCGTCCTGTTCATTGCCGCCTCGCTTGCCTGCGCGCTGGCGCCTAACCCGGCGGTGCTTATTGCGTTTCGGGCTATCCAGGGTGTCGGAGCGGCCATCATGGTGCCGGGCAGCCTGGCCATTATCGCCAAAGCCTATCCGAAAAAGGAACGCGGCCGGGCGATCGGCATCTGGGCCGCAGCATCGGCCCTGACGACCGCGCTCGGCCCGGTGCTGGGCGGCTTCGTGCTGTCGGCGTTCGGCGACGGCATCTGGCGGGCGATCTTCGCCATCAATCTGCCGCTCGGCCTTATCTCGGTCTATCTTCTGCTGGCCAAGGTCCCTGCCGACGCGCCGGCGGAAAAGCGCAGCCTCGATCTCGGCGGCGCTGCACTCGCCATATTGGCGTTCGGAGCTCTCGCTTACGGTCTGACCTCGATGAGCGGCGACGGGGAGGGGCTGATGTCCGGCCCGAGTATTGCCGCCGGTGCGGTTTTGCTCGTCGTGTTCATCGTCTTCGAGCGCCGGCGGCGCGAGCCGATGATCGATCTGTCGTTGTTTCGGATCGGCGCGTTCGCGGGCGCCAATGTGGCGACCTTCTTCCTTTATTTCGCGCTGTCGGCCAATCTGTTCTATCTGCCGATGCTCATGATCGCCGGATGGGGGCTGAGCGCGGCCGAGGTCGGTTTCATCTTCCTGCCGCTGTCGGCATTGATCGCAGTGTTGTCCGGACCGGTCGGCCAGTGGTCCGACCGCATCGGGCCTCGCTTTCCGATCGCCAGCGGCAGTCTGGTTGTGGCTCTTGCCTTTGCCGGACTTGCCTTGCTGGCCTATTGGGGCATCCACAATTTCTGGATCGGGGTATTCCCGCTGATGGCTCTGATGGGGTTCGGCATGGCGCTGGTGGTATCGCCGCTGTCGACCGCCGTCATGACGGCGGTCGAGGACAAGGATACGGGTGCGGCCTCGGGCATCAACAACGCCGTCTCGCGCATCGGCGGCCTGATTGCCGTGGCGGCGATGGGATCGCTGGCGGCCTGGGTCTATGCTGGCGTGCTCGGCACCGCTGCCGGCTCCGGCATTCCGGGTTTCGGCGAACCGCCGCCAGCCGGCCTGGCGCCCGGCCTCGATACGGCACGACTTGCCGCCAGCGACGCGGCATTCGCCGCCGTTGCCGCGGTGACCGCGCTGCTTTGCCTGTTTTCGGCAATCACCGCGTGGACGACGGTTTCCGGCGAGCGGCTGCCATGGGCGCGCGACACGGCGAATCAGCAGGGCTGACGACGAAAAACGTCGGCTCAGCCTTCGATCTTGGCGCTCGCGACCTTCAACTGATTGCTGTCTTCCTGCTTGAGCAGGTCGTCGATGCGTTCGCGCTCGCGCTTGAAGGCGACGAGGTCGTCGCCCTTCAGCGTCTTACCGACCGGTAGGCGGACGCGCATCGAATCGACCTTTGTGCCGTTGACGATCAGTTCGTAATGAAGATGCGGACCGGTGGAGAGGCCGGTTGAGCCGAGATAGCCGATAACCTGACCCTGGCGAACGCGAACACCCGGCTCGATGCCTTTGGCAAAGGCGCTCTGGTGATTGTAGGACGTCTCGTAGCCATTGGCGTGACGCAAGATGATCTGCTTGCCATAGCCGCCGGCCCAGCCGGCCTTTTCGACGACGCCGTTGCCCGCGGCAATGATCGGCGATCCCACGGGAGCTGCCCAGTCGGTGCCGGTGTGCATTTTCACATACCCCAAAATGGGGTGACGCCTGGCACCGAACCCGGACGTAAACCGGCCATTGGGCAAGGGATTGCGCAGCAGAAACTGCTCGGCGCTGCTGCCGTTTTCGTCGAAGTAGTCGGTGCTGCCGTCCTGCATCTGGAAACGATAGAAATTTCGTGTCGTGCCGCCGAAAGTCGCGGAGACGTAAAGCAGCTCGGATTCGTCAGACGCCTGGTCGTCGCCATCGGGCTGCGAGAACAGCACCTCGATGCGGTCCGTGGGATTGAGGCGCGACTGAAAGTCGACACTGGATGCCAGCAACTTGATCAGCCGTTGCGTCATCGCCTTGGACATGCCGTAGGAATAGGCGGTGCGGTAGATGCCGTCATAGATGTTCGGCAGATTGCCGCGCACTATGGGCGCAGGCGAATCGTCGAACGCCGTCAGCAATTCGGGATTTGGCTCCGGCTCCTGCGCCGGCACGTACTGGTCGTGGTCGTCGAGCGCGATGGTGACGATGTGCTGGGTCCTGTCGTACACGCTGGTGCGAACGATCTTGGCGGCGTCGCCATGGACCTCGAGCCCAACGCGCAGCAC
>NZ_JAMYQC010000044.1:25000-44673 GCF_040320645.1 Mesorhizobium sp. M0633
TGAGGATCCCAAAACAACCAGGATGTTGGCTTAGAAGCAGCCATCATTTAAAGAAAGCGTAACAGCTCACTGGTCTAAATAAGGGTCTTTGCGCCGAAAATGTAACGGGGCTAAAGCCATACACCGAAGCTTAGGGTTTGCAGCAATGCAAGCGGTAGCGGAGCGTTCTGTAAGCTGATGAAGCCATACCCGTGAGGGGTGGTGGAGGTATCAGAAGTGCGAATGCTGACATGAGTAACGTAAGGGGAGTGAGAGACTCCCCCGCCGAAAGTCCAAGGGTTCCTGCTTAAAGCTAATCTGAGCAGGGTTAGCCGGCCCCTAAGTCGAGGCAGAAATGCGTAGACGATGGGAACCACGTTAATATTCGTGGGCCTGGAGGAAGTGACGGATCATTGAGGTAGTCCAATCTTATCGGATTGAAAGGGCTGCTGCGTGGTTCCAGGAAATAGCTCCTCCTTATAGACCGTACCCGAAACCGACACTGGTGGACTGGTAGAGTATACCAAGGCGCTTGAGAGAACTATGCTGAAGGAACTCGGCAAATTGCACGCGTAACTTCGGAAGAAGCGTGACCCTTTCATGCGCAAGCATGGGAGGGTGGCACAGACCAGGGGGTAGCGACTGTTTATCAAAAACACAGGGCTCTGCGAAGTCGCAAGACGACGTATAGGGTCTGACGCCTGCCCGGTGCTGGAAGGTTAAGAGGAGGGGTGCAAGCTCTGAATCGAAGCCCCAGTAAACGGCGGCCGTAACTATAACGGTCCTAAGGTAGCGAAATTCCTTGTCGGGTAAGTTCCGACCTGCACGAATGGCGTAACGACTTCCCCGCTGTCTCCAGCATAGACTCAGTGAAATTGAATTCCCCGTGAAGATGCGGGGTTCCTGCGGTTAGACGGAAAGACCCCGTGCACCTTTACTATAGCTTTACATTGGCATTCGTAGTGGCATGTGTAGGATAGGTGGTAGGCTTTGAAACCTGGGCGCCAGCTCAGGTGGAGCCACCCTTGAAATACCACCCTTATCACTATGGATGTCTAACCGCGGCCCGTTATCCGGGTCCGGGACAATGTATGGTGGGTAGTTTGACTGGGGCGGTCGCCTCCTAAAGAGTAACGGAGGCGCGCGATGGTGGGCTCAGAACGGTCGGAAATCGTTCGCTGAGTGCAATGGCATAAGCCTGCCTGACTGCGAGACTGACAAGTCGAGCAGAGACGAAAGTCGGTCATAGTGATCCGGTGGTCCCGCGTGGAAGGGCCATCGCTCAACGGATAAAAGGTACGCCGGGGATAACAGGCTGATGACCCCCAAGAGTCCATATCGACGGGGTTGTTTGGCACCTCGATGTCGACTCATCGCATCCTGGGGCTGGAGCAGGTCCCAAGGGTATGGCTGTTCGCCATTTAAAGCGGTACGTGAGTTGGGTTCAGAACGTCGTGAGACAGTTCGGTCCCTATCTGCCGTGGGTGTAGGAATATTGAAAGGATCTGTCCCTAGTACGAGAGGACCGGGATGGACGGATCTCTGGTGGACCTGTTGTGGCGCCAGCCGCATAGCAGGGTAGCTATATCCGGACGGGATAACCGCTGAAGGCATCTAAGCGGGAAACCCACCTTAAAACGAGTATTCCCTGAGAACCGTGGAAGACGACCACGTTGATAGGCCGGGTGTGGAAGAGCGGCAACGCTTGAAGCTTACCGGTACTAATAGTTCGATCGGCTTGATCGTTCTCATTCCTAATGCCCATTTCTGGTGACAATCCTTGGATTGCGCCGAGATGGATGGCACAGAAAACAGCTTCTCGAGCAACGTGCGTTTTGCCGACCTGGTGGTTATGGCGGAGCGGCTGCACCCGATCCCATTCCGAACTCGGCCGTGAAACGCTCCAGCGCTGATGGTACTTCGTCTCAAGACGCGGGAGAGTAGGTCGCTGCCAGGTCTGCCAAGCGCACGTGGTTTAATCTTCTCCTTACGAACAGGCCCGCCAACGGGATATCGGGCCGCGCAAGCGGCCTTTTCATTTGGCGGAAGCTTGAATCCAGTGAGCCAAGGCTTACTTCTAGGGTTGACGCGGGGTGGAGCAGCCCGGTAGCTCGTCAGGCTCATAACCTGAAGGTCACAGGTTCAAATCCTGTCCCCGCAACCAAATTCGAAAACGGCCCGCCTTGTGCGGGCCGTTTTCGTTTTGCTGGCCGATTGGTTCGATCCCCGTCAGGGACTCGCACGAAGCAGACACAGCGAGACACCAAGGCAGGTCCAGCCCCCGCAAAAACCCCGGTAGCCTTACAGCGCCGGGGTTTTTTTGTTTTGGGGCGTGCTGCCAAACACCGAAGCTCGCGCGCCGCGACGAAGTTCCACGTCCTGCCGGCACCTGAATGTGCTGCATGGATGCAGCTCTAGCCGGCATCCCGGTTGGTCAAGGCGATGTGGCAGCAGCCGGAACCGTGGCCCGGCGTCCAGGTGACGTTGTCGAAGCGCACTCCGGTGGCCTCGAACAGGCCGCGGTCGAAGGCGCCGGCGATTCGGCAGAGCGTGGCGAGCTTCTCGTCGCCGACGCCGGCTTCGACCCAGGCGTCCTTCAGCGGACAGCGCTTGACCTTGAAGGCGATGCGGCCTTGGCTGCGTTCGACGTCGGTCGGATACATGCGGCCGCCATCCGGGCTGACGGCCAGGAACGCCTCGCCGATCGCCGGTGCATCGTTCGGGCCGAAATCGGCAAAGGCCGCCGCCGCAACCTCCTTGCCGCGTTGTTCGATTATACGGATCATAATCGCCTCGGCTTTTTCCGCGCCCAACTCCGCGGTTAGCTCGTCGAGGAACAGACGATAGAGATCGGCGCGGTTGCGGAAGGCGGAATCGAGTTCGCGCGACAGTTTTTCGGCTCGGGCTTCGGCGTCGGTCATGATGCGTCCTGTTCGATCCTTGACAGTCTTGGCGCTGCCGCTACCAGCGCCTTGCCGATCGCGGATTGCGGCGCGTCGATGACGGTGCGGGCATCGCCGCTCTCGGCAATCCGCCCGGCGTCCAGAATGGCCATGCGGTGGGCGATGGCACGGACGACGCCGAGATCGTGCGAAATGAATAGATAGGCGATGCGCTCCTCGCGTTGAAGGTCGAGCAGCAGTTGCAGGATCTGCGCACGAACCGAAACGTCGAGCGCCGACACGGCCTCGTCGAGCACGACCAGCGACGGTTTCGTGGCGATGGCGCGGGCGATTGCAACGCGCTGGCGCTGACCGCCGGAAATTTCGTGAATGGCGCGGCCGGCGAGACCGGGGCTGAGGCCGACGCGTTCCAGCAGAGCTGCAATACGGCGCGGGCGCTCGGGGCCAGAGGCAATGTGATGGATGCGCAAGGGGTCGTCGAGCACACGCGCGACTGTGGCGCGTGGGTTCAAGGCGGCGAGCGGATCCTGAAACACCATCTGAAGACGGGCGCGCCGGCCGCGCAAGGCAGCGCCGTTCAGCGACAGGAAATCGCTGCCTTCAAATTCGATACGGCCGGTATCGAATTCGATGAGCCGGAGCACTAGACGAGCTATCGTCGACTTGCCGCTGCCGGAAGGTCCGGCTAGCGCCAGCGTCTCGCCGGGGTCGATGTGGAAGGAAACGTCGTCGACCGCGGCGATGATCTTGCCGCCGCGACTGTATCGTTTGGTCAGGCCGGAAACGGCGAGCAGCGGGTCGGTCATGTTCGCCGCAACAGCGGCTCGGCGTCGAGGCCGAGATGAGCGTCAAGCAGCACACGAGTGTATGCGTGACGCGGCGCATTGACGATTTGGGCTGTCGAACCGAGCTCGAGCAGCTCGCCATGCCGGAACACCGCGATGCGCTCCGCAAGCTCAGCGGCCAGCGCAATGTCGTGGCTGATGAACAGCAGCGTCATACCGTCCTCGGCCACCAGTCGCCGGATCAGCCCGACGATCTCGGCCTGCACGATCGTATCCAGCGCGCTGGTCGCCTCGTCGGCGATCAGCAGTTTCGGACCGGCAGCAATCGCCGCGGCGATCGCCACACGCTGCTTCTGGCCGCCGGAGAGCTGGTGCGGGAAGGCGCAGAGGGCAGCGTCCGGATCGGGCAGGCGGACGCGCTCGAGCAGGGTTTTTGCCTTGGCATAGGCGTCTCGCCAACTGAGGCCAAGATGAGTGCACGCGACTTCCGCGATCTGCTTGCCGATTGGCATCACCGGGTCGAGACTGGCGGATGGGTCCTGGAAAACGAAGCCGATATCGCGGCCGCCGATGGGGGTGTGGCTTGTCGCAATGACGAATGGTCGGCGCTCTGTCGCGCCCCCCTCTGTCCTGCCGGACATCTCCCCCTCAAGGGGGGAGATTGCACTTTCATCTCTGCCTTCGCCAATCACCGAAGCTGGCGGAAAGGAACCGGCTGCGGAACTGCCGATCTCCCCCTCTGAGGGGGAGATGTCCGGCAGGACAGAGGGGGGTGCCTTGGCACCAAACATTGGTGGCGGGCGCAAGAGCCAATCGATGCGGCCTTCGATCCTGGCGGTGGCCGGCAGCAGGCCGGCAATGGCCAGCGCCAGCGTGCTCTTGCCCGAACCGCTTTCACCGATGATGGCAAAGCGCTCGCCGGCGGTGATGTCGAAGCCGACATTCTTCAGCGCCGCTATCTCGGCGCCGTCGCGGCGATAGGTCACCGTCAGATTGCGGATCGAAGCAAGCGCCGTCACGACAGGCTCCTCCTCATCGCCGTGGTCTCGACGACGCCTTCGCCGGCGAGATAGACGCCGAGCACGGTGAGCACGAGCGCTACGCCCGGAATGATCGACAGGAAGGGCGCGGTGCGCAGCACGGCGCGGCCTTCGGCGATCATGCCGCCCCAGGTAACCCGGTTGGGATCGCCGAGGCCGAGAAAGGACAATGCCGCTTCGGTGAGAATCGCCGCGGCGACGATCACCGACGACAAAGCCATTACCGGCGGCAGCGCATTGGGGAGCACCTCGCGAAAGGCGATCTCCAGCGGATGCATGCCGATGACGCGGGCGCCGGCAACAAAATCGCGCTCGCGGATCGACAGCACTTCGGCCCGCGCCACGCGTGCCGGTCCGGTCCAGGCGCCAAGCGCGATCGCCGCGACGACGACGCCGAGCGACGGCCCGACGATGCTCACGAAAGCCAAAGCCAGCAGGAAGGCTGGCACGGTCTGGAACGCGTCGGCGATGCGCATCAGCATCTCGTCGACAACGCCGCCGGCAAAACCGGCCAACGTGCCGATCACGGCGCCGACGGCAAGGGCGACGGCTGCTGCTGTCAGCCCGACCGCCAGCGAGGTGCGGGCGCCGTGGAGAAGCTCGGCTAGCACGTCGCGGCCGAGGCGGTCGGTGCCGAGTGGCAGCGACCAGTCCTGGAACGGCGGCAGCAACGCCGGTCCGGCAATCGCCTGCGGATCGCCGGGAAAGAACAAAGGCGCGGCAAAAGCCACGGCAAACAGCGCCGCCAGGATGACCGCGCCGGCGACAGCCTCCGGCGTGCGCAGGAAGCGGGCAAGCGGACTCATGCGCTGGCCTCACTGGCGCCGACGCGCGGATCGAGGAAGGCGTAGGCGATGTCGACGAGAAGGTTGATGATGACGACCAGGACAGCGCTGGTGAGAATAATGCCGAGCAGTAGTGGGGTATCCCGCGCGGCCACCGCTTCCTGCGCCAGTCGGCCAAGGCCTGGCACGGAAAAGACGCTTTCGATGACGACGCTGCCGCCCAGCATCTGCGCGGACTGCAGGCCGAACATGGTGACCAGCGGCAACAGCGCGTTGCGGGCGACGTGGGCGAGCACGATGCGACGGCGGGAAAGTCCCCTGGCACGGGCGGCCAGCACAAAGTCCTGTCGCCACACCTCGGCCATGCCGGCGCGCATCATGCGCAGATAGAGCGCCAGATAAATGAAGCCGAGCGCCGAAACCGGCAGGACGAGATGGCGGGCGATATCGGCGGCACGATCGAGGCCGGTCTTGTCCGAGGCGATACTCTCGATGCCGCCGATCGGAAACCAGCGCAGGTCGACGGCGAAGACAATGATCAGCACAAGCCCGAGCCAGAAGCCCGGCACGGCATAGAGCGCCAGCGAACCGATGGAGAGGAAGCGATCGCGGAAGCTGCCGGGACTGGCGCCGGCATAGATGCCGAGCGCCGAGCCGAGGCCGAAGGAGAGCGCGGTGGCGCTGCCCATCAACAGCAGCGTGTTGGGCAGGCGCTCGAGGATGACATCGCGGATCGGCCGCGAAAAGGTGACCGATTGGCCGAGATCGAGATGCAGCAGCGCCCAAAGATAATTGGCGAGCCGTGTCAGCTCCGACTGGTCGAGCCCCCAGCGGTGACGCAACAGCTCGATCATGCCGGCGTCGCCTCCGGTCGAGACGATGTAGGCATCGACCGCGTCGCCGGGAGCGGCTTCGAGCAACAGGAACGTGCCGATGACGACAATCAGCAGCACGAAGATGCTGCCGACGAGACGGCGGCGAAGGAGGATGACGGCGCGGGTCATCGCTGAAGCTGAGCACCCACACAAGCGGCGCGCAAGTCTGGAGAGACTTCCTTACCCCTCCAGCCAAGTGTCCGCCCAGTTCGATACCGCCCAGCGCGGGTTGTTGGCGATGTTGTTGACCGTATCACGGGCGACGCTGATGAAACTCCATTCGGCGACGTTGATCAGCGGCAGGTCGGCGGCAACTTTTCTCTGGAACTCCTTGTAGAGTTCAGTGCGGGCGGCGGTGTCGAGCGTCTCCGATGCCTTGGCGATCAGGGCGTCGAGATCGGCATTCTTGTAGCCACCCTGGTTGGAGAAGGGCACGCCGTCGGGAATGCCGCTCTGCACCAGGATGGTGGTCGAGATCGCCGGATCGCCGCGGAACACCGGCGGCCCGACCGCAAGGTCAAAGGCGTGGTCGGTGTAGACAGCCTTGATATGCGCGGCAGAGTCGTTGTTGACCAGTTGGGCGTCGATGCCGATGGCTGCGAGCGCCTGGCGCAGATAGTCGCCGAACTGCTTGGTTTCGTTGAAGTAGGGCGCCGGTAGCAACCTCAGTGAAAAGCGCTTGCCGTCATCGCCCCGGCTGTAGCCGGCCTCGTCAAGCAAGGCGTTGGCCTTGGCGACGTCGAAGGCGTAGGTCGGCACGTCGGCGGTGTAGAATTGCGGGTCGTTTTTCGGCACCGGGCCAGTGGCGGTGGCGGCATAGCCAAGGAATACCGTCTTGACGACGAAATCCTTGTCGATGGCGTGAGCGATCGCCTGGCGTACTTTCAGGTCGGCCAGCTCCTTGCGGCGATGATTGATCTCGACGACGAGCTGGTAGGTCAGCCCTTCATAACCCTTGGTGATCACCTTGAGACCGGGCACTTTGGAGATGCGGTCGAGATCGGCCAGGGGCACGGCGGAGAAGGCGGCGAGCTGGATCTCTTCGGCTTCCAGGGCGCTGGCCGCCGACGTGCGGTCCGGCAGCACCTGATAGATGATCTCGTCGAGATAGGGCTCGTCCTTGCCCCAATAGTCGGTGTTCTTCTCCAGCCGGTAATATTCGCCGGGCTTGTGTTCGGCAAATTTGAACGGTCCGGTGCCGACCGGGACGTTGTTGGCCGGGTTGTCCTCGATCTTTCCGGTCTCGTAGATGTGCTTGGGCACCACGCTGCTCAGCGCCGGCAAGGCGTTGCGGATCAGCTGGAACGGTGTCGGCTTGGCGAATTTGAACACGGCGGTGGTTTCGTCCGGCGTGTCGACCGCCTCCAGATCCTTGAACACGGTGCGGCCGAGATTCTGCAGCGGCTTCCAGACCTGCAGCGCCGAGAAGGCGACATCGGCGGAGGTGAAGGGTTTGCCATCATGCCATTTGACGCCCTCGCGCAGCTTGAACGTCACCGACAGGCCGTCGGCGGCACCTTCCCAGCTGAGCGCCAGCCGTGGCTCGAGCCCGTCCTTGCCGCCGAAGGAGGCCTCGGCCAAGGTTTCCACGATCTTGCTCGAGATGAAGAAGACGCCGTTCGAGGCGACAATCGCCGGATTGAGGTTGCGCGGCTCGGAATCGGCGGCGACAACCAGTCGTCCGCCCTTTCTCGGCGTCTGCGCCGAGCCGATCGTCGGCATGGCGGTGGAGGCCAACAGCAATGCCGAACCGGCCAGCATTGTACGTCTGGAAATGGTGAACTCTGGCATGATCGAACTCCGTCCTCTCCGCGGACCCGGCCGGGTCCGCCGTACCCCTCGGACGCTCGTAAGCATCCTGCAAAGCTGATTATGGGCCTTGTGCGGGGTTTCGCCAAAGACGGAATTGGCGCATCTCTATGTGGCTTTGAAATTTCCGTCCGCTGGACCAGTTGTACAGAAAACGGTTCGATGCGCGGTTCTAGCAGGACCAGACTGGAGTAAAGTGCAGCAGGTGGAGCAGCTTTTGGGACTGATTCGCCCGTTCTGGCTGGACCAGATCGGGCAAAATGATGCAGATTTAAGCATAGCCGAGGTTCAGAGCCGGAAAAGCCGGTGCCGGCGAGCGGCCGGCTAAGGGATTTCAGGGAGAGAGACATGAACATTGCCCCAGGCAAGAATGCCGTCGGCAGCGTGCCGTTCGACCAGGCCAGGGTGGACGGGCTGATGGAGGAGGCCGGCATCGACGCGCTGCTCGCCACCTCCAAGCACAACACGCAATATCTGCTTGGCGGCTACAAGTTCATCTTCTTCGCCGCCATGGATGCAATCGGCCACAGCCGTTATCTGCCTGTCGTCGTCTATGAGAAAGGTGGGCCGGAGCATGCCGCCTATATCGGCAACCGCATGGAAGGCGGCGAGCACCAGAATCATCCGTTCTGGACGCCGACACTGCATGCCGCCTGCTGGGGTACGCTCGATGCCGCCAATCTGGCGGTCGAGCATTTGCGAAAAATCGGCAAGGGCAATGCCCGCATCGGCATCGAGCCCGCCTTCCTGCCGTCCGACGCCTATATGCTGATCCGCAACGCGTTGCCGGATGCCAAGCTGATCGATGCGACTGATATGCTGGAGCGCATGCGGGCAATCAAAACCGAGGCGGAGCTGGAAAAGCTGCGCATCGCTTCGGAGCTGATCACCGATTCCATGCTGGCGACCATCGGCTGGGCACGCGAAGGCACGACCAAGAGCGAGATCATCGAACAGCTCAGGCGCGAGGAGACCAATCGCGGCGCGCATTTCGAATATTGCCTGTTGACGCTAGGCTCCAGCCACAACCGCGCCGCCTCGCCGCAGGCGTGGAGGAAGGGCGAGGTGATGTCGATCGATTCCGGCGGCAACTACCACGGCTACATCGGCGATCTTTGCCGCATGGGCGTGCTGAGCGACCCTGACGCCGAACTCGAGGATCTGCTGGCCGAGATCGAGACAGTGCAGCAGGCGGCCTTCTCCAAGGTCAAGGCGGGCACGCTGGGCGGTGACATGATTTCTCATGCCGAAGGCGTTCTGAAGAAATCCAAGGTTGCGGCCTATACTGATTTCTTCGCGCATGGCATGGGGCTGATCACGCATGAAGCGCCGTTCCTGATGACCAACCATCCGGTGACCTATGAAGGCACCTATGCCGCAAAGCCGCTGGAGAAGAATATGGTGCTTTCGGTCGAGACGACCATGCTCCACCCGACGCGCGGCTTCATCAAGCTGGAGGACACGGTGGCGGTGACCGATGCCGGTTACGTCATGTTCGGCGATCGGGGCCGGGGCTGGAACAGGGGCGGGGGCGGCTTAGGCGCTGGTACCTAGCCCGTTCTTGAGATTACCTCGTCCGAGCAAATAATTGGTCACGCCAGCGAGCATTTGCCGATATGGAACGCGAACTGCCCAAGCAGGTCTTTATCGACGGGTGCGAGCAGATCTCCATGGAATTCGAACCGATTGGGTTCCGCTTTGCGAAAAGCGGTCCTCATGCGAGTCGTCGGGCCGGCGACTGGGCATTCAAAATCTCCTTTCAATCAAACTATCTAAACGTCGGCGGCGAGTACGTCGAACTCGTCGTGCATGCGTCGGTCTACAGCAAGGCAATAAAGGAGTGGGACGAGCGAAGCGCTTGGCCCGCCAGTGCCAGCGATTGGGTCGCCGGTGGACAGCTTGGCAATTTGCGAACCCCGCATCATTGGCGGACATGGAACATCGTAAACCCGCATACCCGCCAGGCTGAAATCGCGAACATCGTTGCCAACATCCAAACGACTGTCCTGCCGCTCTTCGAACGTTTCGACGTTCCGCGCAAACTAGCCGAACAGGTCGCATGTTCTGAAGTTCCGGGCTTCATGTTCCCTGAAAATGCTGTTCGATTTGTACTCTGGCAGCTTGGTCCAGAGGCAGCGGAAAACTGTTTGTCCTATTGGGTGGCGCGCTTACCTTCGCCGGATGCTTTCCGATCAGAGCGCGATGTCCCCACTTTGCCGGATAGGCTCGCTCTGGAAAGCGATACTAACAACCTAGCAAGGGTCGCTCGTGCGATGAAGATTGGCCTCAGCCTGTGACATTATCTGCCCGGCGGGATCAACCTGAAATCCGGCAACTCCCGCAACGCCAGTTCCGGCCCGGCCGGCGAATAGACGACGAAAAGCTGCATCGGCCCGTCGCCGGTATTGAGCGTCGAGTGGAAGCGGCTTTCCGGCACATAGATGGTGCAGCCGGGGCCGACTTTCTCGACGACCGGGTTGCCTTTCTCGTCTTCGACCATCTGCTCGCCATTGCCTGAGATGACAAAGATGATCTCCTCCGCACCCGGATGGTTATGACGCGTATGGCCTTTGCCTGACGGTAGGTCGACGACACCACCGGAAAATCGCTTTGCGCCGTTCACTTCGGGAGCGACCGTCAGCGACAGCCTGCCCCAGTCGAAGCCGAAGGCGCTAACGTCTTTTGGATATACGAATACCTTGCTGTTGTCGATCATCGTCCCACCCTTCTTTTTGCTGGTCTCTACGCAGCGCCGAACGTGACGGCCTTGAAATCCGCCGTCTGCCTGGCGATCGAGGCTTCCGCCGGCAGCCGCTCCATCGAACTGGCGCCATAGAACCCGTGCAGGCCCTTGCAGCGCTCGAGAATATATCTGGCGTCGTCCGGGATCGAGATCGGCCCGCCATGGCAAAGCAGGATCATATCCTCGCGCACTGAGCGTGCCGCTTTGGCGATGGCGTCGATCTCGCTCACACAGTCGTCCAGCGATTTAGCCGATGTCGCGCCAATCGAGCCGCCGGTGGTCACCCCCATATGGGCGACGACGATGTCGGCGCCAGCTGTTGTCATGGCGCGCGCCTCGTCTGGGTTGAAGACATAGGGCGTGGTCAACAGGTCGAGTTTGTGAGCCTCGGCGATCATGTCGACCTCGAGCCCGAAGCCCATGCCGGTTTCTTCAAAACTCTGCCGCATCTGGCCGTCGAACAGGCCGATGGTCGGAAAGTTCTGCACACCGGAAAAGCCCATCGTCTTCAACTCGGCCAAAAGCAGCGGCATGATGACGAAGGGATCGGTGCCGTTGACGCCGGCCAGCACCGGCGTCTTCTTCACTACCGGCAGCACTTCGTAGGCCATTTCCTTGACGATCTCGTTGGCGTTGCCATAGGCGAGCAGGCCGGCGGCCGAGCCGCGCCCGGCCATGCGGTAGCGGCCGGAATTGTAGATGATGATCAGGTCGATGCCGCCGGCTTCCTCTGCCTTGGCCGACAGGCCGGTGCCGGCACCGCCGCCGACGATCGGCACGCCGTCCGCGATCATCTTGCGGAATTTCTCCAGGATTTTCTTGCGCGGTATGGCGGCCATGTCTTGGTGTCTCACTGTCTGGCGATGTCGAGGAAGGCCGTTGTGGCAGCCCAGGCGAATTCGGGGTCGTTGATATGAAGCGGCAGGCGCAGCACGCGCCGCGTTTTGGCGGGTTTGATGGTACGCTCGATCGCCTCGAACAAAGCGGCATCGGCTTCAGGGTCGAAGAAGGCGCCGCCTTCAATGTCGAGCGCCGACACGCCTTTCTCCGGAATGAGGAAACGAACCGGACCCTGGCAGAGGCTCAGCCTTGTGCCGATCCATTCGCCGATCGTTCTGCTTTCGTCGGCAGTGGTGCGCATCAGTGTGACGTTTGGATTGTGCTCATAGAACAGCCGGCCGCGATAGCGTTCCGGAATTGTCGGCGGCGCCCAGAAATTGACCATGTCGAGCGCGCCGACCGAGCCGACATAAGGCAGCCCGGTGCGGGCGATGGCGCCAAAGCGATCTTCGGTCGCCGGCAGCACGCCGCCAAGCACCAAGTCGCAGACTTCGGTCGTTGTGATGTCGATGACGCCTGACAACAGGCCGCTGTCGGCCAATTTTTCCATGGTGCGGCCGCCGGTGCCGGTGGCATGAAAGACCATGCAGTCATAAGTCGAACGAAGCTCATCGGCGATCGCGGTCACGCATGGCGTGGTGACGCCGAACATGGTGAGGCCGAGCGACGGTTTGCCCTCGGGCGGCGGCGCCGGCTTTGTCGCCATGCCTGATATCGCCTGGGCGGCATTGTGCAGCACGACACGCGAAAGCCGGTTGAGGCCGGCCATGTCGGTCACCGACGGCATCATGACGATGTCGGAGACGTCGACGTAAGGCGCGGTGTCACCCGAGGCCAACGTCGAAACCATGATCTTGGGCAGACCGAGCGGCAGCGTGCGCATGCCTGCGGTGATGATCGAGGTGCCGCCACCGCCGCCAATGCCGATAATCCCGGCAATATCGCTGCGCGACTGGACAAACCGGGCAAAGGCGGCAGCCATCGCCGCCACCGCGGTGCCGCGATCGTCGACGCCGAGCACGGCATTGCGACCCTCGGAATGATGGCTGGCGACCTCGTCTGCCGAAACATCGACCGGCACGGTCGCGCCGCGTGTTCCGATGTCGACACGGGCAATCGAAGCGCCGGTAGCCGCGACCGCATCGGCCAGAAATGCGAGTTCCTCGCCCTTGGTGTCGGCGGTGCCCACCACATAGATGCGCTTCATCGCGTTTCCCCGGTCTTGGGCGTGCTCGGCGTTGCCGCCCCTTTTTGCCCGGCCGTTCGACGGCGCGAAGGGCCATTGCAATTTTTTGAGACACGCGTATCGTATTGACATGAATGTCTCACGTCAACAAGCGGCAATGGACGACAATGCCAGCCAAGGGCCGAACCCCCAGGTAGAGCGCGGGGCCCGCGCGCGCACCAGGCGTCTCATGCTGGAGACGGCGACAAAGCTGATGCAGGCGGGCGCCACGCCCTCCGTCAGCGAGGTGGCGGAGGCAGCGGAGGTCTCGCGCGCCACCGCCTATCGGTATTTTCCGAGCCAGGCGGCGTTGGTGCAGGCGGTGGTCGATGAGGGGCTTGGGCCGATCCTTACGTGGAAATCGAGCTCTGCCGATCCCGAGCGCCGGGTCGCTGAGCTGTTCGAGACCGCCATGCCGCGCATCGAGGTCTTCGAAGCGACGTTCAAGGCGGCGCTGAAACTGTCGCTCGACCAGTGGGCGCAGCGACAGGCAGGCACGCTTGACGGCGAACCTGCCTTCACGCGCGGCCATCGCGTCGATCTTTTGAAAGATGCGATCGCGCCACTCAAAGGCCGGTTGCCGCCGCGCGAATTCAAGCGGCTCGCGCAGGCGCTGTCATTGATCTTCGGTGTTGAGATGCTGATCGTATTGAAGGATATATGGGGATTGGATAGCCGCAGTATGATGTCGGTTGCGCAATGGGCGGCCGGCGCACTGGTGCGTGCGGCGGTGACGGAATCGATGGCTGAAGGTGACGGGATCGCGCCGACGAGGGCCGTTAGATGAGGCCAATCTGGTTCGACCAGATTTTCAGCCTGACCATTTGTGCTACTAGCGATGCAGCGGCCCAAGTAAGGCACTTATGTATCAAGGAGTAGGAAAATTCAGGGAAAACAGACAGATATCGCAGAAACCAACTTGTCTGCGTGTCCGCCACCGTTCAAGAAAGAGCTTGACGTTCGTCTGAAATTGGTAATACCAGATCAGGACAAATAAAGCGGATCAAAGGGTGAAGGCTAAGATCCGTTTCGGTCGAACGAGGAGGCTCAAAAACCGGAACGGTGCCGTCACGGGAGGACTACCAGGGCCGGCCTCGCCGCCGGCTCGCATGACGCGGTAGAATGCGCACAAGGGAGGAAATCATTATGCGCAAGACAATGACCAGCTTGCTTGCTGGTATCGGCCTAGTGCTCGCCTGCGGAACGTCCGTCTACGCGCAGGAAAAGGAACTTACAATCTTCTGGGCGGAATGGGATCCGGCCAATTACCTGCAGGAACTCGGCAACGAGTACGAGAAGGAAACCGGCGTCAAGATCACGGTGGAAACCACACCGTGGCCCGACTTCCAGACCAAGGCCTTCACCGAGTTCAACGCCCATGGCGACGCCTACGATATGGTCGTCGGCGACTCGCAATGGCTCGGTGCCGGCTCGACCGGTGGCCACTATGTCGACCTGACCGACTTCTTCAACAAGCACAAGGTCGGTGAAGTGATGGCACCGGCCACGGTGAAATACTATGCCGAATATCCGGGCGGCAGCAGCAAGTACTGGGCCATTCCGCTCGAAGGCGACGCCGTCGGCTGGTCCTATCGCAAGGACTGGTTCGAAGACCCCAAGGAAAAGGAAGCCTTCAAGGCCAAGTATGGCTACGATCTCGACGTGCCGAAGGATTTCAAGGCGCTACGCGACATCGCCGAATTCTTCTACCGGCCGGACCAGAAAAAATACGGCATCGCCATCTACACCGACAATTCCTATGACGCGATGGCGATGGGCTTCGAAAACGCGCTGTTCTCCTTCGGCGGCGAGCTGGGTGACTATAAGACCTACAAGGTCGATGGCTTCATCAACTCCGACAAGGCGATCGCGGCGCTTGACGCCTACAAGGAACTCTACAAGTTCACGCCTCCGGGCTGGGCCAAGTCGTTCTTCGTCGAGGACAACCAGGCGATCACTGAAAACCTGGCCGCGATGAGCATGAACTACTTCGCGTTCTTCCCCTCACTGATCAACGAGGCGTCGAACCCGAATGCCAAGAACACCGGTTTCTTCGCCAATCCTCCCGGCCCGAACGGCGACCAGTTCGCCGCACTCGGCGGTCAGGGCATCTCCATCGTTTCCTACTCGCAGAAGCAGGAAGAGGCGACGAAGTTCCTGGAATGGTTCATCAAGGACGAGACCCAGAAGAAATGGGCAGCGCTTGGCGGCTACACCTGCAGTGCCGCCGTGCTCAAGTCGCCCGAATTCCAGAACGCCACGCCCTACAACAAGGCGTTCTACGAGACCATGTTCAAGGTCAAGGACTTCTGGGCGGTTCCGGAATACGCGGAACTGCTGCAGCAGCTTAACCAGCGCATCTATCCTTACATGATCGGCGGCGAAGGCACCGCCAAGGAGACGCTGGACGCACTGGCAGCCGACTGGAACGCGACCTTCAAGAAATACGGCCGCGGCCAATAAGTATGAAGTTTCACGGAGGGGGCGTTCGTGCCTCCTCCGTTTCTTTTTCTGATCTTTGAACCGGGAGCAGAGTCTTGGCGACCACGATGATCACCACGCTGGACAGGTCCTCGCGGGCCGCCGCTCGCGGTCTAAGCGACATTTCGATCCGCAATCTCTTCATCATCCCGACGATCCTGTTTCTGATCGTCTTCAACATCTTCCCGCTGATCTATTCGCTGGGCTATTCGTTCACCGATTTCCGCGCCTCGACCAGCGCGGCGGCGAATTTCGTCGGGCTGCAAAACTACCGCGACCTGCTCAGCGATCCCTATGTCTGGTCCAACTTCGCCATCACCGCAAAATACGTCATCATCTCGGTCGCCGGCCAGCTGCTCGTCGGCTTCGGCGTGGCCATGCTGCTCAATCGCGACATTCCGCTCAAGGGCCTGCTGACGACGCTCCTGTTGTTGCCGATGATGCTGTCGATGGCAGTCGTCGGCCTGTTCTGGAAGCTGCTCTACGATCCGTCCTTCGGCATCATCAATTATGCGCTGGGCCTCGGCACCTTCGAATGGCTGTCGGATCCGAAAATGGCGCTCTATGCGGTCGCGCTGACCGACATCTGGATGTGGTCGCCCTTCGTCATGCTGTTGTCGCTGGCCGGCCTGTCGGCCGTGCCCAAGCATCTCTACGAGGCAGCCGCGATCGACAGGGCCGGGCCGTTCTACACCTTTTTCCGCATAACGCTGCCGCTGGTTGCGCCGATCCTGATGATCGCGGTCATCTTCCGCACCATGGAGGCGTTCAAGACCTTCGACCTCGCCTACATCCTGACCAGCCAGCCGACGGCCGAGCTGATCTCGATCCGGCTCTACAAGATGGCGTTCCAGGAATGGCAGACCGGGCGTTCCTGCGCGCTCGCCTACATCGTGCTGATCATGGTGCTGGCGATCACCAACATCTATGTCAAATACCTCAACAAGGTGAAGGAGCGCTGAGATGGCCGCAGTCCGCACTTCTTCCGAAATCACCTTCAACCGGGTCGCCATCGTCGCTGTCCTGCTGGTGACGATCATCTTCCTGGCGCCGATCTACTGGATCGCCTCGACGGCGTTCAAGCCGCGCAACCTCGCCACCACCATTCCGCCGACTGTGGTTTTCCAGCCGGAGATATCGCCCTTCGTCAAGTTGTTCACCAAGCGTTCGCAGCTGCGCAGCCCGCCGTCGCCGGAGGAGTACGCGGCTGCGCCGTGGTGGGAGCGCGTCGTCTTCAATGGGGGCGAAAAGATCGTGCGCGACGGCAAGGGCCAGGTGCAGTGGTCGGGCTATCCGAGCCGTTTCATGAACTCACTGATCGTTGCCATAACCTCGACCGTCCTGGCCGTCGGCATGGGCACCTTCACCGCCTATGGGTTCTCGCGCTTCAAGGTAAAAGGCGAGGCGGACCTACTGTTCTTCATCCTGTCGACACGCATGCTGCCGCCGGTGGTCGTCGCCATTCCGATGTTCCTGATGTACCGGGCGGTCGGCCTCAACGATTCCCATATCGGCCTGATCATCCTTTACACCGCCTTCAACCTGTCCTTCTCGGTGTGGCTGATGAAAGGCTTCATGGACGAGATCCCCAAGGAGTATGAGGAGGCGGCCCTCGTCGACGGCTATACGCGCATGGAGGCCTTCTTCAAGATCGTGCTGCCCGAGGCCGCCACCGGCATCGCCGCCACCGCCGTGTTCTGCTTTATCACGGCGTGGAACGAATATGCCTTCGCACTGATCATGACCAGCCGCCGTGCCCAGACAGCACCGCCCTTCATCCCCAGCCAGATCGGTTCCGGCCTGCCGGACTGGACGGTGATTGCCGCCGGAACCTTCCTGTTCCTGCTGCCGGTCGCGATCTTCACCTTCCTGCTCCGCAACCACCTGTTGCGCGGCATGTCGTTTGGAGCGATCCGCAAATGAGCTTTCGCGACATCAACCAGAAATATCTCGAACCAGGCAGCCAGGTGCTGATGGTGCTCGGTATCATCGCGCTCTGCCAGCCGTGGAACATGCTGCTGCACAGCTATGGCGTGACCATCATCCTGATCGGCCTGATCGGCTTCAACATCACCTCCAAGATCGCGCCGGAGGAGAAGGCCGGCACCGGGCAAGGGGCAAATCCGGGGGCACAGCATTGACCCAGATCGAGCTTCGAGGCGTCCAGAAATATTTCGGCGCCGTCCAGGTCATCAAGGACCTCAACCTGAAGATCGATGACAACGAGTTCATCGTGCTGCTCGGCCAGTCGGGCTGCGGGAAGACGACGACGCTCAGGGCGATTGCCGGGCTGGAGACGATCGACGGCGGCGACATCCTCATCGACGGCAAGCCGGTCCAGCACCTCAAGGCCGCCGATCGCGATATCGCCATGGTCTTCCAGTCGTTCTCGCTCTATCCGCATATGAGCGTCTATGAGAACATCGCCTTTCCGCTCAGGGCGACGCGCAAGAGCAAGGCCGAGATCGACAGCGAGGTGCGCTCGGTCGCCAAGACGCTGCAGATCAGCGATCTCCTCGCCAAGAAACCGTCGGCGCTGTCGGGCGGCGACATGCAGCGCGTGGCGATCGGCCGAGCCTTGGTGCGGCGGCCGAAGGCGATGCTGATGGACGAGCCGATCGGGGCGCTCGATGCCAAGCTGCGCGAGGAGATGCGGGCCGAGATCAAGCGGCTGCACATCAAGCAGGGCTCGACCAGCATCTACGTCACCCACGACCAGATCGAGGCGATGAGCCTCGCCGACCGCATCGTCATCATGCATGAAGGTGTGCTGCAGCAGGTCGGCTCGCCGGACGAGGTCTATTCGCATCCGGCGAATCTTTTCGTCGCGCAATTTGTAGGCAGCCCGGTGATGAACGTCGCCGACACTTCGGTGACCGAGAAAGCCTCATCGGCCTCGGTCACGGTCGGCGATGCGGCCGCCGGTTTCGAATTCCCGCGCGCCTTGCTGTCGAAGCTCAACGGCCATGCCGGCAGCCAACTCGCGCTCGGCATCCGGCCGGAAGGCGTCCTCGTTCGCCGCGAAGCCGCCGAGGGATTCCTGCCGGTGGAGACGCAGATCGTCGAGCCGCTCGGGTCCTTCGACATCGTCGACCTCAAGGTCGGCTCCAAGATGCTGCGTGCGCGCACCAAGAGCGGCTTCATCAGCGGCCCCGGTGAAAGGGTCTTCGTCAGAATCGATCCCAGCCAGGCGCATTTCTTCGACACGGCGAGCGGCAAATCGCTGGGAGTGAGACTCTGATGGCCCACATCCAGCTCAAGAACATCTCAAAGAAGTTCGGTAACCACACCGCCTTGGCCGGGCTCGATCTCGACATCGCCGATGGCGAGTTCTTCGTCCTGCTTGGCGAGACCGGCGCCGGCAAGACGACGACGCTGCGCATGATTGCCGGCCTGGAAAAACCGAGCGAAGGCCAGGTCTTCATCGACGGCGTCGATGTCGCCGACTGGGGCGCGGCCGAGCGTGACGTGGCGCTGGTGCTGCAGCAATATTCGCTGTACCCGCGCTATACGGTACGCCAGAACCTCGAATTTCCGCTGAAGCCGAAGATCCGCCGGCTGCCCGATGCCGAGATCAAGGATCGTGTCGACCGCGCGGCCAGGACGCTGAGGATCGAGCATCTGCTCGACCGCAAGACCGACAGGCTTTCAGGCGGCGAGATGCAGCGCGTCTCGATCGGTCGCGCCATCGTGCGCAAGCCGCGGGTATTCCTGATGGACGAGCCGTTGTCGGCGCTCGACGCCAAATTGCGCGAGGCGCTGCGCACCGAATTGAAGAACCTGCAGATGCAGCTTGGCGCCACCTTCCTGTTCGTGACGCATGATCAGATCGAGGCGATGTCGATGGGTGACAAGGTCGGCGTGCTCAACCATGGCCGCATCGTCCAGACCGGCACGCCGTACGAGATCTATAACAATCCGCGCGACACCTACGTGGCAAGCTTCGTCGGCTCGCCGCCGATGAACCTCATCGACGGCAAGCTCGTCAACGGACGTGCGGTGATGGCGCCGCTCAATTTCGAATTGCCGTTTGCGGGGGGTGCCAAGACTTCGGGGGGTACCAAGACTTCGTGGGGGCTAAAGACGGGCGCGGGGCCCCCCCGTCGCCCGCCCGGGATGGGGTTTAGTCCCGCGGCCCGCGATGTAGCGCCCCCCGCGCCGGGGGGGACGCCGGGCGAGGACGGAGAGAAAAAAAGGGGGGAGAAGAA
>NZ_JAMYQC010000045.1:0-41340 GCF_040320645.1 Mesorhizobium sp. M0633
CCAAGGGGCTCGCCGGCGACGAGATGATCGACCGGCTGTCGCTCGTCGTCGATGGCGTGGACGGGCGCACGCACTATGTCGAGACCGCCGATGCGGCAAAGCTAAATGACGTTCAGCGCGGCCATATCGTGGCGCTCGATCCCATCCTGCCGAAGGAAGAGCCGCGTTCGGCTGACCGCAACATCGGCAGCGTAGCCGGCGAGGACGGCGTCTATCGGCCGAGCAGACACCTGGAGGCGATCCGCGAGGCATTTTTGGAGCAGGGCAAGGACCCGGACGCCTTTGTCCGTTTCCATGTCCGCCGTCTCGAAGCGCTGCGCCGGGCCGGCCATGTCGAGCGCATCGACGAAGACCACTGGCGCGTACCAAAAGACCTGTCCGAGCGCGGCATTGCCTACGATGGCCAGAACCGCGCAAAAGACTTCTCCGTCCGCGTGCTTTCGACGCTCGATCTCGACGCGCAGATCGGCAGCGACGGCGCCACCTGGCTGGACCGGGAGCTGGCGGCCAAAAGCCCGGTGCCGCTGGTCCGGTCAGGCTTTGGTCTCGACGTGGATAACGCTCTCGACAGACGGGCTGCCCAGCTTGTCAGGATGGGCCATGCCGAACGCGACGCGACGAGCCGGACCATCACCTTCGCGCGCGACCTTGTTGCCACGCTGGAGCGCCAGGAGGTCACGCGCATCGGCAAAGAAATGGCCGCTGCACGCGGCCTCACCTTCGTGCCCGTCCAGCCCGGCAACCATGTCGGCGGCACGCTCCTTGGCTCGGTCCGTCTGGCCAGCGGGCGCTTCGCCATGCTGGACGATGGTCTCGGGTTTCAACTGGTGCCATGGCAGCCGATGCTGGACAAGCGCATCGGCAAGAACATCACTGGACTCGTGCAAAACAGCGGCGGCATTGACTGGAGCTTCGGCAGAAGACGCAGCATGGGGATTGGGATGTGAGGGTAGCGCGCATTAAACACCCGCGGGTAGGTCACGGTGCCGCGGGGCCGAGATCGTCAGCGTGCCGTTGGCCGGCGAGCCGCGCACGGCGAACAGAAACTCATCCTCAGTTGGCGGGACGTTTTTTCGTTCATAGAGACATTGCCCCGAGGTCATGCTGACTGCCACTGATCTGGCAGCGACTGCCGGCTGTGTATGCCGGTCGTCGGCCGTGGCTGAAAACGATCCTGAATCTTGCGCTCAACCGATCAGCAACCGGCTAGGGCCGCAATCTGACGCCCGGGCGATCGCCATTGGTAAACTCCACGCCTTCGGCTTCAAGAACGGTACGAATCTTTGCTTGGGTTTCGGCGGATACAATCGAACCGTTCTTACCATCGCTTTCGCAGCGCTTAATTGTCGGAACAGATACCCCCGCACGGCGAGCAAGCTCCGCCTGGGCGATACCAATCAACGCGCGGGCTGCCCGCATCTGTCCTGCTGTCACCAAGCCTGTTGATCCCTTTAGATCATTCCTATATGATCCAAAGGTATCAGCGATACCCTTGGGCCGATGGTCCGAGGTGCGGCTAGGCGCGGTGTTGGCGCACCGTGCCCAGCCTGACCACAACCCAAGCTTCTGAGGAGCTCGGATCATGGGTGATTCCGACAATACCACGACTCCGCCGTTCGTCACTCGCAGGGAAGTGCTTGCGGGAGGGATGATCACGTCCACTGCTTTGGGGCTTGAGAAAAGCGCTTCTGGCGGATCGCCCGCAGCCACGAGTATGCCTCTCGCCGACCCAGCGCTGGCGCTCTGGCACGAATGGGAGAGAGTCCACAAATTGACCGGGCAGCTCTGCCGTATGCAGCAACACCTGGAGACGAGGCTTGTTGAGAGCATCGGCTTTCCATGTGTGACCGTCCGCCTGCCGGAGGGAGAAGACGTGACCGTCCACTCGATCGGGGCGGTCAATGATGTACTCGGCAAAGGGCCCGACATGGCGGCTCTCCGCGAGAAGGCCGAAGCTGATTTGGCGGCACATCAGGCCCGCTGGGACGCGGCTGCCGAGGAGGGCGGCTACACCGCAGCGCTCAGGGACGAGCGCGAGGCTGGCGACCGGGCGGAGGATCTGCTTGAAGCGTTCTCAACCACCCCCGCCACGACGCTCGCCGGTGTGGCGGGCAAGCTCGATGCCGTATTGCGCGAGGGCGAAGCCTGGGAGGGATCCTCCGAATTCCCCTGGCCGCAAATCCGCTCGGCGCTCAGTGATCTGGTGCGCATGGTGCAAGAGAAGATGCCTGAATAGTTCTTTCACTGCGGGCGGTGTCCCGAGCTCCGCAAGTGGCGGGCTGGTGCTGTACAGTCGCATAATATGCGGCGTGGAACTCAACAGAGGACCTGATCAGGTTCCTGATCCATCACAACTTGCACCCTGGCAAATCGAGGTAGAAATCATAAGAGGCGGACCGTGAGTGGGGGTCGTTAGCGAAAGAAGGACCAGATTTGCATGTTCAGGAGCGCCGGCCGGCGGCCGACACCTCCGAAGAAAGATCATTGAGACGACTTCGGGCAAGCCCGCGCAGGAGCCCGACCTCATCTGGCGCGCCAGCCGGCATCACCGAGAAGGGCAGGCGAATGGCGTATCCAAACGGTTTGCCGCGCCTGCGTGAGTTCAATCCGTATGGATGCGAACCCTAGTTGGTCTTCAACTGGCCGACGCGGTTTTCCGCGATCCAGCGGGCGGCAAGCACCAGCGCGCCCATGCTGAAATCCTTGCCATGCTTGGCCACCATTTCTTCCGACAGCTTGGCCAGCCGTTCGAAAAATTCGTCCTTGCTCTCGTCCTCGGGGGTGGGTTCGGTCTCCATGTGATCCTCCTGTTTCATGTGGGCTGCGTCCGCTATTTGAACATCTGCGCGGGAAAGGTGACGATCGCGGCGGTGCCATCGACGGAACCCACCGCGAGGTGTCTGCCGTCGCCGGCCCAGGCAAGCGCGGTGACGGCGCTGCCCAAAGGCCTGATGAGGAGTTCGTCGCGCGCGCCGATCTGGGCGATGGTGATACGGCCGTTGGCGTAGCCCGCCGCAATCAGTTTCTTCTGCGGGTGCGCCGCCACCGCCTCGACAAGAACCAGCCCGGCGCGACCTGTCTCCAGCGCACCCGAGGTCTCGCCGCCAACAGGCGGGCCGGTCATCGACCAGCCGGCGATCCTGAACGCGCCGGACGCAAACAGCGCATGCGCCGGCTGGCTCCAGCACACGGTGCGGACCGGCGATGGAAACCCTGCGACGACGTCTGCTCTTCCATCAGCCAGACTAACCAGAGCAAAGCCGCCGGTTTCGAGCCCGCAGGCCAGCCAAGTCCCGTCTCTGCTCCAGCGGATCGACACCGGGCGCGCGGAAAGGGGGATGTCACGTATCAAGGCTGCGTCGCCTTCGACCGCCCAAATCGACAGCCCTTCGCCAAGGCCGCAGGCAAGTCGCCGCCCGCCCGGCGACAAGGCAAGGGCATCTGTCGACGATGTCACACCGCGTTCCAGCCGCGTGGCATTGCCTTGGCCGTGCGACAGGAAGACATCATGCCCGTTGCTGACAGCCGTCATGTCCACCTTGGCGCTGTGGTCGATGGCGACGACTCGTCCGTCGATCTTGAGCAGTGCGGCTGCGACGTCACCGCCGGCGCTCATGTGCAGTACTTCGCCGCTGGCCGCGCCGACGAGAAAGCCGGAATGCGCATAGGTGGCGAGCGGGACATCGCCGTCACCGAATGCCGCCGTGGCAATCAATGGCACTGGCGGCTTTTCCCTGGGGCGGATCGTCGTCTGGCCGAGATCGTTGCTCACCCTGATCCGCGCTTCCGGCGGCTCGTGATCCGCGACCGCGGCGATGGCGACGGTTCCGTCGACTGCGGTGAAAGCGACAGCCGAACCGTCGGCGCTGAAGCGCAGATCGGCGATCGCCGACGGCCGCTGCCAGCTGCGGGCCAGAAGGTCGAACAAGGTCAGGTTCTGCATCCTCTGCTGGTTCATGTTTCTCTCCCATCAGTCCTCGTTCGACGCTGCGGCAAGCTTACGGTCGACGTCCTCGACATCGCCCTCCGCAGCTATGATGCGATCCTCGCAAGCCGAGCACGCCTGCGCGATCACCGCCGCGTTCTGCCCTGCCTCATGCAAGTCCCGCACCAGTTGCTCGGTGGCGCCGCTTCTGCCGATTTCGAGTTCCAGGCGCAGCACGTCCATTTCGATGCCGGCGCGTTTCTGGTTGAGCCGCAGCGCTTCCGCGGTAAGCGCCGAGACGCTGGCGACGAGACGGAGCCGGCGAGCAAGCAGCGCGTCACGCCGGGCTGTGTGGGATCCTCCGGTCATTTTTCGCTCCCCAAAGGCCCCTGCGGTTTCTCGAAAGCCGACAGCAATTTGGGCAATGTGCCGGCCTGCGACTGGAACTGTTTTTCGGCCGTTTCGATGTGGCTCTTGAGCTGGTCCCAGATGTCGACGCGGATCATCGATGTCGTGTCACCGGTCAGGCGCTCGATCTCTTCGATGCGGAACTGGCGCGTCAGCGAAACCCCGGAAAACACGAAGTCGCGCAGCAGGATCGCATGGCTTTCGATGAACAGATGGATCATCGGATGCGTCTTTGTGGTGACGCCGCCGCCGGCAAGCTCGGCCCTGATGAAGTCCTGGAAATGGTTCTGCAGGCGGTGTTGGCTCTCGCCCATGAAGCGCATGACGAAGACCAGGTCGCGCGGCATCAGCTTCACGAGATCGCCGCTGACGCCATCGGCATGGCTGGATATTGGCTCGGGCGGTTCCCTTCGGTCTCTATCGTTCGGCATGGTCTTTCTCCAGCGCTAGGCCTGTGCGTGGGCCATGACCGTCAAATAGTAGAGATAGACGAAGAGTTAAACAGAAAATATGAGTGTTGGGATTTTCTGCAATTGCTAACTAAATATGCTGCGCGTGCGAATATACGGTAAATATTACAGGCGTAAGTTACAACTGTAAAAGAACGTTACAGTTGGCTGCCGGGTGCGCGCCGAAAGAGCGGCAATTTTGCTTTGAGCGCCAGCCATGGGACTGTTTCGAAACTGGCACGACGCTTGCACTGTTCATTCTCACAAGAAGCCCATCGCGCTTGACGCGGTGCCAAAAGAACGAAGGAACGGAGGAAGCAGAACCGCTTCGACACGCCCATCGCAGATGCGGTTGGCGCTGCGGCTCCCTGTCAGACGCCTCGAAACCTTTGCCCCGATCCACTTGAACGGCCGGACCTCGGGTCGCGCCTCGACGCGCAACGCTTTGTCATGCCGCTCGCACTCTCACTGGCGGTGCTTGCCGCTTCATGCCGGGGTCAAGGGACCTGCGGCTCAAACCTGGTGGAGGCTTATGACCATGACGTCTCTGACGCTCAACAAGATTACCTCGCAACGCGGAATCTCCGTCGGCGAGGCGACCAAGAAGATTGCCGATCTCGGCTGGAATCCGTCCTACGTGCAGGAAGCAATGACGTTTCCGACCGACTACAAGATCAACAAGACGCCGCGCGACCCGATGAAGCAGGTCCTGCGGTCCTACTTCCCGATGCAGGAAGAGAAGGACAACCGCGTCTATGGCGCGCTCGATGCCGCCTTGCGCGGCGACATGTTCCGCAATGTCGAGCCGCGCTGGGTCGAGTGGATGAAGCTCTTCCTGGCCATCATTCCCTTCCCGGAAATTTCGGCTGCCCGCTCGATGGCGATGGTCGCCCGCATCGCACCTGGCGAGGAACTCCGGACCGGTTTCACCATGCAGATGATCGACGAGTTCCGCCACTCGACCATCCAGATGAATCTGAAGAAATGGTACATGGAGAACTACATCGATCCGGCCGGCTTCGACATCACCGAAGAGGCCTTCGGAAAATGCTATGCCACCACCATCGGCCGGCAATTCGCGGAGGGCTTCATCACCGGCGACACCATGACCGCCGCTTGCATGTACCTGACCGTGGTCGCCGAGACCGCCTTCACCAACACGCTGTTCGTCGCCATGCCTTCGGAAGCCGCCCGCAACGGCGACTACGCGCTGCCGACCGTCTTCCTGTCGGTGCAGTCCGACGAGAGCCGGCATATCGGCAATGGCCACTCGCTGCTGATGGCAGCACTCAAGGAGCCGGAAAACCATCTCTTGCTGGAGCGCGACCTGCGTTACGCCTTCTGGCAGAACCATGCCATCGTCGATGCGGCAATCGGCACCTTCATCGAATACGGCACCACCAACCGCGACAAGAACAAGGAATCCTACGCGGAAATGTGGCACCGCTGGATCTATGAGGACTATTATCGCACCTACATGCTGCCGCTCGAGAAATACGGCATCAAGGTCCATCACGACGACGTCCAGGCGGCCTGGGAACGCATCACCAAGAAGAACTATGTTCACAAGGTAGGACAGTTCTTCGCGGTCGGCTGGCCGGTCAATTTCTGGCGCATCGAAGCCCAGACCGACAAGGACTTCGAGTGGTTCGAGCATAAGTATCCAGGCTGGTACGCCGAGTTCGGCGACTTCTGGAAATGGTACGCCAAGCTCAGCCACAAGGGCGAGAAGGTGCTGCTGTTCAACAGCGACGTCGGCTACGTCTACCCGCACCGCTGCTGGTCCTGCCTCGTCCCTTGCCTGATCCGCGAGGACATGGTGGTCGGCGAGATCGACGGCCAGCTGCACACCTTCGCCCATGAGCTCGACAAGTGGACCGCAACGGTCGCCTTCGCCGACGAGTATCAGGGCCGTCCGACGCCGGCGATGGGCCGCTTCAGCGGCAAGCGCGAGTGGGAGACGCTCTATGACGGCTGGGATCTGGCCGATGCGATCAAGGACCTGAACTTCGTCCGTTCCGACGGCAAGACGCTGGTTCCGCAGCCGCATCTGCGCTTCGACGACAAGGAGATGTGGACGCTCGACGATGTGCGCGGCAACAAGCTCGGATCGCCGCTCAACGCGCTGCGTGCCATGTCGCCCGCGGACCGCGAGAAGCACCTGGCGGAATACGCCAAGGGCTTCACCATCACCCCCTGCAACTGATCAGGCCAAAGGGGGGCGGGTTGGTCCCGCCCCTTCCTTTCACTGGAGGTCCGTATGTCGGAAACCCACACGGTCAGGCTCAGCCCGGTTGGCGTCGAATTCGACGTCGAGCATGGCGAAACGGTGCTCAACGCCGCCTTCCGCCAGGGCATTGCGCTGCCGCACGGCTGCAAGGAAGGGCAATGTTCGGCCTGCAAAAGCGTGTTGCTCGAAGGCGAAGTCGACATGCTGAAATACTCGACCTTCGCGCTGAACGACATGGAGAAGGAGAGCGGGCACGTCCTGTTGTGCCGCTGCATCGCCTTCTCCGACCTGGAAGTCGAGCTTCTCAACTACGACGAGGAGATTTTGGCGAAAGCGATCGCCGTGAAGACGTACAAGGGCCGGATTGCTCGCATCGAGCAGCTGACCCACGACATTCGCGGCATCGAGATCGAGCTCGGCTCCCCAATGAAGTTCTGGGCGGGGCAATATGTCGACATCACGGTTACCACGCAAAAAGGGGAGACGATTACGCGCTCGTTCTCCATGGCAAATACGCCGGACCAAACCGAAAAACTCTCCTTCATCATCAAAAAATACCCTGAGGGAAAGTTTTCCGGAGAACTCGATTCCGGAGGCATCGAAGCCGGAGCCGAAGTCACCGTCGTCGGACCCTACGGAACCTGTTTCCGCCGCGACGAACGGCAAGGACCCCTGATCCTGGTCGGCGCCGGCTCGGGCATGTCGCCGATCTGGTCGATCCTCAATGACCATTTGAAGAGCGGCGAGAAGCGTCCGGTCTATTTCTTCTACGGCGCCCGCACCCGCAATGACCTGTTCTATCTCGACAGGATCGCCGAGCTGGTCGGCAAACATTCCGACGTCACCTTCATTCCCGTGCTGTCGCACGCGAATGACGACGCCGAATGGCAGGGCGAACGTGGCTTCGTGCACCAGAGTGTCGACGCCGTGCTCAAGCAACTGGCGGTCGACGGGCAGGGCGATGTCCATGCCTGTGGCCCGCCGCCGATGATCGATGCGCTGCAGCCGGTGCTGTTCATGAACGGCTTCGAAACCGAGCGGATATTCTTCGACAAATTCACCACATCGGCGGGTGCAACGCCGGCCCATTGAGGGCGGCCGCGCCAAGCCAACCACAACTGCAACAAGGGAGAGAGACTATGCCTGCAACCTCGAGTTCAGTCGGATCCGGAGCCGCCGGCGCGGCGATCTTCGCCGACTCCGACAGCCGGAAATACCGGTATTTCGACCCGAAAGGCCAGCGAGCCACCCACTACGAGGACATGACGGTCGACGTTCAGCCCGACCCGGAACGCTACCTGATCCAGGACTGGATCATCTCGTTTGCCGACGGCAAGGGCGCCTATGTCAAGCAGAACACCGCCGCGCAGAGTTCCAACTGGCACGCCTTCCGCGCTCCCGACCAGGAGTGGGAGCGCACGCACTACCAGCGCCAGTCGAAGATCGAGACCATGGTGCAGAGCGTCATCAACAATGCGCGCAAGTCAGGCACCCCGAAGACCTTCGACAAGGCCTGGGTCAAGATCCTGCAGACACAGCTCGGCGCCTGGAAACACGCCGAATTCGGGCTCGGCACGTCGCTGATGCAGGCGCAGCGTTACGGCTACACACAGATGATCAACAACGCGACGCTGACCAACTCGTCCTACAAGCTGCGGCTTGCCCAGGACATCACGCTTTACCTCGCCGAGATCGGGATGGACCTCCCCGGCTGGGACGACGAGCTTGGCAAGAAGGCGTGGCTCGAGGACAAGAACTGGCAAGGCACGCGCGAGGCGGTCGAGACCATCATGGGCGCGACCGACTATCTCGAGCAGTATTTCGCCATCAACATCATCTTCGAGCCGCTGGTCGGCGAAGTGTTTCGCTCCGGCTTCCTGATGCAGATCGCCGCCGCCAACCATGATTTCATCACGCCGGCGGTGATTTCGGCAGCGGAGGCCGACTACGAGCGCAACCTCGCCAACACGATCGACCTCATGCACCTGCTCGCCAATGACGAGAAGCATGGCGCGGCCAACAAGAAGCTCTTCCAGGGCTGGGTCAAGAAACATGGCGCGCTCGCCGACAAGGCAGCCATCGGCCTGCAGCCGATCTGGTCGATGCCGCATTCCAAGCCGGTCGCATTCGCGGATGTCCGTGCCAAATCCGAGGAACGGATTGGGCAGATACTCGGCGAACTTGGCCTCAAGCGCTGAAACAGGAGAAATCGTCATGTCACTAGCAGCACGCGACGCAACGCATTCCAACATCTTCAAGGCGATGAAGGACATCACCTTCGAGCAGACGATTTCGCACCAGTGCGGCGTCACCATGAACGACTCGGTCGAAGCCAGGGCCATCGCTGAATTCATGGGCTTGAAACCGAACGTATCCGTCACCTACCAACCGGCGATGATCCGCATCGACGGCACCGGCAAGCTGATCTTCAAGATGGACGAGATCAGCGAATATCTCGGCCGCGAGATGACGGCGGAAACCTTCGAGGTCAACAGCTCCACCCACTACGGCCGCATGGTTCGCGTCGACGACAACACCGTGATCCTGTTCGGCAACATGGACGAGATGTTCGAATACATCGAATAGCCAGCGAAATGAGTGCCGGAAAGGCAGGTATTTTCCGGCACTCCACGCAAGTCGACTGAAAACTGCCGGACTGTAGAGGAAATACGAATGTCTTCGAAAATGAAAGCTGCTGTGTTTGTCGAGAAAGGCCGCATTGTCCTTGAGGACAAGCCAATTCCCGATATCGGGCCTCAAGATGCGCTTATTCGCGTAACCACCACGACCATTTGCGGGACCGACGTCCATATCCTCAAGGGCGAATATCCGGTCGTCAAAGGCCTGACAATTGGTCACGAGCCGGTTGGCATCATCGAGAAGCTCGGATCAAGCGTCAGCGGCTTCAAGGAGGGCCAGCGTGTCATCGCTGGCGCGATCACCCCTTCCGGCTGGAGCCATGCCTGCCTGTGCGGATGTGGTTCTCAGGATGGCGCCGGCACCAAGCACGGCTGGCAGGCGATCGGCGGCTGGAAGTTCGGCAATACCATTGACGGCTGCCAGGCCGAATATGTCCGCGTGCCGGACGCAATGGCCAATCTTGCGCCGGTTGACGACGGCGTCACCGACGAGCAGGTGCTGATGTGCCCGGATATCATGTCGACCGGCTTCGCCGGCGCCGAAACCGGGGGCATCCGGATTGGCGACACCGTTGCGGTATTTGCCCAAGGACCGATCGGTCTCTGCGCCACCGCCGGCGCAAAGCTCATGGGCGCAACGACGATCATAGCCGTCGACACTGTGCCGGCTCGCCTGGAGATGGCCCGCCGGATGGGCGCTGACATCGTCGTCGACTTCAAGAAGGAGAATCCCGTCGACGCCATCATGAGGTTGACGGACGGGCGCGGTGTCGACGTCGCGATCGAGGCATTGGGCACTCAGGCAACGTTCGAGGCCGCTCTGCGTGTTTTGCGTCCGGGCGGCGTGCTGTCCAGTCTCGGCGTCTACTCCTCCGATCTCAAGATTCCGCTCGATGCATTTGCCGCGGGCCTGGGCGACAAATCCATCCGAACGTCCCTTTGCCCCGGAGGCAAGGAGCGGATGCGCAGAATGCTGGGAGTGATCTCGGCAGGCCGGGTCGATCTCGGCGGCCTGGTCACGCACCGCTTCAAACTCGACCAGATCGAGGACGCTTATGAGCTGTTCGCAAACCAGCGCGACGGCGTCCTCAAGGTCGCAATCACAATCTGATCCGCAGCCATTCAAAGCAACGCATTCGCGTGGAGGAAAAAATGTACAGAACACCGGAAGGCAAGGACATTTTCGTGGTCGACGGCCACACCCATTTCTGGGACGGCAGCCCGGAAAACCAAAAGAACATCCACGGCAAGCAGTTCATCGAGTGCTTCTATGCCTATCACACTGGCTTGAGCCCGAAGGACCAGCTGTGGGAGAAGAGCAAGTTCGAGAAATACAGCGCCGACGATCTCTATCGCGACCTGTTCATTGACGGTCCCGACGATGTGGCGATCGTGCAATCGACCTATCTCAAGGACTTCTACAAGAACGGCTTCAACACGATCGAGCGCAACGCCGAGGTGGCCAAGCGCTATCCCGAGCGTTTCATAGTCAACGGCGCCTTCGATCCGCGCGACGGCGAGAAGGCACTTGAGTACATCCACTTCCTCAAGGAGACCTACAACGTCAAGGGCGTGAAGATGTACACGGCCGAATGGAACGGCGCTTCCAAGGGCTGGAAGCTCACCGATCCCGATGCCTACAAGTGCTTCGAACTCTGCGACAAGCTCGGCATCAAGAACATCCACGTGCACAAGGGTCCGACGATCATCCCACTCAGCAAGGACGCCTTCGACGTGCATGACGTCGACCACGCGGCGACGGATTTCCAGAACCTCAACTGGATTGTCGAGCATTGCGGCCTGCCGCGCCTCGACGATTTCTGCTGGATCGCGACGCAGGAAACCAACGTCTATGGCGGGCTAGCGGTGGCGCTGCCCTTCATCCATTCCCGTCCGCGCTATTTCGGCGAGGTCATCGCCGAACTGCTGTTCTGGATCGGGCCGGAGAAAATCCTGTTTGGTTCCGACTACGCGATCTGGACGCCGCGCTGGCTAGTCGAGAAATTCTGGGCCTACCAGATCCCAGAGGACATCGCCGCAGAACGTGGTGTGCAGCTGACCGACGAGATCAAGGAGAAGATCCTCGGCCTCAATGCGGCGCGTCTCTACAACATCGACGTGGAAGCCAAGAAGAAGGCGCTTGCCAGCTCGCCCTTCAGCATCGCGGCGGAGTAGGAGCCATGGCAACCGCCAGCGTTTCCGGCGGCCGCGAGAAGGAACTCTGGCGGCGCCTTGGTGAGGTCAACGACCCGGAACTCGACGAACCTGTCACCGAGATGGGCTTCGTCGAGCGGGCCGCGGTGACGGGCGATGGCAGCGTAGAGATCGACTTCCGCCTGCCGACCTACTGGTGTTCGCCCAACTTCGCGTTCCTGATGCTGGACGGCGTCCGCAAGGCGCTCGACCAGCTCTCCTGGAAGCCGGCCTATCGCGTCAAGCTGCACGACCACATGTTCGCGGAAGAGGTCAATCGCGGCATGGCAGAGGGCAAGGCCTTCGGCGACATCTTCGCTGTGCTTGCCGAGGATCAGGATCTTGGCGCCTTGCGTGAGACCTTCAGGATGAAGGCATTCAAGCGGCGCCAGGAGGCGGTCCTGCGCGGCCTGCGGCAGCACGGCCTGACCGATCGCGAAATCCTCGGCATGGACCTGCCGGCCTACGACGTCGCGCGGTTCGAACCGGGTGAGGCGGCCCAACAGCAGCCGAGGTACCGGGCGGCTCTGCTTGAGCGTTTTCCCGACCGCCGGGCCGACGATCCTGTGTTCGTGACCTGGGAAGGGCAGAAAATCCCACCGGCCGCACTCAGTGCCCACCTCGCCGAACTGCGCGGTGTGCGCATCAACATGGAGTTCAACGGCGCGCTGTGCCGGGGGCTCAAGCAGACCAGATACAAGGAACTGGATGTGATCGACGGCGAACCGACGCTGGTCGATTTCATTCTGGATCGCGTGCCGGCCGGAACGGCGCCGACTGCCTGAAGCAGAACTGACACAACGGCCTCCCTTGCACGAGGCCCCTAACCAACAACCCGCCCGTAAGGCGGAAGGAGGAATCATGCCCAAGATAATGCTTCACAACTCCGAAGCCCGCCGTGCTCTTGCCCGCGGTGTCTTCCGGCTGGCTGCGGCCGTCGAGCCGACGCTCGGCCCCAAAGGCATGAACGCCATGATCGACCGACCGATCGGCACGCCGATGGTGACCCGCGACGGTGTCAGCATCGCCTCCGAGATCGAGTTGCACGACCGTTTCGAAAATATGGGCGCGCAAGTCGTGCGCGAAGTGTCGATGCAGACCAACGAGGTCGCCGGCGATGGCACCACGACGGCGATCGTGCTCGCCAACGCGCTCATCCAGGGTGGCGTCGAGGCGAATGAGCGCGGCGCCAAATCCGTCGATCTCTGCAAGGGCATCGACCTTGCGGTGGCGGCGGTGGTGGCCGCGCTCAAGGCGTCGGCCAAGCCGGCCAAGGGCAACGGCATCTTGGCTTCGGTCGCCAACATCGCGGCGACCAACAGCAAGCTTGGCGCGCTGGTGGCGGAAGCCCATCAGCGGGTAGGCGCCGAAGGCGTCATCACCACCGACTTCAGCGTCACCACCGAGACCACGCTCGACGTCGTCGAGGGCATGTCCTTCGAACGTGGCTATCTCTCCCATCACATGGTGACCGATCAGGAGAAGATGGAGGCCGTGCTCGAGCGGCCCTACATCTTGATGACCGACCTCAAGATCAAGGAGCCCGGGCAACTCGATGCGGTTCGCCGCATTGCCGACGAGGCCGGCCGCCCGCTGCTGATTGTGTCCGAGGAAATGTCGCCGGAAGTGGTGGTGACGCTGCTCGGCAAGCAGGGGCCAGGACGATATCTCGTCGTCCATCCGCCGGAATATGGCCACTGGCGCAAGGCGATGATGGAGGATCTGGCCATCATCACCGGCGGCAAGGTGATCGCGCGCGATCTCGGTGGCCGGCTGGAGGATATCACCGCCGAGGATCTCGGCACGGCCGACCGGGTGAAGACCAGTTCGTCCTACACCTCGATCATTCGTGGCGGCGGCGACCATGCGGCAATCGCCTCGCGCCGTGCCCAGGTGCAGCGGCAGTATGAAGCCGCGCCGCCGAACATCGACCAGGACAAGCTGCGCGAACGCCTGGCCAAGCTCTCCGGCGGAACGGCGATCCTTTATGCCGGCGGCGTCACGCCGGTCGAGCAGAAGCGGACCATCCAGCTGATCGAGGATTCCTTGAATGCGGTTCGGGCCGCATCCGAAGAGGGCGTGGTCGCCGGCGGCGGCTCGGCGCTCGCCCAGATCGCGCCGCTGCTCGACAAGATGGCGGCCGGCGTCGACGGCGATGTCGCCGAGGGCGTGCGCCTGGTGCGGTCGGTTTTGTCGCGGCCGCTGTGGCGCATCGCCGCCAATGCCGGTGCCGATCCTGACGCCGTGGTAGTCGAGGTCACCCGCATCAATGGCGGCTATGGCTACAACGCATCGACCGGCGCGTACCAGAACATGTTCGAGGCAGGCATCATCGATCCGGTCCGCGTCACCTACACCGCCCTCGCCAACGCAGCTTCCGTGGCAACGCTGATCCTGACCACCGAAACGCTGATTGGCGATCTCGCCGAGGATGAGGATCCGACGGCCGGACCGGCGCGTGGCGGCGGCTCGGAAAAGCTCGGCCGCGCCTGAAGCGACAAATTCCAACGGAACGATTTCGACGTTGAAAGGATACGAAGATGAAAGCTGCCAGACTGTACGAATACGATCCCAAGATGAACGTCCTGCTCAAGATCGAGGAGGTCAAGGCACCGACGATCACTGCTCCCGACGAGGTGATCGTGCGGGTGGGTGCCGCCGGCCTCTGCCGCACCGACCTGCACATCATCGAGGGTGTGTGGAAGCCGACCATGGATCCCGAAGGCACGCTGCTGCCTTACATCATGGGCCATGAAAATGCCGGCTGGGTCGAGGAGGTCGGCAGCGGCGTCCGCTCGGTCAAGCGCGGCGACGCCGTGATCTGCCATCCCTTCCGCTCATGCGGCATCTGCCTCAACTGCCGCCATGGCGAGGACATGTATTGCGACAACGGCCAGTTCCCCGGCCTCGGCATGAATGGCGGCTTCGCCGAATACTTCATCACCAGCGAGCGATCGCTGATCAAGCTCAATGCCAACATCACGCCGATCGAAGTGGCGCCGCTGGCGGACGCCGGCATCACCGCCTACCGCGCCGCCAAGCGGGCCGCCAAACTGCTCCGCCCAGGCAGCTATTGCGTGCTGCTCGGCATAGGCGGGCTTGGCCACATCGCGCTGCAATCGCTGCACGCGATTTCGGGCTGTCGCATCATCGCCGTCGATCGCGAGCCGGCGGCGCGGGTACTGGCAAAGGACCTTGGCGCCGATTTCATCCTCGATGGTGGGCCGAATGTCGTCGAGGAAGTCGCCCAGATCACCGGTGGCGGCGCCCATGTGGTGATCGACTTCGTCGGTGAACTCGGTGTCGAGAACATCTGCTGGAAGATGGTGCGCAAGGGTGGGCAATTGTTCGTCGTCGGCTATGGCGGCAACATCAACGTGCCGACCGCGCATCTCGTTATCGAGGAGATCAATATCGGCGGCAGCCTGGTCGGCAATTTCACCGAGCTTGTCGAACTGATGGAGCTCAACGCCGACGGCAAGGTGAAGATGCACTACACCGAGTATAACCTCGCAAGCATCAACACCGCGCTCGACGATTTCAAGAACCGGCGGTTCACCGGACGCGGCGTCATCGTCCCCTGAAACATTTGGACCGAACGTGGCGCGGAACGGCTACCGCGTCCGGTTCGATCTGACTGCTTGCCTGACCCGGCAAGCCTTCCTTCTGAGCTCCGTGGCTGATGCCATGGCATTTCCGTATCGGGACGTCAGCGAAGCGCGATCCTGAAACGAGTTTCCTTGCTTCGTGGTGTGGAAAACGGGAGGACAACATGGATCTTGTTACAGGGCTGGCCGTCGTCATCGGCATTATGGGTGGCATTGCAACGTGGGCAGTGATCACGATCGGCAACCCCTATCTGCTGATCTGGGCGGTATTTGTGGGCTGGGGGAGTTTCTATCACTGTGGCGGCAAGGCAGCCGGGTTCAAGAATTCGGCGGTTGCAAACCTCTGGGGAGCGATCTGCGCCGCCGGCGCATTGATAGCACTGACGTCCATTGGTGTTACGGCGATCATGGCCGGCATTTGCGTCGGCATTTCAATCATAGTCCTGATTCTCGCCGCCAAGCTGCCTTTGCTGAGCGCCATTCCGTCAGCGGTCTATGGCTACGCAACAACCGCCGCGCTTTTTCTGCTTGCCGCCGCCGCTTACGGCGAAGGCGCCAGCGGCATCACCAAGGTCGCGGCCGCTGCGGTGATCTCGCTGATCATCGGCAACATCCTCGGCTATGTCTCAGAGAAAGTGACCGGTGCTGTCGTAAAGGCCTGATCATTTCCGCGTCCGCTGCCTGAAGGCAAGCTAGTCGACGAACTTCCCCCAGCCCCGCGGCGCGAATGCCGCGGGTTTTGTGCCGGTGAACGGACCTGGGTCTAGATGAAACCGCGCCGGATGCCGTATTGTCCGAGCTTGCGATAGAGCGTCGGCCGCGAAATACCGAGCCTCAGCGCGACCTTGCTGAGATTGCCACCCTCTGCGGCGAGCGCGTTCTTGATGACCTGGCATTCTGCATCCTCGAATGTGCACACCGGTGCTTCGAGCATGGCTGCGGGATGATCGCCGTGCATGGTCATATTGTTGCGATTGCCCGTACTGATTTCCCCGGGAAGATCCTGAAGCTCAACGGTGCCGCCGCGCGCCAAGATGTGCAGCCGCCCAATGAGGTTCTTCAGTTCCCGCACATTGCCCGGCCAATGGTAGGCGAGCAGGGCCTCGAGCGCTTCGTGCGAGAATTCAAGCGGGTCCTCGCCTGCTGTGGCGGCGATCTGCCGGTTGAAATGTTCGATCAGCAGCAGCACATCCTCACCGCGCTCGCGCAGCGGCGGGACCGTGATCGAGACCGCACCAATTCGATAATAGAGATCGCGCCGGAAGCGGCCGGCGGCAACTTCCTGCTTGAGATCGCGATTGGTCGAGGCGACCATGCGCACATCCACTGGGCGACCCCGGCTGTCGCCAATGCGGTTGACCACGCGCTCTTCCAGGACGCGCAGCAGAAACGGCTGGATCTCGAGTGGCAATTCGCCGATCTCGTCGAGACTGAGGACGCCGCCGTTGGCGAGCTCGAAAACACCTGGCTTGCCGTCCCGCGAGGCGCCGGTAAAGGCGCCGGCGACATGGCCGAACAATTCGCTGCCAAAAAGATCCTTGGTGATCGCCCCGCAATTCATCGCGATGAACGGATCGTTCGCCGCGCGCCGGCTGCCTGCATGGACGAGCCGGGCAAACAGCTCCTTTCCAACTCCCGTCTCACCTTCGACCAATAACGAAGCCGCGCTGTTCGATTGAGCGACACGACAGGCGATTTCAACGGCGGCCAGCAGCGCCTCACTCTTGCCAACGATCATGGCGACAGCATCCTGAAGGTGCTTGCTCGCTTCCCTACGGACCACCGTCACGCTGGAGACTGTCGGCACGGACGGGAACACCAGTGCCGCGCCGCGGAGATCGCCGTCGAGCTTGAGTGGCGTGATGTGGCAGGATCGCAGATGTGCCGGCAGCGCCTTGGTGAGGTCGGCGTCCGACCCGGACGACGGAAGGTTCATCAGCCAACGGCCACGACCAGGTTCCATCGGACCGTCCATCATTTCTGTGGTCTCGCCGTCGGGCACATTGTTGCAGAAGATGGCGCGGCCGCGATGGTCGACGATCACCAGCCCGTCTTTTCGGCGGTAGCTGGGAGCCGAGGAAATGAAGGCTTCGAGCAGGCGCGTGCGCTGTTCCTGCTGCTGTTCGGCCAAGGCCTTTTCGATTTGCCGGGCTGTGGCGGCAACGAGCGCGGTGTTGTGCGGCCGGAAGATCGGCGAATAGCCTGACAGGTCGACGACGCCGATGATCTTGCCGTCGAGCGGATCGCGGATCGGCGCGCCAGCGCAAGTCCAGGATTTGATGCCGGCGCAGAAATGCTCGGCCGCATGGACGAAAGTCGGCTCTCCGGTCCACAGCGCCGTGCCGATGCCGTTGGTTCCGACGGCATCCTCGTTCCATTTGCCGCCGATGGCGAGGTGGATATCCATGCCGTCATGCAGCGTCTTCTTGTCGCCGATGGCGTCGATCAGCACGCCGTCGCTGTCGGCCAGAACCAGCATCGCGCCCGTCCCATCCAGCAGCTGGCCAAGGGAGGCGAACGACCGCCGCGCCGCCGAAAGCAGTTCGGCATTGGCGCGGGTCAGATATTCGATCTCGTCGCGATCACTGCTCAGCGGCGCTTCAATACCTTGAGCGTTGATGCCGCCGGTGGCGCTGCGATACCAGGAATCGTGAATGAGAGAGCGGACGTGGTTGGGGTGGATTGGACCGCGGGCACATTTGGGCTCGTCGGCCAGAAAAGTTTCCCAGGCGCGCATGGTAGCGCGCTCGTCATAGTCGATGTTGCTCAGAACCATTTGCCCGGCGGCCAGCGACGCACGCGCCGGAACAGCATCGATCTTCATCTGATTGGGGCCTATCTCGCGTTTCATTCAGCCATCATAGAACCTTTTGAGGTATGCCATTTCTGTATGCTGTCGCGTTCGTATGCTGACGCGGATTGGACGTGCACAAGCACAGGCGTCTGCACGGTCAGTCGATGCCGAGTTTCGCGCCGATGTCGGCGGCAAGCTGTTCTTCGGTGTAGGTGGCGGCAAGGCGGGACCCGTCCAGGTCGGCAAGCGCCTCGGCGACGGTTTCGTCGACCGGCGAGAAAAAGCCATTCTGCTTCGTTGCCAGGACGAAGATCTGTTCCCCACTCCGATTGCGGATATCACCGATATGATGAAGTTGGCGGCCTGTGTTCTGATCTTTCGAGACCACGCGGCCGTTCATGGTGACCTGGATGGACGGCCTGGCTTCGGGCACAGGCACCGCGCCGCCACCAACATGGATGATCAGGCCTTCCGCCTTCGGTTGCTGGCGTGGTTTCCTGGAAGCCGAATAGCCGCCGCCGCTGATCTGGTCGGCAAGGCGAACGATGGTCGAACGGTTCTGCTCGATCAGTCTTTTGACTTGTACGTCCTCGCGCCGCGGGCCATCCCGCTTGGAGATAATCTCGACCATGAATCCTCCCAGATTCGCTCAGCATTGCCGTCGATACGGCTCATTTCTTCTTTTGTGGTGAACTCTACACCGCCTCGGTGAAGTTCGCCATTCATATCACATAGCGCCAAAATTCGGGTCGCTGGTAGCAGGCGGCTGCTACACGGGATTTCCGGTACCCCGACGTTTTGAATAAATGCCCGCGGGTCAGGCTGCCTTGTTCGTGAATTCCGAGGGTTCGCTGTCGAGTGGTTGCCTGTCGCGCAGATAGAGCGCGCACGTGGTGCGCAGCATGGAGGCAAAGTTCGGGATATGCCCGTTGATCTCCAGTGCTTCATCGTAAAGCGTCGAGAGGAATTTCGGCGCCGTCATCCCCTGTCCATGGGCGATCTCGTCCAACAGCGTCCAAAAAGTGGCCTCAAGCTGGATGCTCGTTGAATGGCCACCTATTCGAATGGAGCGATTGACCAGCCGATACCCTTCCGGATCCTGCCCGGCAAAGACCTTACACATGCGAAGACCTCCCGTTTGATGGCTTTGTGCGAAAGCGCGGTTTCTGCGCTCATCCGCCGGGATGATACCAACCCGACGCGCATTTTCTGCTCAATTTGCAGTGACTACAATCGGACCTTAGTGCGTAGACCAGCTTTAAGCCAATTTCTCGACGTGGTAACCGGCTGCCACCCCTTTTTGCAACCAATGGGCCACGGTAGGCGCGTTACCGAGACCACGCGGCAGACTGGAGGCTCCTTTGGCGAAAGCAATTCATTCCATGATCCGGGTGGTGGACGAGAGCCTGTCGGTCAGTTTCTACAGAAGGGCATTCGGATTCGATGTTGCGGACCGATTGGATTTCGTCACGTTCACACTGGTTTATCTGCACAATGCGGAAGCCGATTTCGAGCTTGAACTGACGATCAACAAGGGCAGGGAAGAGCCCTACGCGCTTGGTGACGGCTATGGCCACATGGCTCTTTGCGTCGACGATATCGAGACAGAACACAAGCGCTTGGCGGCGGCAGGTTTCAATCCGCGAAAAATTGTCGAGTTCAACCACGAAGGCGAGCTGCTTGCGCGGTTCTTTTTCGTGAGCGACCCCGACGGTTACCAGATCGAAGTGCTGCAGCGCCACGGCCGCTACCAATAGGGCGTTGCGCGCCGCATGTGGCAGTGCAATCTGACTTGGCTGTCGGCCAGGGCATGAGTGCCAGCGTGCGGCTCAGCTGGCGGCCGATCGACGCTGGGGCTTACCGAATCGGCGTCTCGCCGCGAAACAGCGGCTGGTGCGCCCGCATCAAGCCGGCAATCCGGTCGGCGACTTTTCGTACCGGCGGGGAGTGACGTTCCTCATGATGGGTGACGATCCATTGGTCGGTTTCGAGTTCGGGGATAGGCAGAGCGACGCGAACCAGCCGTGGATCGCTGTCACCGACGAAGCACGGAAAGATCGAAAGCCCGGCGCCGGCAGCCACCAGTTCGCGCACCGAATGGGTGTTGTTGCCGCGCACGGCGATGCGGTCGCCGTGATGGGTTTGCAGCCAGCGCGCCGAGACAATGTTTGACCTTCGCCGGTGACGCCGACGAACAACCCGGCGGCGATGCCGTTGATCAGGTGGCGTCCGGAATAAATGGCGTGGGCGACCTTGCCGCTCTGACGGCCGGCCAGCCACTGCTCGGTCGGGCGCTCGCTGCGGATGCCGATGTCGGCGGCACGGCGACCGATGTCGACCCGGTCGGTGGTGGTGACGAGCTCCACCCTTGTGCCGTCATCGACCGTCCAGATCTCGCCGATATGGGCGGCAACGAAGGCCGAGGTCCATGGCCCGGCCGAGACGCGGACAATGCGGGCCCGAGTTGCGAAACATGGTACGCCTCGGACTACTGAGAATAGCAAGCGTTAGACCTGTGGCTAGCGGATGCAATATGCACGAACGTCTTTGGTCTTCCCGTCGATCCAAATCATCCTCGCGCGAAGCCGATGAACCCTGCTTGATCTGCCCTGTTGCCAATGATGATGGAGCAAGGCTCGGGCGTGGTCATCCATGTCACCTCGATCCAGCGCGAGCTTCCGCCGTAGTCGGGCCTCGTCTGCCGATAGGAGAAGGCAAGATCTTGTGGCTTGACGACACCGGCATCGAGCATGGATCCGGCGATCGCGCCGCCCAGCCAGCCCGCTCCGATGCCGATCCTGGTCGAAGTGCTCATTTCCTTGCCTCCGTTCGACTGTCTCACGGTCAGAGCGATCCAGTTAGTTCGAGTGTCTGGTAGCCGGCCAAAAGCGTGATCAGAAATCCCACAAGCCGCAGGAGCGTCCTCTCCCGCAATGTCTTGACCATCCTTCCCGCCAGCGGCGCCGCTAAAACGCCTCCAACGATCAGTCCGGCAACAGATGTTAGGTCGCGGAATTCGCCGGCTTGCTCCCAATGGCCGGTTACAATCGTGGCGAGGAAGCTCAGCGACACTGAAAGTGCAATCAGGAACTCGCTCGCATTGACCGTGCCGATAACGAATCGCGGTTGTCCACCCGCGCCGAGTAGACCGGTGGTGGCAACAGGACCCCAGCCCCCACCGCCTGCGGCGTCCAGGAATCCGGCGGTTGCGCTCAACGGCGCCACGATTTTCAGCTTCACGGGGTTGGTGGGGATACGATGAAACGACCGATATAGTAACCAGCTCCCGATAACCGCGAGATATGCTGTAACGAATGGCTTGACCTGATCTCCGTCAAACGAAGTGAGTACGAAAGCGCCGAGCATACCGCCGCCGACACCAAAAGGGATCAGTCGCCAAAACAGTTTCCAATCGATGTTGCGATGATAAAGATGAGCCGATCCGGAAGCGGCGGTGGTGAACAATTCCGCAGCATGAACTGAAGCTGATGCTTGTGCCGGTGGCACCCCGAAGGTGAGGAGCACCGTCGAAGAGATCACGCCATAGGCCATCCCTAGAGCACCATCGACCGCCTGGGCCAGAAACCCGACGGCTGCAAACAGTAGGAACTCTTCCATGAGTGGCTCCGCGCATGAGTAGCGTCGCGCATAACGAAGCCTCACGTGTGCAGTGGCACACCGAGGCTTTATGGCTCGACCAAGCTGCAGTCGTGATGCTCTTGGCACACAGGAAACGGACCCATGCGTCGGCTTGTTCCGCGAAACTCAGCCCTTAGCGCGGGCCTAATAGCTTAATGGCCGCAAGGCCCATGAATGACGCCAATCCCGCCCGGTTTGGTGGCAATGGCGATGACCTGGCTTCAGGGGCATCCCCATTCTTGCCACAGGGGATAATAAGCAACCGAGAGTTCGGCATTTCTTGGATTGAAGGTCACTAGCAAGACGCTGACCTGACCTTCAACGTGCAATGTCGGCTTCTGGTGCACGTTGTCCTCCGAAATGTTGTGCGGCTGATCTCTAGTCGGACTAGCCGAGACTGAGACGAGCCAACGCGTGGGTCCAAATCGCTCGGCGACGCAGCGACATCGTTCGGTGCGACCCATTAGTCCGGAACCGGAATTTATGACCCTAACCGGTCCTTCTTCAGCCTTATCATGAATGTCGCACATGCTTGTAAATCCGACATTGCGCTGGCGCTGTTCAGAGCGCTCCAGTTAGTTCGAGCGTCTGATAGCCGGCCAAGAGCGTGCTTAGAAATCCGACAAACGCAGGAGCGTCCTTTCCTGCAATGCCTTGACCGTTTCGAGGGCGGCTAAGAGAAGCACTTCTAAGAGATTTGCTCGCAGCGGTTGGCGGTGCTAAACTTCAAAGCTGCCGCACTGATGTGTCCGATTGCGCCGCCTCCTGCCGCTGTTGATGTGTGTCTTCGGAGTGACGCAAAAAAGGCGGAGACCGGGATGATGAGCTTGACGCGCCGCGAGTTGATCGCCGGAAGTGCAGGGTTTGCCGGAGTCGCGCTCTTCTCGCCGCTGAGCGCGCGTGCGAACGATGAAGCGCTGGAACTCGTCAAACAGCTCACCGGGCGGACGGCCACGGAGTCGGACCGCCTTCACCTGATAATGCCGGCGGTCTTCCCAACCGGTTACACCGTGCCTATGAGCCTCGACATCGACAGCCCCATGACTGAGGCCGACCACGTGAGGCAAATCCGCGTGTTCGCGCCGCAGAACCCGATCATCGAAGTGGCCAGTTTCCATTTCGTCCCGCAACGCAGCCTGCCGCGCGTGTCGACCCGCATCCGCCTTGCCAAACCGCAGCATGTCATCGCTGTCGCCGAAATGAATGACGGCAATCTGCTGATGACCACGGCTTGGGTTGACGTCGCCACCAATGGCTGCGCCTGACATCCGAGAGGGAGCCGGACAGTGATAACCCCCACACCACGCGTGATCGTACCAAGCGCTGCGGTGAAGGGCGCCGTCTTTCAGGTCAAGACCATCATCAGCCATGAGATGGAAACAGGGCTGCGCCACGATGATCAAGGCAATGTGATCCCGCGCAAGATCATTAACAAGTTTGTCTGCCGCTGTAACGATGCTGTGGTGTTCAGCGTCGATCTACACGAGGCGATTTCGGCTAACCCGTTCTTCGAATTTTCCCTGCGCGCGACAGAGAGCGGCCGGCTCGATTTCGTCTGGGAGGAAGACGGCGGTGCCGTCTATACGTTGTCGCACCAGCTCACGGTCGGTTGAGGTGGCGACGCAATCGACTCCGCGAATTATGGCGTGACAAGTTGAGTGAGAGCGTGACCGGAAAACTCCGAAACAGACGGGTATTCAGCATGCGCCCCGTCGCGAGATCTGCGATTGTCAGGGGCCTCGTGCTTCTCGTCAGTCAATCCGGCGCGGCGGCGGGGGCCGATCAAGGCGCTCAACTCGCCGCGACCTGTGCGTCCTGCCATCGTCTCGATGGCGGCGGCACAGGCATTCCCAGCATCATCGGGCTTGGTGAGGAGAGGCTCACCAACGCCCTGCTTGCCTACCGGGCGAGCGAGAGTCCAAATCACATCATGCACGCTATCGCGCTGTCGCTCAGCGACGAGGAGATCGCGAGCGTCGCGCGCTACGTCGCAGCGCAGGGAAAGTAGCGCGCCATGAAATTCTTGACGCGTCGCGAGTTCGGCCGCCTGACTGGAGCAGCATTGCTAACGGCTCTCAACCAGCCGAAGGCGCGGGGCCAGGCCAAGGCGCGTGTCGTCGTGATCGGCGGCGGCATCGGCGGCGCAACGGTCGCCAGATATCTCGCCGTCAGCGCGACGGCTATCGAAGTGACCCTGGTCGAACCGCGGCAGAGCTACACGACCTGCTTCTTCAGCAATCTCTATCTCGCCGGGCTCCGCCCGTTCAAATCGCTCAGCCATGGTTATGAAGCGCTGGCAAGGCAATATGGCATCACCGTCATTCATGAGTCCGCTGAAGCGATTGACCCGGCGGCGAAAACCGTTGCGCTGAACAACGGTTCGAAGCTCAGCTACGACCGTCTCGTTGTTGCGCCAGGCATCGCATTCAGGGATCGGGCGCTTAGGGGCTATGACGAAGCTGCGATGGAGATCATGCCGCACGGCTGGAATGCAGGTCCGCAAACCAGGCTGTTGCGCCAGCAACTGGAAAGCATGGAGGACGGCGGCCTATTCGTCATCGTCGTCCCGCCGAATCCGTTTCGCTGTCCGCCCGCCCCCTATGAGCGCGCTTCGCTCATCGCCTCCTATTTCCAACGCAGCAAACCCAAGGCCAAAATTCTGATCCTCGATTCGAAAGACAGCTTCAACGCGCAGGACCTTTTCCAGGACGCTTGGAACCGCCACTATCCGGGAATGATCGAATGGCTACCGGCCCAGTTCACTGGCGGGGTCACGGAGATCGACGCGAAGACCCGGTCGGTGATCACCGAGGGAGCAACATTCAAGGCCGCGGTGGCCAATGTCATCCCGGCGCAAATGGCCGGGCGCTTGGCGCAGCAGGCAGGGCTCGCCAATCAGTCGGGCTGGTGTCCGGTCGATCCGGTCACCTTCGAATCGGCGCTGCAGCCCGGCGTCCATCTGGTCGGCGACGCGATCATCGGCGGGGATATGCCGAAATCCGCCTTCTGCGCCAACAGCCAGGCCAAAGCCTGCGCCTTTGCCATCGTGGCCGATCTCACCGGATCAGCGCGTTTCCCGGCGCATTTGTTCAACACCTGCTACACCTATCTCGCCCCCGACGATGCGTTCAGCAACGCCATCAGCTTCAAGCCCGTCGACGGGAAGCTCAAGAGCGTCATCAGCTTCGTCAGCAAGGTGGGCGAGAGCGCCGATATCCGCCGGCAGGCTGCGCGCGCCGCGGAAGGCTGGTACGACGCCTTCACGCACGACGTGTTTGGCTGAAACGAAACTCAACTCCGCTCGACGGCCGGGCCGGCCATTGCGGAAATGTCGGCACCATTCTGGGCGCGCTCCGCCTCGGCGCCGGATCGTTGCTCCGGGATCAGCGTTGCAACAGGATCGGGCAGCCGCTCCAGCCGAAGCGAATTCACCACCACGAGGATGCTCGAACCGGCCATGACCGCCGCCGCAAGGATTGGCTGCAGAAGTCCGAATGCTGCGAACGTCAGGGCGACGAGGTTGTAGCCGAACGCCCACATAAGGTTGGTCAAGATGGTCCTGCGGACCGCGCGGGCCACGTCGACGATCCAGGGCAGCATCCACAATCCGTCCGCAGGCAGCACGAGCGCCGCAGTCTCGCGGGCGAGATCGGTGGCGGAGCCGACGGCAATACCGACATCTGCGACGGCCAGAACCGGCCCGTCATTCAGTCCATCGCCGACCATCGCCACCGAATCGTGGTCATGGCGGAGCCGATCCAGGGCCAGCCGTTTGGCCTCCGGCGAAAGGCCCGCTTGGACGTCCTCGATCCCGACCAGGGCCGCGATCCGCTCCGCCGCTTGCGCCAAGTCGCCGGTCAACAGCGTGGCGTCGAGCCCGCGCTCACGCAGGGCCGCGATCGCGGCCTGCGCCTCGGGAAGCGGCGAATCATCGAGCGACAGCACGGCGTGAACCCGCTCGCCCCAACCGACATAGACCACCGAATGACCGCTCGCCTCCAGCGACCGCGCACGCTCGGCCAGCGAGGGGGGAAGCGGCCAGCCCAGATCATCCATCAATCTGCCGTTCCCTGCCGCCACGGGCCGGCCTTCGGCGCTGCCGCGGATGCCACGGCCGGGAACCATCCGGACCTCGCGGGTGACGAGCGGCGTGATGCCCCGCTGAGCGGCGGCTGCCGCGATGGCCCGCGCCAGACCATGCTCGGAATGGCGCTCCAGACCGGCGGCGCGCGCCAGTACTTCGTCGATGCCGACCTCCTCGCGGTCGACGCCGACGAGACGCGCTTTGCCGGCCGTCAGAGTGCCGGTCTTGTCGAAGGCGAGCAACCGTACGCGCGCGAGGGTCTCGAGCACGCCGGGGTCGCGGACGAGGCAGCCGTGCCGCGCCAGCCGGCCGATGCCGAGCGATATCGCCATCGGAGCAGCGAGGCCGACGGCACAAGGACAGGCAACCACCAGCACCGAGAGGCCAATCAGCAACGCCCGATCGAACGGCAATGACTGGGCCCAGTAAACGGTCGTCAGCCCGCCGAGGGCGAGGACGAGCGGCACGGACACGCCAACGACGCGATCGGCAAGGCGCTGGGTTGGACTGCGACGGCCCAGCGCTTCGCGCACCGACCGGCAAATCCGTGCCCAGCGGGTTGCGGTTCCGTCACCGCTGCTTTGGATCAGGAGCGGGCCGTCGATATTGATACTGCCGGCAATCACCTTGGAGCCGGCGCGCTTTGTCACTTGCCGGCTTTCTCCGGTAATCACGGCTTCATCGGTGTTCGATTCCCCCTCGACAACCACGCCGTCGACCGGAATGCGCTCGCCTGGCCGGACCCGCACCAGCATGCCGGCCGTCACCTCCCGCACCGGACGGCGGATCTCTGCCGCGCCATCGACCGCGGTCGCGCTCTCGCTTTCTGCGGCCAGAAGAGGTTCGAGGTCGCGCGCCGCCCTGGCGCGGCCAACAGCCTCGAGATAGCGGCCAACTGTGAATAGCATCAGCACCATCACGGCGGTGTCGAAATAGACATGCGTGCTGCCCTCGAACACGGCAAATGCCGAATAGAGGTAAGCGGCAGCGACGCCAAGCACGATGAGTGCCGACGACGTCACTCGTCCCTGAATGCCATTGAGCCACATGTCGCGCAGATAGGGTCCGCCGAGAATCAACACCGCCGGCGTGGCGAAGATCCAGAGCAAAAAGTGAATCCACGGCAGCACGCCCGCATCGACGCCGGTGAACGCGTCCGAATAGAGGAGGAGGCTGAACATCATGATATTCATGGAGAGAAAGCCTCCCACGCCGAGCTGGATCAGAAGCCAGGCGGCTTCCCACTCTTCGTGTCTGCCGCTCTTCACCTGAAAGGCGATACAACAGCCGTAGCAGCAGAACGCGCAAGCCTCACCGTTGAGCCTGCGCTCCATCGGGCGCAGACCGACGGGCAGCGAACAATGGCTACAGAGGATATCGCCATGCGCAGTCATGCGGGATGCCCGCCCGGCCAGGCAAGGCCGATATGCGCGTCGGAAGGCAGGAGACCACGGCCGAGCGTGATGAGACCGAGCAAAAGAATAAAGCCACCAGCCAGCCGCACGCCGCGCTGCCGCCAGGCTGGCCCGAGTATCCGGCCAACGCCGCCCATCATCAACATCGCGGGGAAGGTTCCCAATCCGAACGATGCCATGACGAGAAACCCGGGAAGCGCTCCGGCGGTGCTCGCCGCCTGGGCGGCGAAGGCATAGACCAGGGGACATGGCAGGAAGCCGTTGAAAACGCCAAAGGCGAGCGGTGCGGCGCTGCTCCGGGCCGTCAACAGACCGCGCAGGGACAATGCAAATGTGCTGCCGCCAAATCCGATCGCAAGGCGATGAAAAACCTGCAGCAAGCCGAAGAACTGCAACGCCATGGCAATCATGAGCAGGCCAGCGACGATCGCGAGAATTCGTTGGGCGATGTCGAGGGAGCCGTTCAAGAGCGGCGCCGCCGTTAGACCTTGCGTGGTGCAGATGACCTGACCGATCGCGCCCGCGAGCCCGCCCAGAAAGCAATAGGTTGTCAATCGGCCGGTATTATAGAGCAGGTGGCGAAGGACGGTTGCGCCTCCCCCTCGCTGATCGCGCCCCAGCGCGCAGGCAAAGCCGCCGCACATGCCGATGCAATGAAAGCTGCCTGCAAATCCAGCGGTGAAGATCACGAGGTAGTAGATCATTGGCGTTTGCGCAGTGGCGCGGACGCGGCGCTATTGCCGCACAAGATACAAAAGAAAGAGGATAAAGCCGACGGTGCAGCCGCCATAGATGAGGAAGCCAAGCATCTGCGGCAAGCCGGCGTCAGCAAGCTTGAAGACGGTGTCCTGTAGCATTCGCTGCTCCTATGTCAGCCGAAATAAAGACGAAGCACGTTTATCGCCAGCTCGAAGCACAGGAAAAGGAGGTTCAATGCGGCGACCCCAAGGAGAATTTTGGCTATCATCGTCTCCATCACTCCTGTCTTACCAGCCCTTGCGACCGTCTACTTAGAACAGACGGCCGGGCCCGAGCCCGCCCCAATAAGCATACATGTAGTACAGCCCCCAGGCGAACAGCAGCACGTAGACGACGAGAAGCCATAGCGGAATGAATCCCACACGCGCCTGTATCAGGCCGCCGGCATAGTCCTCCAGTTCAGGGTGCGAGCTTTGACGCACATCCAGTTCCGGATGCGTCGGGCTCTCCGGATCGCTGCTCTGCAGATCGCTCATTCTCCATTTCCCTTTCAAAAAACCCGTTGGCGGCTTTGTCGGTGCCGCTCAACGCGCCGGACAGGACGCCCCAGATGAACAAGAACAGGGCCGCCAGGCTCATCAGCATGGCGCCCGCATAGGGTCCGGTGACTTCAAAACCGAGCATGCGCTAACCTCCGGCGGGCGCCTGTTCCTCGCCAGGCGGAGCTGGCGGGCCGGACGCCGGCACCGACGGATCGGGCACATAGGCTCGCTCCGGCTTGTCAGCGACCAGTTCCAGATCGTTCAGCGCCGCGCGGGCCTCCTTCTTGATCGAGAGCGGCTGCAGCGAGAGCGGGTCTTTATAGGCGGAAAGCGCCACCACGAAATAGGAAAGCGCCCACCGGTCCTCGTCCGGAAAGGCATCCCGATAGGACGGCATCGGCGTGCCGCTGAGGCCGGTAGTTATCGTCCGGAAGATGTCTTCGACGGCCGGGCCAGACTTGAACTGGCCGCTGGTGAGGTCGGCCGGCACGATGGCGAACCCGATATCATCCTTGAGGCCGGCCGCCTTCTCGCCGTCGCCCTTGCCACCTTGGCCATGGCACTCCCAGCACTTCGCCACCTGCCAAACCTCCTTGCCACGGTCCAGCATCGTCTGGGATGGGGTCGGCGGGCGCCCGATATACAACGGTGGGCCAGGCGGTTCCTCGACGAAGAAAGCGTAAGGACTGGCGGGATTGGAACGGTCAACCGCTAGCTCATACTTAATGTACTGAATCACCGCCAGCCGATCGTTGAGCGGCAGTTCGTACCAAGGGGGCATTGCCGTGCCGCGGATGCCGCGAGTAATGGTGCGCAGCATATCGCCGTCCGTGGGCAGGGGCTCCTTTGTCAATCTGAACTTGAACACTGCGGACGTGAAGTTCCTGGGCCGCTGGTTAAACATAAAGGTGGCGGCCGGCCCGTTGCCGTCGCCTTTGGCACCGTGGCAACCGATGCAGCGGCGCTCATAGACTTCCTTGCCATAAGCAATCCATTCCTCGGAGCGCGGCATCGTCGCATCCATGACCTCCAGGCTTTGCGGCTCGAACAGATCGCGCCATTTACCCCGGTTCGTGCCGAGCTTCTGGACGTAGGAAACAAGCGCCGCCAGCGATTCCGTCTCCGCCGCGATGCTGACGGTTTCGCCTGTGTATTCGTCGTTCGGCGTCAGGATGATCGGCCTTCTTTCGCGCGCCTTCAGCGGCACGAACAGCAACCCGTATGCATTGGGCGTCAGCTGGATCGCTTGCTTGCTGTCGAAGTCGAACAGGCCTTTGGTGACCTCTGTCCTTTCCAGGGTCCGATTGCCAGCGCCGTCGTCAACGATACGGACGGCTGCATCGGGCTCGTGGAAGAGGCCGCGATACGGCGCCATTATCGAGTCCGGCACCAGCATCCGCGGATTGTAGAAGTGCGCCAGGTGCCATTCGTCGCTGTATTTCAGGCCGACGCGCGTCAGGTCCGGTCCGATCCGGCGTGTGCCTAACAGGTGCGGCACGTCATAGGCGTATTCGCCCGCCTCGCTGACCGGTCCCCAGCGGCGGATCTCGCCGGTCACCGGCCGCACGAATTGCGAATGGCAGTACCAGCAGCCTTCGCGCAGGTAAATGTTGCGGCCGCGACGCTGCTGCTCGGTGTAGTCCGTCGCCTCTGAAACCGTCCATTTCAGCTGGCCGAAATCCGTGCGCACCACCGAGGTCACGCGCGTAGTTCGCGAGGACGGCTCCACGAAGGGCAGCACGCCCTGCGTGATCACCGCAAGGGTGATGCAGAAGACGCCGGCGAACAGCGCGAAGAAGCGAACGTTCACTGCGCAGGCCCTCCCGCCGGGGCCGGGATAGGCGCCTCCACCGGCCCGCGGGCGCGTCGCGCCTCAGCCGCCGGGCTGGTCAGTGCGGTCAGCATCAGATTCACCACCAGCAGCGACATACCGATATCCATGCTGATGCCTGCCAGGGTCCGCGCCAGCCAGTAGGGCTTCACCCAGACGAGCGAGTCGAGCCATTCGACCCCATTCATCCATTGATAACCCTGCTGCAGCCCGCCCGCTGTGAGGACCAGGCCCATGGTCGTGATGCCGACGGTGATCAGCCAGAACGACCAGTTGCCGAGCTTGAAGGACCAGAGTTCGCGCCCGAACAGCCGCGGCCAAGTATAGAGGAGGCCCCCCATCGCCCAGACGACGAAGGTGCCGAACACGGTGAGATGCGAATGCGAGATGACGAAATCGGTGAAATGGGTCGGCTGCTGCAGCTGCCGCAGCGCCTCGGTCGAGCCCTGGAAGCAGCCGACGAGATACATGAGCGAGCCCATGATCAGGAACTTCGCCGGCAAGTTCCTGCCGAACTCATGCCACCTGCCCATCATGGTGCCGAAGAAGTTCACCAGCACCGTCCACACCGGAATGATCAGCAGCATCGACGTGACGACGGCCAAGGTCTCGGCCCAGTCCGCGATCGGGCTGTAGAGGTAATGGTGAATGCCGACGAACGGGTAGAACAGTGCCAGGGACCAGAAGCCTACCAGCGAGAGCTTATGGGCATAGAGCGGATTTCGCGCGCTGACCGGCAGGAAATAGTAGATGATCACGTAGCCCGCGGGCGTTATCCACAGCCCGACGATGTAGTGGAGATAGAGGCCATGGAAGGCGGCGCTGTTGATGCCCGAGATCGTGTATGGCAGGATGAAGCTTCCAAGCACGAAGTTCATCGTCGTCCACACGAAAGTGGCGATCAGGTACCATAGCGCGACATAGATCGCCGGCTCGAGCCTTCGACTGATCGTGATCAGGAACTGCGCGGTAGCAACAGCCACCACGATGAAGAATGCGACCTTCGCGTAGAGCGGAAGCTCTCCGGCTTCCAAACCGTCACTGTCGCCGAGCAGCAAGCCGACCAAACCGGCAAGCGTTGCGACGTTCCAGACCCATGCGAGAAGAACCGACCACTCCGACCATATCACCCGCACCCCCGACAGACGCGGCACGAGATAGTAGCAAAGGCCGATGAAAAGCGTCGAGAAGGCGCCGAAGATGACACCGTTGACGTGGACCGGGCGCAGCCGGCCGAAGGTGAGCTCGAGGTTCCCCGATCCGAGATAATCGGGGTAGTTGAAGGTGCCCGAGATCATGACGCCGACGGATGGCGTCACCATCAGCCAGAACATGCCGAAATAAAGCCAGGTCCGCACGACCCGTTTGTCGACCAGCGCATCCAAGTCCACATTCGCGAACTTGCCGCGCAGCTCCATCGCAGTCTCTGCCAACGCATGGCCCTCCCCGCGCGGTTCAAGGGCCGCACGACTGCTTTAAGCCCACCGTTCCCCATCGAGGTGTCACTCCGATGGCGGACTCGCTTCGCGCTCCCTGAAGCCGGTGCCCCCGGCTATCGACGAGACTAGTATTTGCCTGGCACCAACACCGAGCCGCTGTTCGACCAGGTGATGTACGCCTCGAGCGCCTTCATCGCCTCCGATTCGGGATCGATCTTCTCGCCCTGGCTCGGTTTCTCGATGCACCAGTTGATCATGTCGCGCAGTGTCGCGAACTTGGCCATCGACGCCTGGAACTTCGGGAACGCCTGCGGGTGGGTATCGGAGGCCATCGGATGGCACATGGCGCAGGCCCACCCGGTGGTCGACAGCTTGACGCCCAACTGCTCCTTCATCGCCGCATCACCATGGAACAGGAGGTCTCCTTTCCTGACCTCCTCCATGAACGCTTCTTGATAGAGTTTCAGCTGCTTTGGCGTTACCGGATCCTTGTTGGCACTGGCCGGCCCGACGACGGCAGCTGCGACGACTGCTCCGGCGACGATGGAACGCCTCAGAATGCAGAGGAATGTCGATGTGTTTATCATAGCCACCACCCTTATGGATTTGCCCATGGGTACTGTTTGTCGGCGATGCGTGACCGTATGACCTCCGCAATGCTCTTGTCGTGGTCCTCCGGCGACTGGACGAACACCTCCTTGCGGCCCCACATGATGTACTCGACATCGACCTTATCGTCGGCGTTGACGTTCACGGTTTCCCAACCGACCCCGTCGAAGGGATCGCCCGGATCGACACGGATCATCGGCTTGGTAAGCTTGGGCAAGCCTTCCGGCGCATACGGCCACGGCCAGGAGGTCGCCAGCATGCCGATCGAGCGCATGCTGCCGATCTCGTTGTAGAGCACCTGGTGCACGTGACCGTGGATGTTGGTGACCTTGGTATAAGGCTTCAGCACGTCATTCACTTCGCGCCAGTCGCGCACCCAGAAGTTCCAGGGCGGGTAGTACTCGTACAGCGGATTATGGCTGAAGATGACGATCGGTTTGGACTTATCCCAGTCGGCGAGTGTCTTCTGCATCCAGTCGAGCTGGTCGCGGCCGACGCCGGCCCACGCGCCGGCAACCGTGCCGTCGAGGGTAGCCATATGGCCCATGCGCTCCTCTGGCGTCATCTTCTTCGCTGTCCAGTAGTCTGGTCCCCGGCTGACCGTATCGAGCCCAATGAAGCGCACGCCTTTGTGATCGAAGGTCCAGTTGGGTTGGCCGAACAACTCGCCCCACTTCTTGCCCATATCCAGATACCAGTCATGCTCGCCCGGGATGTAGTATTTCTTGATCGTCAGATCCTTGAGGAGCTCAACGCCAAGCTCAAGTTCCTCGATCTTTCCGAGTTGGGCCAGGTCGCCGCCGAAGATCAGGAAGTCGGCCGGCGGATCCATGGCCTGGACCTCTTGCACGGCGCGCACCACCTTGTCGACGAAGCGCGTGTTGAGGGATCTCTCGTAGAGATGGGTGTCCGAAATCCAGGCAAACTTGAAGGGCGTTTCGGCGGCGTGAGCGACGTCGATGGTGTTGAGCAGCGGCCACCACGCGAAGGTCTGGCCGACGGAAGCAGCGCCGAACAGCAGCGATCTGTGAATGAAGGTGCGGCGGGTGATTTGGAGCGAGTCGTCGGGGCGTACGCCCGGCTGCTGCAGCACCGCATGCATTTCGCGCCGAATGCGGTCAAGCTCGTCAGACATCAGGGTTCCTCCTCAGTGCAGACCGTTTCTTAAAGCGTCGGTCTTCTCGCAGGAACGCGACCCTGTTGAATCAGTGGGTCGCCCATTTTGTTATTTTTTCAGTTCAATCGTCAGACTGGTGGCCTTATTCTCCTCTACCGTGACGGGCTGCTCGATGGGCCCGGTGAAGGGATGGATCGCCACGAGCTTGTAGTCCCCCGGCGGAACATCGGTTATGCTGAATTTGCCATCGGCGCCGGTGACCGCGTAGTAGGGATTGTCCACCACATAGACCCAGCCCTCCATCCAGCCATGCGCGTCGCAATCGATGCGGACAGTGCCGGCACGCTTCAGTTCGACCGGTATGCGCTGGCCCTTATTGGGCAGCGCCACGTTGAAGGCGGTGCGCTTGCCATAATAGCCGTGGGTGTTGTGGAGAACTGGGTCGCTGTTGACCACCTCCAACGAACCGGCCGGTATCATCTGCACCGCGGGCTCAAAGCGACATTTGAGGTTGTTAAGCTCAGGCAGCTTTCCGGGCTGCGGCCAGGCCTTTCCCTGTGCCACGTCGACCAGCTGCACCGCCGCGTTCAGCACGGCCTGATCGCTGCCGACTTCGATCAGCGGCTCCTCGCGGGGGTCGCCGCACACCTCGATATTCTTGGTGGGGATGATCTTTGTTGTCGGCACGTCGCCGCGGTAGACGATCGTACCCTCGATCGTTCCACCCCCCGTGACCGGACCCACTTCGTAGGCTTGCACAGGCGCGGACATTGTCGCAACGAAAGCGATCGTCGCTAGTCCGCTCATCAATTCGCGAATCGTCATAAAAGCCACCTCCTTCAAGAGAGATGAGGGGCAACTCTTAAAAATAGAGCCAAACCAGTGCCATGTCTAGCCATCCAGCAACAAAATATGATAAAGTGGGTTGGTTTAGGCGAGTTTGTTAATCACAAACACACGCGGAGGGTTTGGCGCGTCATTCTCGAAGTGCCGGAGGTCCTTGATGAAGCGACGGCATGGACTCCTCCGCCCTTGGGCCTACGGTCCGCATACCCTCTTCTGCATCATATTCGCAGCGGCCCTGTCGATCTGCCAACCGCTCGTGCGAGCTGACACGGCGCCTGTGACGGTCGGTGGCCCATTCACGCTCACGGCGCCGGACGGAACGACGGTCACCGATGAGACTTATCGCGGCAAATGGCTGCTGGTTTTCTTCGGCTATACGTCTTGTCCCGACATCTGTCCGACGACTCTATCCGAAATCGCCGCGGCGATTGAGGAACTCGGCCCCGACGCCGCAAAACTGCAACCGCTCTTCATTACCGTCGATCCCGAACGCGACACGCCTGAGGTGATGGGAAGCTTTACCGCGGCGTTCGATCCGCGCATCGTGGGGCTGACCGGCAGCCCACAACAAATCGCTGCGGTTTCGGAGGCATATGGCGCCTACGGCGTGGCGCGCCAGGGCGAAGCGGGCGGTGACGACTACCTAATGGATCACGGCACCTACATCTACATCATGAACCCGCAGGGGCAATTCGTGGAGGGGCTAGACTCTGACACACCAAGCAGCGGCATTGCCGCTAAGTTGGGTGAACTGGTGCGATGACACGATCCCTGGGATGACGGAGATCACGATTATGCAGTTGATCGATCCATAGAAAGTTGTCTTCCGGAAGGAGAGCGGCAATGCAAAGACATACAAAGCAAGCTTCGGAGCTTAAGGCATTGATCCTCGCGGATCTTCATAAGGAGCCGGGATGCGGGGACGTCACCGATTTTGTGATTCAGCGGCTCGAAACCAAGGAGAACGGGGCAAACTGGACTGTCAAATATCTGGATCCTAATCAAGATAAGGTCTGCGAGACGATTCTGATAAACATAGCGCGAATGTTGCAGCTCAACTTCGACCTTCCTGAACGCGGGTCGTGAGGAACGATGCGAGCGGGATCGGCGTGGATCGCGCCTCGACATAATTCGTATGCAAGCATGGGAATCGGGCGATGGCGGAACCCACAGCGTTGCACACCGGCAAACCTGGCGGCGTAAAGAACGTCATTGCGCCGCGGCGATTTGGACCTCCGATGACCGGAGATGCGGGCGATATGGCCGATCGGCAAGGCAGTATCTTGGAGCCAGGCATTACGAGTTATGACGGTTTCTTTGCGGATGCGATCGCGCGTCTGCAGGGGGAATGGCCCTACCGTGTGTTCGCGGACCTTGAGCGTATCGCCGGACGGGCTGCCACGCGACAATCTCGCCTGAGCGGCGAATGAAGCTTCGCCGTTGCCCGGACGTTCCCCGAAGATTGGGTCTTAAGGTTCAAGGAAATGGCTGCCAAGGAAATCATGTTCTCGTTCGAGGCTCGCGACAGAATGCTGCGCGGCATTGACACCCTGGCGAATGCGGTGAGCGTCACGCTTGGCCCGCTAGGGCGCAACGTCGCGGTCGGTAGGGAGCACGGCGCGCCGCGGGTCACGAAGGACGGCGTGACCGTCGCCAGGGAAATCGAACTCGACAACAAGTTCGAGAACATGGGCGCCCAGATGGTGCGCGAGATCGCAACAAGAACCTCCTATCAGGCCGGCGACGGCACGACCACCGCCGTCGTGCTCGCACATGCGATCGTCCGGGAGGGCGCCAAGGCGGTGGCCGCCGGCATGAATCCCATGGACCTGAAGCGCGGCATCGATCTCGCGGTCGAAGCCGTCGTCGCCGAACTCAAGAAAAACGCCACGAAGGTCACCTCGAACGTCGAGATTGCGCAAGTCGGCACCATCTCGGCCAATGGCGATAGGGAGATTGGCCGCTGCCTAGCCGACGCCATGAAGAGGGTCGGCAATGACGGCCTGATCAGTGTCGAGGACGGGACCTCGCTCGAAACCGAACTCGAATTCGTCGAGGGCATGCAGTTCGATCGCGGCTATATCTCGCCCCATTTCATCACCAATCGCGCAAAGATGCGGGTCGAGATGCAGGATGCCTATGTCCTCATCAGCGAGAAGAAACTGTCCAGCCTGAACGAAATACTGCCGCTGCTGGAGAAGGTGGTGCAGGCCGGCAAGCCGCTGCTCATCATCGCCGAGGATGTCGAGCGTGAGGTGATTGCGGCGCTGGTGGTCAACAAGTTGCGCGGCGCTCTCAAGGTTGCAGCCGTGAAGGCGCCGGCCTACGGAAACCGCCGCAAGGCGATGCTGCAGGATCTCGCGCTGATGACCGGCGGAACGGTGATCTCGGAGGATTTGGGCATCAAGCTCGAGCATGCTTCCCTCGATATGCTCGGGCGCACCAAGAAGGTGATGATCGACAAGGCAAACACCACGATCGTCGGCGGCGCCGGCAAGCGGGCAAGCATCGAGGCCCGCATCGCTGAGATCAAGCTCGAGCTTGCGGAAACCACCTCCGATTACGACCGCGAGGAGCTCCAGGAGCGGCTGGCCAGGCTCGCCGGTGGCGTCGCCGTGATCCGGGTCGGCGGTGCCACCGAAGTCGAGGTCAGGGAGAAGAAGGATCGCATCGATGACGCGATGAACGCGACAAGAGCCGCGGTCGCAGAGGGCATTCTCCCGGGCGGCGGGGTCGCCTTGCTGCGCGCCGGCAGGGCGCTCAAGAAGCTCAAGGGCGGCAACGAGGACCAGCAGGTCGGCATCGCGATCGTCAGGAAGGCGATCACCTGGCCGGCTCGGCAGATCGCGATCAATGCCGGCCTGGAAGACTCGGTCGTCATCGCCGGGATCCTCGAAAACGACGACAACGCCTATGGCTACGATGCCCAATCGGGCGTGTACGGGGATCTGGTGTCAAAGGGCATCATCGACCCGGCCAAGGTGGTGCGAACGGCGCTCCAGGGCGCGGCCTCGGTTGCGGGCCTTCTCCTTACAACGGAAGTCATGGTGGCCGAAGTGCCTGGCCCGCCGCCGCCGGAGCTTCCCGGTCACGAGCATCATCATCACAACATGGATATGGATTTCTGAGCGCATTGCGGGCGGCGAAAGCACGGAAGTGCCCGGACTGGATCGCCGCTGGCGACTGCTAGAGAAAGCCCACTCGTCCGAACCGCGGCCAACAACAGCAGTATTCGGGATCAACTCCTGGAGGCACTCCGGGTTGAGCCATGATCATCGGTGGGCGATTCCGGCGTGACGGTGACAGGCGGGGTGGTTCAATTTTGGGGTACCTATCGTCCAAAGAGGATCGGGCTGCATCGCGCGGTCTGGCCGAGACTATCGCGGGCCTGCGCGAAATTCAGGATCATCGGGTCTCGATCGAAAAAATCCCCCACAGCGTCTGACGCCACCCGGCAAGCGCGTCGCTTGGTATTCTATCCGCCCGTGTGCGGTAGAGATCTAGCTGCACACAGCCGCATCTTCCGCTTACTGTCGTGGCGGACGGTTGTCCGCGCGCGCAGTGGCTACCCGCAGCGCTGCGGGCCAACAAATCCGGTCCATGGCCGCAACGGCGCATTGTCGGCTCCAAGTCGTGAAGAGTGAGGCCTCACAATTCCAAGGGGATTTGATCATGAAAGCGTCGCCGCCGAGCTTTTCGGCACCTTCTGTCTTGTCTTCCTCGGCTGCGCGTCAGTGGTGACAGGCGGCTTTGGCGGGCTGCTGCCGGCTCGGTCGCTGGGCATCGGCCTCAGCTTCGGCATCGCTGTAACCGCCCTGGCTTACGCGATTGGGCCAGTCTCGGGCGCGCACCTCAATCCGGCCGCCACGCCGTGGACGCCTCCCACAAGGGCCGCATTGTATCCTGTTTCCCACATCGCCGCAGTCCTCAACGAAGGTCTGCAGATGGCGCATTTGGTCCTTATCGGCTGCCGCAGAGCCAATCGCTCTCGAGTGCAGGCACTCCAATGGAGTCCAGACGTTGGATTGGACCCTCGACCTCTACAAAAGCACACTGAGCTTCCGGTCGGGCTACGACGGCATTCCGAAGCGATCGCTTCGGCGAGAAGTCGTCGTTCTCAATCGGGCGACCGGGGATACATCGGCGAAGACGGCATAAGGGAGGATGGGCCAGACCGAGCCGACGGAAGGGTCGTAGCCAAGGCCTTGGAGCGCATAGCGCCTGGCCGGGAGGCCGCCGCCAGTCAGACTTACGCGGCGCGTCGTTGATCGAGGTGGAGACCCGAACGGGCTCGACGAGGGTCCACGGCGGTCATAATGTTGTGGTGGTGATCGCAGTAGACGCGATCCGGCGAAGTTGGCCCGGCACAAAAACGATAACCGCCGGGTATTGACGGGTCTTCGCTCACCGGGAAGCGGCACTGATAGAGGCCTAGCTGAATGAGGGGGACGTCTCTCGAAGTTAGTCTGATATTTTCAGGCATGATGGTTTCCTAGTTCATAGCAATTGCCGGCTGACGACCGCAGTGCGACCCGTCGGGGCGAGCTAGACAACGGTCGAAGCCAGTCCGTGATTTGAACCTATGGCTTCGGATCGACAATCAGCGGGTTGGCCGCATCCAGGTGGCAAGTGTCCAACAAACTCAGCAGATGATCTTGCTGGCGGCTGTCCTTTTCACACGTCGTCGCATCCGATCTGTACGACCATGCGCCTGGCCCTCTTCCTTAGCACCGCACGGCCTCACATCCTTCACTCCGATGAAACAGTCGGAGAACAAACGGAATGCTGCGGGGCCAAGTGCCTGCATGCGTCAGGCGTTGGAGCATGCGCTCGATCCCACGTTAGTTCAGTTCGTGGAAGCTCTTGCGATTGCCGATGCTAGGCGCGATCATCTCGCCACCCAAGCTAAGTGCTTCGACACCTAAACCAAATGTCGTCGAAGCAATTGGCCGCAATGGCGAGGTTCATGAATGATACGCGCAGCCATCTACGCCCGGTTCTCGACCGAGTTGCAGAACGAGAAATCCACCGATGACCAGATAGTCCTTTGTCGCGCGTATGCAGCACGGCATCAACTTGATGTGATTGCGGCTTACGAGGACAAAGCTCGCTCTGGCGCTTCGATGCTTGGCCGTGACGGCCTCATGAGATTGATGGATGCGGCGCGCGAACGAAAGTTTGATGTCGTCATTGTTGAGGCACTGGATCGCCTTTCGCGCGATATGGAGGATCTCGCTGGACTTCACAAACGACTGTCATTCCTAGGGATCGAGATCCAAGCTGTTCACGACGGCACAGCTGACGCAATCTTGATCGGAATTCGAGGTTTGGTGGGCCAGATGCAGCGCGAGGACGGCGCAAAAAAGGTACGTCGAGGAATGGCCGGAGTGGTCCGGGACGGGCGCCATGCCGGCGGTCGCGCATACGGTTATCGGGCAGTTCCTGGGCGCCCCGGTGAACTGGAGATCGTTGAAGAGGAGGCTGCGGTTGTTCGCCGCATTTTTGCAGCTTACGCCTCTGGCCGGCCACCACGAGAAATCGCACAAGATCTCAATCGCGAAGGCGTTTGTCCGCCTCGCGGCACTCGTTGGAACGCCTCTACCATCAACGGAAATGCACAACGCGGCGCGGGGATGATTTTGAACGAGCTTTATTTTGGGCGCATCGTCTGGAACAAGGTTCGGATGGTTAAGGACCCAGATACCGGCAGGCGCCTGTCCCGTCCGAATAGCCGCGACCAGTGGCAGACAATTGATGTCCCACGGCTGCGTATCGTTGACGAAGAAATATGGCGATGCGCGCAGGACCTGAAGGCAGAAAGATCTCGCCTGAAATCGAATGTGAAGCGGCGGCCACCGCATCTCCTCTCGGGCCTGTTGCGATGTGGCTGCTGCGGTTCGGGCATGTCGGTGCACGATCGCGACAAGACTGGCAAAACACGAATCCGCTGCTCGACCGTTCGTGAGAGCGGCAGCTGTCCCAATCGTCGCATAGTCTACCTGCGGAGCGTGGAGAATGCTGTATTGGATGGAATGCGTGACGAGCTGAAGGACCCGCGTCTCATTGAGATCTACGTGCGGAATTATAATGAAGAGCGTCAACGGCTAGCAGCCCGTGCGTCCAACGATCGGGTCACCCTTGAGACAAAGATCGCACGGATTGAAGCCGAGCGACAACGCAACATTGACCTGGTAGTCAAGGGAATCATTGGTGATGACGACGCCCGAGAACGTATCGCCGAACTGAAAGATCGACGCATCGAGGCGGAGGCAGAACTTGCCAAACTTGAAGAGGCGCCATCAACCCTTGCCGTACATCCAGCAGCGATAGAGAGGTATGTCAAAACGGTCGATGAGCTCGCTTCGGTCTTACCTCATCACGCCGAGGCGGATGACGATCGGGGCGCGCTGGTGAAGAGCTTCCGCGCGCTCGTTCACAGTGTGACAGTCCATCCCAAAGGGGCGCGACAGGGTATTGAGATCGAGGTCAAAGGCAAGCTTGCCGCTCTCATCGGCGGCAACACATTCCCCCAAGCGCGATATGCTGGGCAGCGCGCGGTGGCCGAGGACCGCGACAGGCAAGATCCCACTATTACGCACGATAGTGGGTTGAGGGTGGTAGCGGGAGAGCGCTACCGCCTTTCCCCCCACTCGGAGAGCATGCGATATTTTCTACAGTGTCGGGCGTGATGGGCCTGTCTCGGTGCTGCAAAGACCGGTAGGGAGCGGGAGAGTCTGACCCGAAAGCTATCCACGACGCGAACGGCAGCTTTGCGCCAATGAACGAACCCGCTCGCGGGAGGGGCGCGGGGTTTGAGGCGTGAGCTTTGTTGGCAGCGTCGGTGAGGCTTTAATCGATCAGGGGTGACGGACG
>NZ_JAMYQC010000046.1:0-40786 GCF_040320645.1 Mesorhizobium sp. M0633
GAGATCGATCCGATGATCACCCACACGCTGAAGCTCGAGGACATCAACAAGGGCTTTGACCTGATGCATGAAGGCAAGTCGATCAGGAGCGTGGTGGTTTACTGAGGAGGAGAAAGCCGCCGGCTAACCAGCCAGCGGCCGAAAAATGCAGATGTTCAACACGGGAGGAGACAAAAATGCCGGAAAAACTGCATCCTAAAATCGACAATGGACTGCCACGGGAAAAGGCCGACTTTGCCGGCGGCACGCTGGTCTGCGCCTGCACCAGCAACCCGGTCAAGGTGAAGGTCAAGGGCCAGATCGCCCACAACCATGCTTGCGGCTGCACCAAATGCTGGAAGCCGGAAGGCGCGCTGTTCTCGGTCGTGGCGGTTGCCGGTACAAACGACGTGACGGTGACCGAAAACGGCGACAAGCTGAAGATCGTCGATCCGGGCGCGCTGATCCTGCGCCATGCCTGCACAGGCTGCGGCGTCCACATGCACGGCCCGGTCGAGCGCGACCACGCTTTCAAGGGGCTGTCCTTCATCCATCCCGAACGCTTCCAGGAAGACGGCTGGTCGCCGCCGGGCTTCACCGCCTTTGTCTCTTCGATCATCGAGTCCGGTGTCGATCCGAGCCGCATGGACGGCATAAGGTCACAGCTGAAGTCGATCGGGCTCGAACCTTATGATTGCCTCAATCCAGGACTGATGGACTATATCGCCACCTGGACGGCCAAGCGGTCCGGCGCGTTGCCGGCCTAACGACTGATCAGACACTATCTTTGGGGCCGGACGAAATCGCCCGGTCCCAGGCGTTGGAACGAACGCAGGCGAGCGCGTAGACGGACACGCTTCGTAAGTCATTGCCGACGTGCTGTCAGCCTCGGGGGGCGTTGGGCTCAACGGGAATATGCTGAAATTGGTCCAACCGGATCGTATAGCTTCAAGATCAGCGACTGCGATCAGTTGGTTCTGGCTCGGCGCGGCCCAGATCGTGGACTACAGCTTGGATATCGCGGGCAAAGTCGCGCCCGAAGCGCGATGGCGGCAAGGTGGTGCTCCTTACCAGTACGATATCGAGCGCCTGGCGGGGCTTGAACGGCAGCACCATCAGCTTTGCTGCGTTTTGTCCAGGAAACCAGCCCGTGTACCAGCGCGACCCCGGACCAGCCCATACCATCGGTGCGGCCGCGAACAAGGCGGGCGTCGGGGAAGCGTCGTGTGGCGGCCGGCAACAGTGCGAAAGCCGGCGGTCACTGGCTGTCACGCGAAGCCGGAAGTCCGTCACGACCTGTCTCTGTTTCAATGGATCTGTCGCCGGCACATTCGGCCGATTTGGCCCACCGGGCAAGGCATTGCATTTCAGAACGGCCACATCTGCCGCGTGGCGCCGCGGAAATCATGGACACATTCTGCTTTAGCCGGCCAAGATGGCAATGTACTATTTGCCAATAAGCTGGCCATGGTTGCAGGACTATTCTAGGCCAGACCAAACCGAAATGAAGCTGATGACCGATCGCGCCAGGTTCCTGATCATTGACGACCATCCGCTGTTTCGCGAGGCGTTGCATAGTGCCGTGCAGATGGCCTATCCGGAAGTCGACACGGTCGAGGCACGCTCGATTGCCGAGGCGCTCGAGCTTCTGACGGATGCCAAGCCGTTCGACCTGGCGCTGCTCGATCTCAGTATGCCCGACGTGCATGGGTTTGACGGGCTGCTGCAGCTCAGGACGCGTTATCCGCGCCTGCCGGTGGTCATCGTCTCCGGCTATGAGGAACCGAAGATCATTTCAGAGGCGCTGTCGTACGGTGCGGCCGGCTTCATCCCGAAATCGGCGCGCAAGAGCGACCTTGCGGCCGCCATTCGCTCGGTGATGGAAGGCGCGATCTATGTTCCCGAGACTTATGAAGGCCGGCCGCGCGACGCCGACAGCACCGACCGCGCCGAGATGGTGCAGCGCCTGGCTACGCTGACGCCGCAGCAGCTCAAAGTGCTGCAGATGCTGCGCCAGGGCCTGCTCAACAAGCAGATCGCCTATGAACTGCAGGTCGGCGAGACCACAGTCAAGGCGCATGTCTCCGAAATCCTGCGCAAGCTCAACGTCTACAGCCGCACACAGGCGGTGATCGAGGTCTCGAAGCTCGACAATGCCGAGCTTTTTCGCGATCCGGCGGGGTTTTGAGAGCGCTCGCTAAAAAGCGCACTGTCACCGTAGTCGACCGCACTCGTGTCACCGCAATCGGACTAGACTAGCCACGGCTCTCACGTTCCGGCCACCAGCTAAGCAACCCGCGCCTCTCTCCTTCGTCATCGGCTTCCCGCTCGGTGCGGTGAAAACGCTCGTGTCGCCGACCAACCCGCAGCAGGAAATAGAAAGTGGGTATGCGGACCACTATCTGGCACCTCCGTGGGCAAGAGTTGGATTCATCTCGGTCAGGGCACATTCCAGCGGATGAGCGTTTCCGAATTGGGTGCTGCCAGTGCAGGTCGCGAAGACCTCTCTAATCTTTAACAGTCAATACCAGCTAGCTCGTGGGCGCCGCGGCATTGCTTGCGGCGCCCAAGTCACGAGGCCGCTTTCTCGATTGCGCCACAGCCCTCATTGCGAACTAGACAAACATCATGACTATGATCGCGCCGATCACGATAAGGACAAGGCCGCCGACCAGCATCGGCAACAGACTGTTGTCCGGGTCGATACCCGATTCAAATTGCTTCGTTATCTGCTCATGGTTCTTCTTTGGTTCAGCCATGGCTCGTCTCCGTGCGGGAAAAATCGAACATACGTCCGGTCTGTGACGGCCGCCTGCGCCGTCTCAAATTGATCACGCGATGAGATGGTGCGGCTCTTGATCCTTCGCGGCGCAATATTTTGTCTCCGATCGTAGAGAGATGTCGACCTTACTCGCCGCTTTGCGCCACGCCGGAAACTCGGAGTGGTGACGGCTTGCCAAGGAAATCCTGAGGCATCAGGGTGACGTCGGCCAGCGTGTAGCGGTCAAGGGTGCTCTGGAAGGAGGCGATCGCTTCGCCAAACATGCTTGAAAGCTTGCAGGAGCCGGTGAGAACACATTGGTTTCCCGTGGCGAAGCACTCCACAACCGCGAAATCCGGCTCGGTCAGCCGTATGACATCGCCGATTCGGATCATCTCGGGCCGGAGCCCCAGGACAAGACCGCCGGAACGGCCGCGGACCGCCTTCAGGTAACCGCCGCGTGTCAGGGTATTGGCGACTTTGTTGAGGTGTGTCTTCGACACCTTGAAGGTGCGAGCAGTCTCCTCGATCGTGATCAGGCGATCCCCGGCGGAGGCCGCGTACATCAGCATCCTCAAAGCATAGTCCGAGAAGTTGGTCAGCCTCAACGGTGCCTCTCTTGGGTTGGCGTGCTGTTATGGGAACCACTAACAAACCAATTCGGCATCACAGGTCTTTCTCGGCAATAGGTTCGATGCCAATCGTAGTCTCGCCACGGCTGAAGGCGACCGCGAGACGGAAACTGTGAGCGATGCGCAACGCGCGCTCCATAAAGAGCGCTGCCACCTCGGGCGGGCAAATGCGGTGTACCGTTGCCCGAAATAACTTTAACCAGCGACGGAAATGCGCCTCGCCGAGACCGGCTATGGCCAGGTGTGGCGGTAGTGGCCGGCCTTCATATCGCGAAGTCCGAAGTAGCGTCGCAGACCAGAAGTCGCACATCTTCGCCAGATGCTGCGGCCACTTGTCGGGCTCAATCCGGTCGTGGAAAATGGGGCCGAGAATGTCATCACGACGAATTTCGTCATAAAAACCGTGGATCACGCCGCGGATCATTGTCTCGTCGAGCACGTCCGGCAACAGGACGCCGTCGACGACGATAGTTCTCCTACTCAGACCTTTCTCACTCATCTGGACGCTCCTGTTTTTCCCCAATGCGAGCGGGCTCAAGCCTTGGGTTCGCTCCTCGATGGATGCGACATAAAAGATAGATTCAATCTATGTTATTGCGCGACAAAGCACGCATGAAGTGGGAATCCGAAGCTGAAGCAGATCTGCCTGGCCCAATCCGCTGGTGACGAGCCTCTTAGTTGGCCGTGGTTTGTGCCGCGCCACTGGATTCTAAGGCGTTGCTGAACTGCTTAGGTATCACGACGCCAGGCCCGACGCGGCAAGTATGCGTCGGAAGCGGCTCAGTTTCGAGAATCGCCAACGCCTCATCGGATGACTGTGCCTGTCGGAGTCGCTCCCGAACTTGAGATGTCCGAAGCACCCGGCATATTTGCGAAAGGGCAGGGAGGAAGGCGGAAGTGGCAGAGCGCGGCCAGAGTACAGTGTAAATGAGATCGACGGGGTCGTCGTCGGGGCCGTCGAAATCGATCGGCTGGGCCAAGCGTGTCAAAGACGCGACAGGCGAAGAGATCATACCCAGTAGAGCGTGCGGGATTGCGACGCCACGACCTATGCCCGTCGAGCCGAAATCCTCGCGGTCGAAGAGACCACGGACAACCACCTGCTCATCAAGCCCGGCTCTTCGCGCAATCCTGATCGCGATTTTTGATAAGGCTGATTGCTTTCCCTTTGTCGCAAGGTCAAGCGAAATGCCTTCCTCTGACAAGACGGGGGAGATCATCAGGGCCAACTCCAAGTCGATCCAAACGCGATCGCAAATCAGCGTTCAGCTGCACTGGTTAAGCAAGGCAGATGAGGTGTGGAGATGCTGGCTGTCCCGGACGCGAAGCCAAGGCTTTCTCGCGTCCGGGCTAATGACCCGTTTTGAGGAGTCTCGGCTGCCGGGAATCGAGATGGAAAATATTCATAGCACTTCAGAGGTAGTGAAAGATTTTTCGAAATCAAGCAAACAGGGCACGCTTGGACGAGCAGAAATAATGCACTGAAATGCCAGTTAATTTCGTTTGACGATCAGAACAGTCTCCTGCTTGCTGGCTGGACGCGAACAGGCCGCGCCAGCAAGTGAAAACCGGATTCTTTGAGTCCAGATCTTCGGCCATCGCGTTTTTAGTTCAACAAGGAGATAGCGTGATGAAAAAACTCGTCCTCGCAGTTGCCCTGACAGTGGGCAGTTCGCTTTGCGCCATGGCGGCGGATGAGGTCACCAAAGCTCCGCCAGCCGCTCCGTACGAACAGGTCAGCAAGCTTGTGAAGCTGCCGGACTTCCTGCCGGGCATGGGCCAACTTTTCGTTGATCCGACGACATTGCCTGCCGGACCATTCCTTGCCTATGACCACGATGGCAAGCTTGTCAGCACGATTTATATGCTGCCGACCAAGGAGCTCAATCCAGACAAGCGTTTTGACGATCTCGCTTCACCCGGCGGCAATGTCGACCATGTCGATGTCTACTACAATGCCGGCCATCCGGGAGTCGAAGAGCCGCATGTCCACGTCGTGCTGTGGCATGTCTCGGCCGCTGACGAGGCCCAGGTCGCCAAATGACACTCACGCGCCGTGAGATACTAAGCGCGGGCGGGGGCCTTGCCGCCGCCCTCTCGCTCTCTACTGTGGGAGTATTGGCCGGCGACGCGATCAAAATCCGGATGCAAGGGCGCGCCGACGGTTCACACGTTTGGTTCGACCCGATAGGCATTCTGATCAAACCAGGACAGACGATCCGCTGGACCAATCTCAATCCCGGCAATTCGCATACGACGACGGCGTACAATCCCACAAACTTCGAGCGGCCGCTTCGGATGCCCAAGGCGGCAAAATCTTGGGATTCTGACTATCTCCTGCCCAACGAGAGCTTTTCGGTTACCTTCACCGAGCAGGGGGTCTACGACTATTATTGTATCCCGCATGAGCACGCCGGAATGGTCGGCCGCATTATCGTCAGCGAACCAGAGGCACATGGCTGGGCTGAAATGGTTGGAGCAAATGGCGACCTACCGGAGGAGGCCCTCAAGGCATTCCCGACTGTCGAAGACATCATGACGAGACGGGTCGTCCGGCGCGCTTAGATCATGCGCATGAAAGGCACGGCCCTCGCAACAAGTGGACCTAATACGACGATACCAGTGGGAGCGCGAGTTTCTTGGGTGTCGTGAGTGAGGGGACTTTCATGACAGACTGCGTGTTTGCGTGTGAAACTCAACCATCATCTCAGGCCGGACGCGACGCGCGGACCCAAGTGCCGGACGCACCTCTCGATGCCCGAACTGCGGCCGAGCAACGCGAGCGTGCGACGCACCGGCTTGCCGCCTTGGGCGAGATGACGGGCGGTATTGCCCATGACTTCAGAAACCTCCTGGCAGTAATAGAATCCGGGCTCGGGCTCGCTGAACGAAGAGCCGACGAGCCCGAAAGGGTTCGTGCCTACATTGCGGCCGCGCGGGAAGGAATCGATCGAGGGATCGAACTAACGTCACTGCTATTGGCCTTCGCAAAGCATCAGGAAGTCGATATCCAGGCCGGCAATTTGAATGAGTTCCTCACATCTTTCGAGCCTTTCCTGAGGTATGGCGCGGGAGCCGATGTCCGCGTCAAGCTGGAGCTTGGTTCCGGTGTCCCAGACTGTTTGATCGATCCCGCACTTTTCGACACCGCGGTGCTTAATCTCGTCATGAACGCACGAGATGCGATGCCAAGTGGCGGGGAGATCCGCGTCATCACCAAGCGTTTGGTGCAGACGACCGCGAAACCTGACCCGCCCGGACCTGGAACCTACGCATGCGTTCGCGTCAAAGACCACGGTTGCGGAATGGCTCCTGAAGTCTTGCGGAAGGTGTTCGATCCATTCTTCACGACGAAGGGTGAGAAGGGAACCGGGATAGGGATGCCACAAGTGCAGGCACTGACCCAGATGGTTGGTGGTCGGATACGAATAAGCAGTGAACGAGAGATTGGAACAACGGTCGACCTTCTGTTCCCGTCAGTCCAGTCGGATATTTAGACGCTCCACTAGAACTCTCAGAATTTGATGTCGCCGCTTGCGACGGAATGCAATCCCGTCAGCGCTGGACCAACTACACTCTCGTCCGCACTTGCCGATTGCACCGCATAGACCGGATAGGAGAACTGCGGCATCTCAGGCACAAGATGCAGCCGGCCAGCCGCAATGTGAGGCTGCACTGAATTCATTCTGAAATATCCGGAGCCGCCAGTCGCAAGAACATAGTTCAGAGCGAGCGGACCGAGATCGAAAGAAATATCCGGCGCGGCACTCGGGAAATTCATCCCGTGGTGAAGTCCAAAATCCGGCCCCCAATCCATATAAACATAATCGGATTCGTCCAGCACGCGCGCTTCGGAATTGGTAGTCACAAGGACGAGCTTTTCCTCCAGAAGCAGATCGATCTTCAAACCCGGTCTGTGCGGGGGCGCGTACATGATAGCTAAGTCGACCATTCCCGACGCGACCTGATTGATCAAATCCTGCGGCACATCCACGTGTACTCGAAGCGCAATATCCTCAAGCGAGCCGCGCATCCATCGGACCCAATCAAGCAGCAGAGGTTGCGCAAGGCTGACTTCGCTGCCGACCGTCAGAACAGCCCGGCGTCCCGGCGGCACGGCAACCTGGTGAAGGGTGCGTTGCCACAGTTGGACGAACATCGGGGCGTGGCGCAGAAATTGCTCGCCGGCCGGGGTCAGCGAAGCTCCGCCTTTGTGGCGGACAAAAAGGGCCCGGCCCAGTTGCTGCTCGAGGTTGCGGATTCGTGCGCTTACCGTCGTCTGCGCAACATTCAGGCGCTCCGAGGCCCGAATGAAACTTCCGGTCGATACGATCTCGATAAAGGTGCGGGCGAGCTCGATGTCCATGACGGACATAGCATAAAAATTGCGCTTAAATGTCAATCAATTTCGCTTGCCACATAGTTAGTGTGAGCACTACGCTCGAAGAATTCCACCAAGCTTAGCGCTGGATGCTGCGCAGCGCCGGTTGGAGCGGGCGCAAGCTCTCTCCATCCTCACACATCCTTTTACCTGCAGCGCCGATACGCTCATTCCCAGCGGCGCCGGCCGCCACTGGATCGAGCGATATCGCGGCGACATCTTCGTGTTCGTGTCGGATGCAGCCGACGAGGCAATCCTCAGAAGAGAATTCTCCGGGCTTCTCGACGCTGTTGACGATACGGAGACGGACAGGACAGGACGTCGATGAGCGAAAAAATCTTTCACGAGAGAGTAAAATTGAAAAGGGCATATGAGAGCCCTGCCGCCGACGATGGCACGCGCGTGTTGGTAGACCGCCTTTGGCCGCGAGGGGTCAAGAAGACCGAGGCCTCCATCGACTATTGGATGAAAGAACTCGCGCCGAGCACCAAGCTTCGGCAATGGTTCGGACACGATCCAGCACGCTGGGAGGAATTCCGCCGGCGATATGCGGCGGAAATCCATGAGCATCGCGATGAGCTCGACCGACTACGCGACCTGATACGGCAAGGCGCCGTCACACTCGTCTACTCGGCTCATGACGAGGCCCACAACGACGCCGTTGCCCTTAGAGAGATTTTGCTGAGACGTCGATAGAGAGGTCACGTCGCTCCTGCATTGCCATTGCGTTCAAAGACATAGGGCGTGCGATCACGACAGCGACAACAAACTCGTCTCTCCGGAACCAAACCAGAGAAAATTCATCCAATCATCGATGGGCGCGCTCAGTTGAGGAGAAAACGATGAAATTCTTTGTCGATACCGCCGATATATCTGAAATTCGCGAGCTTGCTGCCGCTGGCATTCTCGACGGGGTGACCACAAACCCGTCCCTTATCTCAAAGACCGGCCGACCGATCAGAGATGTGATCAAGGAAATTTGCCAGACGATCGAGGGCCCAGTTTCAGCGGAGGTCACCGCGACCGACTTCGACGGCATGATCGCCGAGGGAGAGCGTTTGGCCGGCATTGCCGCCAATGTAGCCGTCAAGGTGCCGTCGACCTGGGATGGATTCAGGGCTTGCCGGGCACTCAGTCAGCTCGGGCACAAGGTCAATGTCACACTGTGCTTTTCAGCCAACCAGGCACTGCTCGCAGCCAAGGCAGGCGCGACCTTCATTTCGCCGTTCGTCGGCAGGCTCGACGATCTCGGTCTGGACGGCATGGAAGTGATCCGAGAAATCCGCACGATATACGCCAACGACAAATCCTTCACGACGGAAATCCTGGCGTCCTCAATTCGCACCCCTCTTCATGTCAAACTGGCGGCAATGGCGGGCGCCGATATCGCGACTGTGCCGCCCACAACACTCAGAAACCTTGCCAAACACCCACTCACTGACAAGGGACTCGAGTCCTTTCTTGCCGACTGGGGGAAGACGGGGCAAACGATCCTGTAATCACCCGGGGGAGGGGCGGGGAGGTCGCAGGCAGCTATCACAAAAATTGCACTCTATTGCCGATTAAATTCGTTTGCATGACGCCCGAAATGGCAGGAAATTGCGCGTGAAGAGCCGGTTCCGCTCTGGTCGGACGTTACCCGGAAGCGAAATCGAGAATTCGAAGACGCGCTGGCTTTGTGCGCTCATAGGCTGATTAGCCTAGCACCGCTCCGCTAGGGGCGATTTTGTATAAAATCGCCAAGGAGAAGAAAATGGCTGAAAACTATACTAAATTGATCGGGCCGGATCTGATCCAGGGCATCGCGTTCTCGGACCTTCTAGATGGCGGCAAGCTAGTCGGCTATTGCGGCGATGAGCAGGTGCTACTGGTGCGCCGCGGGACCGAGGTCTTCGCGATCGGGGCGACTTGCACGCATTACGGCGGGCCGCTTGTCGATGGTCTTGTGGTGCAGGATACCGTCCGCTGTCCTTGGCATCACGCGTGCTTCGATTTGCGTACGGGCGAGGCCTTGCGAGCGCCTGCCTTCAATCCACTCGCGTGCTGGTCGGTGCAACAGCGAGATGGCCGGATATTTGTCGGCGAGAAACTCAAACGGACGGCACCGAAGCCGCGCGACGGAAGCGCTGGCCAGGCTCCCGAGAAAATCGTCATTGTCGGTGGCGGCGCGGCTGGTTTTGCTGCGGCCGAAACACTGCGGCGCGAGCAGTACCAGGGCAGAATCGTCATGATCAGCGATGACCAAGCCCCGCCCGTCGACCGGCCGAACCTCTCCAAGGACTACCTCGCCGGAAAGGCACCGGAAGATTGGATTCCGCTCCGCGGGGGGAAGTTCTATTCAAAAAACAACATCGACCTGCGTCTCGATACGAAGGCCGTTCGCCTCGACCTGCATTCCCGCGAGGTTGTCCTCGCGGATGAAGGCAGGATTCCTTACGACAGGCTACTCCTTGCAACCGGGGCCGAACCGATGCGCCTGACCATACCCGGCGCCGACCAGCCACACGTACACACGCTGCGCTCGTTCGCAGATTCCAAGGCGATCATTGAGCGAGCCACGACTGCGCGAGGCGCCGTCGTGCTTGGCGCCAGTTTCATTGGCCTGGAAGTTGCAGCGGCCTTGCGCTCGCGCGGCATCGACGTTCATGTCGTGGCGCCAGATAAGCGACCCATGGACCGGGTCCTGGGTCCGCAAATGGGCGACTTCATCCGCGCCCTCCATGAGGAGAACGGCATTGTTTTCCATCTCGAGGACACCGCGAGCAGCATTGACGGCAGGACGGTGAAACTCAACAGCGGCAAGACATTGACAGCGGACTTGGTCGTGGCCGGCATCGGCGTGCGACCGCGGATCGGGCTCGCCGAAAAGGCGGGGCTTAGCCTCGATCGCGGTGTCGTTGTGAACGCGCTTCTGGAGACGAGCGCACCAGGGATATTCGCCGCCGGCGACATTGCGAGGTGGCCAGATCCTCACAGTGGCGAGAACATTCGGGTCGAGCATTGGGTGGTTGCCGAGAGGCAGGGGCAAACCGCGGCGCTCAACATGCTCGGCCATCGCGAGAAGTTCGTGGCCGTGCCGTTCTTTTGGAGCCAGCACTACGATGTTTCCATAAACTATGTCGGCCATGCCGGACAATGGGACGAGATCGCGGTGGACGGTGACATTGGCGCCAAAGATTGCCTGCTCCGCTTCAAACGAGAAGGGCGCACGCTGGCTGTCGCCTCGATCTTCCGCGACGTTGAAAGTCTGGAGGCCGAGGTGGAAATGGAGCGCCAAATGGCAAGCTAGCTTCGGCTTCCGAAAAAACGCGCATTCAGACTCAGAAGGGCGAAGCGGAATGTTGGTTGTGACTGAAAGGAGTTCGACTATGTCCACAGTGCAGCAGGAACTAGGTATCACCAGTGGCTTGGACACGCTTGCTCCCGTCCAGCGTTATTCAAAGATCGTGAAATTCGTCGACGAGGTCGCCAAGCAGGCGGCTAATGATGCACCGACCCTGGTTGAAATCTTCTCGGACAGCGGCCGCTGGTATTGCCGTGTTCGTCGCGGCGATGAAAAGACCCGGCCGATGGGTCCATATACCAAACAACAGGCTGAGCGGATCCAGGAAGCTCGGAGAATGTTGCTCGCCAAAAGAGGCGCCGCTCGGATCATGTTCGAGTAGGGAAGGAACCTTTGCGACCACACCGGCCGGCGGACTCCTGCTACAATGATCGTCATGACTTTTTGAATATTGCAGAGCAGGCCTCCGGCTTGCCGCGTTGGGAAGCCGCTTTTCGCCACGGGACGTCTGCTATAACTCGATGCGATCTAGGCACGGGCGAGGACGTCTCAGGCTGGATAGATGTTCCAGCATAATCAACAGACCAGACGGACCTTGTGCAAGAAATTCTCGAGCTTGTCTAGCTTGCGCGTCTGCAAGTGTGGTTTTGCCCTGTCCGCGTCAAATTATAAGATGCGATGTAAACGGCCGTTGCCGTTCTCGAAGAAAGATAAGAGCACGAATCTCGCGCGAACGCTTTGCGAGGAGGATTGGGGTTGCCACCCTTTATTGATTTTGTACGAAGTAGCCATCTACAAACCTGGATCTGATTATGGACGACACGACAACCAGAAAGGCGCTGAGCCTGAGGACGTGCGCGCCGCATTGAAGGGGTGGGCATGGTTTGGTGTTCTGATGAGCATTGTCTTTGGTGTCGCCTACGTCCTGATTGAGATGTAGTGGCCCACGAAGCAGCCAGCCTTGCGGATTGCGCGAGAAGAGGCGCGTCTGCAATGCCTTGGGCTGTGCTCGGTGCTGGTATATTTAGAACCGACTTTCGCATTCTAGCAGTTCAGAGAGTAGATTTCCGGCAGTGCTACCCGCTCGCTGCTTGAAAATGGCCGACTGAACCGTGTCATCTCGAATTGATTGCGTTAGTCGCCCTCGGTGGCGATCAACATCCAGTCGCGCTTCGTTGACTGGGTTTCGCGGGCGAACGTCCACGTATCGATCACCTCAACAATCAGCTTGGGATCGCCAGCGACGACCGAGTCGTTGGCTGAACAGGTGACACTGACCACCTCGGAAACGAAGCGAACGGCGATCTCTACGGTGCCATTCTCCTCAAGAGCGTCGATGACTTTTGCTTCACTCATGCCGATGAGGGTCAGCTGCAGCGTCTCTTCCCGATCCCGGCGCCCGGCAATCGTTCGTTCGAAGGTCTCAAGCACTTCCGGCCCGACAAGGCGTTTAAACGTTTGGATGTCGCCATCTGCGTAGGCCTGCAGGATAACTTCATAAGCCGTCCTGGCGCCGGCCAGAAACGCCGCCAGGTCAAAATTGGGATCGATGTCCCGGATCACATCCACGGGCTGGCCCGCCGATGAACTATAATCGGCAACGCCGCTTCGTTGCTCAGTCACGGCGTCGCCCCGCTTGGTCTTGTCTTCGCCCGAGCGCGGCAGCAGTTGGTCCCAACATCCCAGTAGTGCCCAATAAAACGCGACGATTGCTACGAGCAGGATCTGGTTGTTTGGATCTGTGGTCTCGTTCATGACGTTCTCCCGACAATAACAGACGCCGATTTGGAACTGGAGGCGAGTGTTAGATAATGCGCGGCAGCTTTTCCCATTGGTGGAAGGGTGGCGGCGACGGCAGCAGCCATTCGAGGGTGGTCGCCCCTTCGCCCCATGGATTGGCGCCAGCCTGACGTTTGCGGCTGAAGGCTTCCGCTACCGTGATGAAGAAGACGATAAGGCCGGCCGTTGAAATGTAGGACCCGATCGACGAGACAAAATTCCAGCCGGCGAAAGCGTCGGGGTAGTCGGCATAGCGTCGCGGCATGCCGGCCATGCCGAGAAAATGCTGCGGGAAAAAAGCCAGGTTGACGCCAATGAACATGACCCAGAAATGCAGCTTGCCCATCGTTTCGTTGTACATGTAGCCGGTCATCTTCGGAAACCAGTAGTAGAAGCCGGCGAAGATGGCGAAGACCGCGCCCAAAGACAGCACATAATGAAAATGAGCGACCACAAAATAGGTGTCGTGATACACGCGGTCGATACCAGGGTTTGCAACCATGATGCCGGTGACGCCCCCGATGGTGAACAGCAGCACGAAACCGAGAGCCCACAGCATCGGTGTCTTGAACTCTATCGATCCTCCCCACATAGTCGCCAGCCACGAAAACACCTTTACGCCGGTTGGAACGGCGATGACCATCGAGGCGAAGGCGAAGTAACGCTGGGTGTCCACGGACAGGCCGGTCGTATACATATGATGCGCCCACACGATGAAGCCGATCGCGGCGATCGCCACCATCGCGTAGGCCATGCCGAGATAGCCGAAGATCGGCTTTCTGGCGAAGTTCGAGATGACATGGCTGATGATGCCGAAGCCGGGAAGGATCATGATGTAGACTTCGGGATGGCCGAAGAACCAGAACAGATGCTGGTAGAGGATCGGATCACCGCCGCCGGAGGGCGCGAAGAAGGTCGTGCCGAAATTGCGATCGGTCAAAAGCATGGTGATGGCGCCGGCGAGCACCGGCAGCGACATTAGAAGCATGAAGGCAGTAACCAGCATCGACCAGGCGAACAAAGGCATCTTGTGCATCGTCATGCCAGGCGCGCGCATATTGAAGATGGTGGTGATGAAGTTGATAGCGCCAAGGATTGAGGAGGCACCCGAAAGGTGGATTGACAGAATGACGAGGTCGACCGCGGGGCCTGGCTGGCCATCAGTCGACAAGGGCGGGTAGAGCGTCCAGCCGCCGCCATGGCCAAGCGTGCCGGGCGCTCCTGGAACGAACATTGAGGTGATGAAAAGGATGAATGACATCACCAGCAGCCAGAATGAGATGTTGTTTAAGCGCGGAAAGGCCATATCGGGGGCGCCAATCATGATCGGCACCATCCAGTTGCCGAAGCCACCAATCAGTGCCGGCATGAGGACGAAAAAGATCATGACCAGCCCGTGGGCACTGACGACGACGTTGAAGACCCCCGGATCGCCAAATATCTGCAGGCCCGGCTCCTGCAACTCCATGCGGATCAACACGGAAAGCGCTGTACCGAAAACCCCGGCCATGATCGAGAACAGCAGGTAAAGCGTCCCGATATCCTTGTGGTTGGTGGAGAACAGCCACCTGACGACAAATCGGGGCTTGTGATCGTCCAAGGCCGTGGCTGGATTAGACATGATGTGCTTCCTGCTCTTCACTGTTGGCAGGCAAGACGACTCAACGATGGACGGCATCTGCAATCGGCCGTCACAAGGGGATCAGGCCTTGCGTGCACTTACTCATTCATCGGTGACGATCACATCCATCGGAATGTCGTGCGGCTGCGGATAGATGGTCGGGATCCTGCTGCCCGCGTAGCCGACGCCGATGACGAGAGGCCGCTTCGGCGCGGCCGCCAGGGTCCGGTCGAAGAAGCCGCCGCCATAACCCAAGCGATAATTGGCCTGGTCGAAACCGACAACGGGCGCGACGACCACATCTGGTTGGACCGATGGACCGTGTGACGGGACAAGAATGTTCCAGATGCCGCGTTCCAGAGGGTCTCCCGGTCCCCAGACACGAAACTCCAGCGGCCAGCCTTTCTTGATGACGACCGGAAGCGCAATCCGCCCGCCGCGCTCGATCACCTTTATCGCCCAGTTGCGTAGATCCGGCTCACCGCGGAATGGCCAATAGCCGCTGACGATCCGCCCACTCACCCGGCCAACAGCCAGATCGAGAGCGGAAGCGATACGCAAAGACCTCGCATTGCGTTCGTCGGCGTCGACCGCAAGACGCCCATCGATCAGACGCTTGCGTTCCGCCTTGCGCCATCGACAGACATCCGGCCAGGCTTCCTGCACAACCGAGTCGATGCCGCATCCTGGAACAAGTTCGTGCATGAAGCACGGAGGAGAGGCGTACTCTCGCGTTTCCAGGGAAACATCTTCCTGATCAGACATTGCGCGCTCCATTGACCGTTGCAGTGGAAACCATCTCGCTCTCATGGACGGTGCGCTGCGTAAAACAGGAAGGCAAATGGAATTAAATGCTGTATTGATGCAAGAATATTGCACTGAACCGAAAGCCAGAATGGACATCGACCGCGCTCGCACGTTTTTGGAAATCGTTCCTTCCGGCAGCTTTCTGAAAGCCGCCGACCGGCTCCACGTCACCCAGACCACGGTAAGCGCGCGGATACGCACGCTGGAAGAAGAGCTCGGACGTCAGCTCTTTATCCGCAACCGCAATGGCGCGCAGCTGACGCCGGCGGGCCGGGAGTTCGAGCGGTTCGCCCAGTCATTCGTGCAAATCTGGGAACGGGCACGGCACCAGTTCGCCATCCCATCGGGACGGACAAGCGTCGTTGCCTTGGGCGGAGAGCTCAGCTTATGGAACCCACTACTGCTCGACTGGCTGGTCTGGATGAAGAAGGCCAGGCCGGAAATCGCCATCCAAGCCCAAGTCGGCGTGCCGGACCAGCTCCTCGAGCAACTGAGGACTGGGGTTCTGGACATTGCGGTGCTCTATGCGCCGAAGCTGCTACCGGGTTTCAGGGTAGAGCTTCTCGTCGAAGAGCAGCTCGTTCTGGTTCGGACCACGGACAGAGAGGGGGGACCGGTCGGCTCCAAGGACTATGTCTATGTCGACTGGGGGCCGCTGTTTGCGGCCCAGCATGATGCGAGTTCTTCTGCCTTCGGCGAGCCGGGATTGATGGTCGGCCTTGGGCCGCTTGGACTGAGCTACATTCTGCGCGCCGGCGGAATGGGTTATTTTCGCAGGGGCGCCGCAGCTCCCCATATCGAGGCGGGGCAGCTGGAGGTCGTGGAAGGCGCGCCGGAATTCACCTATCCGGCCTATGCCGTGTATCCGGAAGCAAGCGAGGCGCGAGCCGACGTGCAGGAAGCGCTACGTGGATTGAAGCAAGTTGTGAAATGATCGTCCCTCCAAGCGTGAAGCCACGGTTCGCGTGCCTGGAAGGATGGATCGCCACGGATTGACCGACATGCCTTATCCGTTCCACACCATCGGTCACTCGACCCGGTCGATTGCCGAATTCGTCGCCCTGCTGCGGGTCGGAGAGATCGCCTTGGTGGTCGATATCAGGACCGTTCGACGATCGCGGGCGAACCCGCAATTCAACAGCGAGATGCTTACGGAAAGCCTGGCAGCGTTCGGGGTCGGATATGAATACATCGCAGAGCTTGGCGGACTGCGCGGCAAGGCACACGACATTCCACCGACGCTCAACGCATTCTGGATCAACCAGAGTTTTCACAACTACGCCGACTACGCGCTGTCGGCGGAGTTTCTTGGCGGCTTGGATCGGCTGGTGGCCCTCGGCAGGCAGCGGCGGTGCGCCATCATGTGCTCGGAAACGCTCTGGTGGCGCTGTCATAGAAGGATCGTCGCGGACTACCTGATCAGCCGCGGCGAGTCCGTTTTTCATCTGATGGGCCATGACAAGGTCGAGCCGGCGAAACTCACCGACGGCGTGAAGGCACGGGACGACGGAACGCTTGTCTACCCGCCTGCACAGCCTTCGGAATAGTCGAGATCTCAGGCGGCCGATGGACCAGGGTCGTTGAAACCGGTGTTGAAGCCGCCACGACTTTGTTCTCCGCTTTGTCCTGCAGTTCCTCCGAACGATGGACGACGCGGAGAACCGGTCCGTCCGGTCGCGACGAGCCCGGCTCTACACCCCCTGCCAGCTTCAATCTTTCGCGCCTTGCGGCTTCTTTACCCGATAAGCCACGCGGCTGCTGAGCGTCACGACGGTTGCGGGAATGTCATCCCGAAACATTATAACCGCGCTCGAAATCTTCCGGTCAAGGATAGTCGAGAGGATTTCGCTGCGGGCCGGATGGCGTTCCCGCATCACCTCAAGAATGGTGTAGCCCTTAGTGGTCAGTTGGCAGCTATCGATAGTGGGCATGGTGCGTCTCCAGCCGGCCCATGAAACGGGATACGGCATCAAGCGATTGATCGGGTGTGGAAAGCTACCCTGTGCCGGACTTGGATAGGCCGGCGCAGGGGTCAGACTCCCGCGATTAGGCTGCCTGCATGATTGAGGAGACGGAAGGAAACGCCCATACCTAGATGCCCGCCGCAATCGTCGAAGACGCTGGTGCGCGCCGATCGGCTGTCTCGCCTTGCAGAGCGGGCTGGCTCACGGCAAGCACGCAAAGTTCGTGCAGGCGCCCGTCGCGTGCGATCCACGTAATTGATTGTCCGGTCGAGAGTCCGATCAGCGCCGTGCCGATCGGCGTGAGGATTGAAACCTTGTTTTCGGAGATATCCGCATCGGCGGGAAAAACCAGCGTGACTGTTTTCGCGTCGCCCGTATCGGGCTTGAACGTCACCGACGAACCCATCTGGACGGTGTCAGCGGAGACCGAACCATCGGCGACGATACGCGCCCGCTCGAGTTCGGCGAGCAGTTCATCGGAAGCTTCCGGATTTCGTACAGCCACAGTGCTCGCAATCGCCGATAGACGCGCATGATCCGACTGCGAGATGCGGATGTTCGGCTTGCGCCGGGTTTTCGTGTTGTCTTGCACTTGAATACTCGTGCTTCTGCCCGGACCAGCCGCCCACCAAGGGTGCCGGAACTGAGTCAATTCGTGGAAAAACTTGCTGAAAACGCCGATGCTCCAGAAGCTCGCGCCCCTGCGGATCATGCCATGTGGATTAACGCATCGCCCCCTCGGCTCAGGGCGTATGGCAACTGAGCCGGGGGCTACATTCCCGCTATGGGACAAACCCGGAAAAGAAAATCGCGATGAATTTTGACTGCGGCGTTCATAAGACCATAGTTGGTGAAGCAATCCGGGAAGTCAAGCCAGCCACCTCGGTGCACCTTGGCGGGCATCAACCCCAAGTTAGTCAGGGCGAGCACCAAGCAGCGTAGTTATCACCAGCTCTCTTCCGGCCCTGTTTATCCCGGTCCCGCTCGGTCTTTCTTCCGCCAATCCGAGGAAGACAAGCCGTTCGGCCAAGACTTTCGATAGAGATGGGTAAGGTCCGCGGTTCATTCTCTTGAGTGCCGTTTGCTCCTCTTCGGTGAGATCGTTCCAGATAACCGGCATTGAGGGCCACCCTTCTTGTTTGCACTGTCAAGCCGATGCCGATTCTGGATTGTCCAGCGATCGGCTGCGACCGTGAATTCATTGACCCCCGAAGACCTCAATCCTATGGAGCGGCGTCCGTTCCGACGATGCCGCCCTCATTCTCCAGAACGCCGATCCGCCTGACCTCCGAGCGGTTCAGTTCAGACGAACGCCGATACCGTCGCCGTTCTCGGCAATGAAAACGGCGCCTGCGTTTTCAAGCGCGGTCTGCAGCGTGCCGCAGACATCCTGGTCGGGAAGGCTGATCCGCGCTCGAATTCTTCGATGATCAACGCATCCACGGCCGAATTGCCGGAGAGCTTTTCACGGGTCCATTCGACCAGCGCGCGCGCGGCACGGCATTGAGCACCAGTGGTGACCCGTGTGCTGGGAAGATACGACCAGTTCAAGCCAGCAGATGTGCCAGCAACGCCCTCAGTTGGGCCGGCTTCAGCGGCTTGCGCATCAGCTCGATGCCGGCGGCGCGGGCGGCCTTGGCGACATTTTCCGAGCCGTCGGCGGTGACGATGAGGGCCGGCACGGCGCGACCGAGATAATCACGGACCTCAGCGATTGTGGTGGTGCCGAGGTCGCCGCCGTCGAGATGCTGGTCGGCTATGACAATATCTGGCAACCAGTCGGTATCGCCAAGCAAATCGAGCGCGTCACCGGTCGAGGTGGCGGGGCGCACCAGGCATTGCCAGCGCTCGAGCAGGGAGGTCATCGCCTGCAGCACGTCGATGTCGTTCTCGACCAGCAGCACCCTTGTGCCGAACAGACCGTAGCCGCGCGGCCGCTCCATGTCGACGGTGCTGGCGATTGGATCGGCCGTGTCGCCGATCCCGACCGGAACGTCGATATGGAAAATCGTGCCATGTCCGACCTTCGACGAAAACGTGACGGGATGGCCGAGGGCCGCGGCGATGCGGCGCACGATGGCCAGCCCCAACCCCAGCCCGCCGGCGGCAAGCCCGGCATCCGTCGGGATCACGCCGCGATGGAATTCCTCGAACACCGCCTCGCGCTGGTCGTCGGGGATGCCGCAGCCGGTATCGGCGACATCGATGCGGATCGTGTCGCCGCGATGCCTGGTGCCGACCAACACGCCGCCCGAGCGGGTATAGCGCAGTGCATTGGACAGGATGTTCTGCAGGATGCGGCGCAGCAAGGTTCGGTCCGAACGAACGAGCGCATTGACCGGCCGGAACTTCAGCGTCAGCCCCTTCATCTCCGCAACCGGCTGAAAATCCGAGCGCAGAGACGAAAACAGCGTCTCCAGGCTGACATCGGTGATGTCGGGCTGCACGACGCCGGCATCGAGCTTGGAAATGTCGAGCAAGGTGCGGAGCAGGTCCTCCATCGTCTCCAGCGATCGCTCGACCTGGCGGACCAGCTTTCTGCCTTCCTCGCTGGACTGTACTTCGGCAAGCGCCGAGACCGACAGATGCGCGGCGTTCAGCGGCTGCAGCACGTCATGGCTGGCGGCCGCCAGGAACCTGGTCTTGGATAGGTTCGCCAGCTCGGCGTTTTCCTTGGCTGCGTTCAAGTCGATGTTCGACTGCTCCAGCCGGCGCAAGGTCGAATGCAGCTCTTCGGTGCGGCTGCGCACCCGGCTCTCGAGCGAAATGGCGGTCTGGAACAGCGAAAAGGCATTGCCTTGCTGGTCCATGGAACGCTCGACGCGGCTGATCAGCGCGGCGTTGATCTTCTTCAGCCTTTCCAGGTCGTCGATGTTCCTGAGCGGCATCCCGGATTTCCTACTCTGCCGCTTCGGCCGCCTTGCGTTCGCCGAAGGCGATGCCGGTGAAGGTCTGGTTCAGATGCATCGAACGGTACTGTTCGCCATAGGTGCCGAAGCCGAGGACGTTGTTGACCTTGTAGAGTTCCGAAATCTCGCGATAAACCTGCCGATTGCGCGCGTCGAGCCGGCGCAGCACGCAGTCGAAACCGAGGATCAGGTCGATGCCGCCAAGCCTTTCGCTGACGTCGCTGAGGGCGGCGCGGGTCGCCTCGACCATGTCCTTAGGCTGGGCGACGGCAAGCACGACACCATCGTCGATGGCGCAGAAGAACGACAGCGAGCCGTCCGCATGCATCTTCTGGATTGAACGGCAGTAAAATTCGCCGCCGACTTTCACCACCACCGGGTGCGAGGCAAAACTCAGTGGCGTCAGCATCTGCGCGACGACGCCGACCGAGGCGGCATATTCCTCGGCGGCAATGGTGGCGTTGAATTCGCGCACGATGCGGTGGTCGGGATCGGATGCCGTCACTACCAGCTTCTCGTCGGTGGGAACGAAATTGTCGGTCTTGAACACGTGGAAAGGAATTTCCGTGGTGATCAGCACGATGATGGCGCTGTCGGAGGTCACTTTGCCGTTCGAGATCAGCCGCGTTGTCTCGAATTTCAAATCATCGCCAGCCGACCCGCCGATCAGTGGGATGTCGTCGAGCCCCCAATGGATGGCGGAAGTCACCGCTTCTTCGGCATAAGACAGGCCGTCGATCAAGCAGAGCGCGAAAGTGGTGTCGGCTCGCTCGTGCCCGAGGCGCTCGTGTAACGAACGCCTCAGCGCCTCGACTTCGCCGGTAATCCCGTCCATGCCCGATGAGGACAGATTTTCGACCATGGTGCTGGCTGCCGAAAACGATACGGAGGGAAGCAGCATAGCCAGGATCTGGCCTTCCTCCAGCCCCTTGGGCGTTATCTCACCGGCTGTCGAGCAGCCGGCATAGTGGAGCGCCGGCGCGTGGGTCTTCAGCGCTTCCGACAGGGCGACGGCCTCTATGAGGCTCTGCGAGAAAAACAGGAGGGCAAACCCGGCGTCAATGGCCGCTGCTTCCGCTGCCACCGCCCGGGCGAACGCATCCGCGTCAGATTCGTCGGTGGTGAGCACCGAAACGCCGCATGCATAGCGCGTCCGTGACTTGGCCAGCGGCTTCCTCCTCCATTTCCTCCAACGCTCTTTTTGTGCGCGTCTGGCGCGCCGGCGTCGAGGTCATTGTTGTCTTGAAGCGGTGCTTTGGCAATGAGCCAACATGATGGATTTGAACTTTCTGCCGTTTGACGGCGTCCGCGCAGCCAGTCGCAGACGAAAGGCCGCATCGCACCGCCATCCGTGCAACGAAGGCCGAGCTGAATTTGCCGCAGGCGAATGTCCACGGATCACGGCTGAAAGGCTCGACGTGCCAAGAATGGGGCAGGATATCGCGCTTAGCCGTTGCCGCTTTGGCCAGGGTGCCAGTCTAGCCTGGCGGTTGTCGTGGTCAATCCGGGGCAGGTGACAGCCTACGCCAATGCGCTCGGCAAGCGGGCCAGGACCGACACCACCGATGCTGCTGTAACGCTGCCTTCGTTGGGTCGAGCAAGCGGCAAGTGCCCGTTGCGCGGCACCGAAGCCGAGGCCCTGGCCGGGCTCGTCGCTCGCCGCCGTCAGATTGTGCGGATGATCGCAGCCGAGAGAGCTATGCCCGTACCGCCATGGCAACGCAGGCACCAAAGAGCATCCGACAAAAGGAAAAAGACCGGCTGGAGAAGGTGTTGTTTCGCGGTTATTTCCGATCGCTTAGACTCAATTAGGCGACTTTGAGATCTTTCATCGCCTTTTCAACGACATCCTTGATCGGCCTCGATACATCTTCGGCAGCCTTGGTCGTCACGGCCTGAAATTCCTTGGCCTGCTCGACGGTCTTTTCGAGCTGCGTGCGCAAGAAGGCAGTCTGGAGTTCGATGAACTCGGACGGCGACTTCACGGCAACCAGGGCTTCGAGGTGCGAGAAGCCGGTTTCGGCATTGGCGCGCAGAGCAGCAATTGTCTTCAGCGACAACTCGTTGCCGACGGTCTTGGCGGTTTCGAAGCTCGACTGCAGAGCCTTCTGGGTCGTCTCGGTGCCTGACGCAAATTTCGCATAGGCTTCTTTCGACTGCTCGACGCCCTTTCCGGCGACAGCGCGGACCTGGTCGGCAGCCTTCGACGCGTCGAAGGTGGGGAATGAGGTATTTTCAACGGTGTCAGCGGTCTTGGCCATAGTTTCCATCCTTTCCGGTGGACGGCCTTTCACAAAAGCCGTCTCGTTCATTTACGAAACTGACGTTACGGCATTTATAGTGCATTGCAATATTTTTGTGCGACGCACCATCCCACTTCCAGCGTTCCGAGGGGGCATGCGGAGGGTCGGTGGCATCTCGAGATCGCCGGTTCTGCAGGAAGAACTCTTCTGGACGGACCACCTGATCCAGCATAGCCTCGCAACAGAGCACGACGTTTTGCCACCTGGGTATCTACTTCAGCCGCTATTCGGCAACCGTCCAAGTCTACGTCAACGAAAGCGTTAAATTCGTGCGCCGCAAACTTTCAGTCGGCGTACCCGCTGGGCACAAGGCGATCGCTTTCCTTAGCGCGCCATCGAGAAGTTGCCTCGATATGGCGGTGGTTGACGCGAAGGCGCGCCTCTACCGCTTCCAGTGCGCCGTGAAGTGACCACCCCTGGTGGTCTATCGGTTAGCCAAGTTCCGGATCAGTGCGGATGCCTGAAGAAGACACCCGCTTCCTATCATCCAGGCATACAGTCCCACATGATCCGACGGGCTGAGGCCGGTGGGCAAATGCACGATACGCATTCGAACCGACTCATCGTCGATCACCAACTCAACGGATCGAAGATCCGGTGGCACGTTTCCGGGAATTGCCAAAATTGGGGTGTCCTTGTCCCAGACCAAGCTTGTCGCCAGCGACTCTTCATTATAGGCAACCGAAACATCCGCCCTGTGCCCCGGTGGGCGCCAAAGCTCCAGTTTGAGGTCATAAACGCAGCCTGTCAGACGATTTTCGACCGGCACCATCCAAGGTTCCAAGGTGGCGGCCGTCGTGTCGGAAATGCCACGAGACCCACCTATGGTTTGGAGCTGACCAGCGGCATTCCCCAATAGATCCGAAATCGCAGTCAAACTCGAAGAAGCGCCCGCCGCCCCGTTAGAGGTTGATCCAGAACCCGATGCGTCGTCAGTCACCACAACATCCGCAGGTCCCGGCAACGCAGTGACCGAGCCGTCGTCACCCATCAAAGTGACAGTCGATCCACCCTCGATATGCACGAGGTCGCCCAGTCTGAACAGTTTGCCGAGCTGAGGGCTGTCCGCGGGAGGATCGACAGCGACAACGACATACTCGCTGGCCGCAAGAGCGCTCGAGCAAGAACCAACTGCTGCGATGGCCGCAGCCAGTAGGAAAATGATTTTGGGTTGCCGATACATGACGCACGTTCAACCATACGCTTGTTTTACTTGCCTTCAAGATAGATCCTATCGCCAGCCTCACCCTGCTTCAGTCTTCCAAGGTGATAAGCAACGAGGCCATCGTTGGGATATTGAATGGCCAGCGATGCAAAGGCAGCAGCGGCAGTCTTGTCACGCGCGGACATCAGCAAATAAGCTTGCGAGTAAGCCTCCACCATCTCGCGATTCATACGCCCGTCCTCCAGCAACTCGAAGGCTGAGATCCACTCAGTCTTGCCTTTCAGACACAACACACCGGATGGCCGAAGCAGGTAGTCATCGGAAGAGTTCGCCACCTCCTCGCTGATGCAGTTCATGGTACCTAGAAACTTGTTCGCGCCTTCGAGCCTGGCAGCGGTGTTCACCGTATCGCCCATGGCCGTGTAGTTGAAGAATCGATTGCCCCCAAAATTTCCGACAACTGCAGGTCCTCGATGGACGCCGATACGAGTGACGCCAACGTCGTGGCCTCTAGACTTTACATCTGTCCGAAATCTTCGAGACATCGCGACGGTAGCGAGCGTTAGTTTTAGGGCCCTTTCGGCTTGGTCCTCCTGCACACCCGGTGCACCAAAAAAACCAATGACTGCATCGCCTATCAGTTTGTCTATCGTGGCTCCATGTTCAATGAAGAGACCACAAACCGCATCGAGGTATTCATTCAGAACCGTAGCAAATACCTCTGGTTCCGTCCGTTCGCCCAAACTGGTGAACCCCTCAAGGTCGGTGAACACGCACGTTATCAAGCGTTCGGATCCGCCGAGGCGCAGTGACGCCGGCTTGCTGACTAGCTCTGCCACGACTGCCGGGCTGAGATACTGAGAGAACGCGTTCTGGACGAAACGCCTTTCTTTCGAGTCCCGGTGCCATGCCAGAATTGCGACGAATCCGGAGAGCCCTAGCAGCAGCATCGACGGCGCGACCATTGGTAACAGAATCCCGGCCTTGGCAAACGCGGTTGCTTCTAAGATCAAAACCGAAACGACTGCGCCGATGATGACCATAGGTTTCACCAGCACTGATATGCGGAGCCAAGCGACCCAGATGCAGAGCGCCGTCGCGAGAACGAAGGGCCCAAACGCCGCCACCGCCCCCGGCGTAATGATTTTGTCGCCCTTGATCAATCTCGCCAGCGCATTGGCATGAATAACGACACCCGGCAGCGCTCCGGCAACAGAGCCGTTCAGCACGGCAAAGGGGGTTGCATGACGATCCTGCAGCGGGAGGTCGACGCCGATCAAAACGAACTTCCCGGCGAACCAGGCCGGGGGCGCGAAAGCGGCGGCGTGTGCCGGATATATTGTCCATCGTGCCGGATGAATGCCTGTAGCCCGATAGTAGACCATCTTCTCCGCAGCTTGCGATGCCGATATGCCGGCGGTCTGCGCGAGCGCTGATGCAAAGCTAGGTTGCCAGTTGCCATTCACCACGCGCCCTGGAAATTCTTCCCGCACAACCGCGTCGACCCTATCATGAGACAGGGCGGCCAGTCCGCGGATGGCGCTTGGCGCGAAGCGACTAAGATACGACAGTTGCTTGTCGGTAAGGTCGTCCTCGTGTGATGCAGATGCGACAATTACCGGACTTTCGGCCGCCTCGATAACCTCAGCTAGGCGCCGATCCTTTTCTGCCTCGGTTGGCTGATCGAAAAGCAAGTCAATGCCTATTGTTCTCGGATGAGCCTTATCGATTCTCTGCACAAGGTCGGCCAAGGCACCCCGATCCAGCGGCGATCTATAGGGAAACCTTTCCAATGTCTGCTCTGTGATCGTTACGATCACAATGTCTGTCGGGGGCGCGACGAAGGGCGAGATGGTCGTCATCAAGACGTCGCGCAGCAGTTTCTCGCCTGAGGGAGAGAATGTGGCAATGCAGGCGCCCAGAATGAAAAAGAATCCGAGCGACGCGAGAAGGCGCCCTTTTTGAACGATTCCGATCGGCGTGAAGACGGCCAAGCTGCGTGCAATTCGTTTCGGTGTCTATCGGCGTGAATCTACACAGCATAGACCGCTGACGAACTGTGGGCTAGCGGTGGGCCCTTCGCTAGATCCGCTGGACTTGACACTGCGAAGCACCGGGCTCAGTCTCGCAAGTCTGCTCCGGTTTTATCCTGTCCATCGACTGGTGAATCCGCTGCATGAGCTGAGACTAAGGATATACAGCCATGATGGCGCTTCGCTTCGCCATTGCGCTTCTTCTAGTTTCGCTGAGCGCCCAAGCGTGGGCAGAACGGCGCGTCGCGCTGGTCATCGGTAATTCTGCCTATAGATACGCGGTTCCACTTTCCAATCCAAAAAATGATGCGGTGGATATGACCGCAAAACTGCAGGCGTTGGGCTTTGAGGTGGTTGCAGGCGAGGACCTCGATCTGAGCGGGATGCGCGGCACGGTTCGAGATTTCATCGGCAAGCTGGATGGTGCCGACATGGCGCTTCTCTTCTATGCCGGCCATGGCGTCCAGGTGAACGGCACCAACTACATGGCTCCCGTTGATGCGCGCCTATCCACATATAACGACCTCGACTTCGAAGCCGTGCCCATGGACCTCGTCTTGTCGGCCATGGAGCGAACCACGAAGGTCAACCTGGTATTTTTGGATGCTTGCCGGGACAGTCCTTTCTCACAGAACCTTGGGCGCTCGATGGGTACGCGATCAGGGTCGGTCGGTCGGGGCTTGGCAAAGCTAGGCACGGGCGTTGGATCGCTCATAGCCTTTGCAACGCAGCCCGGGAACGTTGCGCTGGACGGCGAGGGAAGGAACTCGCCGTTCACATCTGCGCTGCTGAAGAATCTTGGTACGCCTGGCCAGGACATCTCCCGCGACCTCATCAACGTCCGTAGGGATGTGCTTGAAGCAACCGACGGCAAGCAAGTGCCATGGGACAACTCCTCGCTGACGGGCGACGTCATTTTACAACCGTTGTCCGGAAACACCGCTGTCACGGCGGGTGCGAAAGGAGGGGACGTAGAAGTCGCCTATTGGGAGACCATCAAGGAAAAAACGGACAAGCGCTTCTTTGAGGCCTATCTCAGACAGTATCCAAGCGGCGCCTTTGCGGCGTTAGCCAGCTTGAAGATCGACGAGATCGAACAGGCAGCAACAGATCGTGGCAAAGCCCCCTCGATTTCCATCGAGGGCGTGGAGGTTGCAGAAGCTCATCCTGATTTAGATGTGACGCAAGCTTTGGCTGATCCGCGCGCGTTGACAAAGGCAACGCAAACAGAGCTAACGCGAGTCGGCTGCCTTGTCGGACAGGCAGACGGCAAATGGGGACCGGGAAGTCGGAAAGCTCTTCAAGCCTTTGCCGAGCAGCGGGGATTGAAGCTTGCCAGCCTGGAGCCGACGAAAGAGGTGTTGCGCGCAATCAAGAATATCCCAGAACGTGTCTGCGCTCCGGTCAAGGTAAAGGCTTTTGATGGCGCGTGGGCACTGACGCGGCGCGCAGGTAATTCCGCCTGCGATTACACTGAACAGTCAACGACAATCTTTATCGATGGAACGGAAATTTCCGCGATGGTGCCTTTGGCCGGAACAATCACCGCCGACGGGGCATTCGACATCTATTTAAGTTTCGTCGATGACGATGGTGCGCCAAGGCAAAACCATATCATCGGCAGGCTTCAAGGTGCGAAAGGCAGCGGTGAGTTTTCTCGAGTCGGAGGCGAGTGTGCAGGTGTCGTAAGACTTGACAAGCGTACTGAATAGGGCCGGCATTTGCGGGTCCGTGCAAACGCCGACCAAACCATTCGGACGTGGTCCGTCTCATTGAACCAACGTTGAAGTCGCGTGGACTTTGCCGTCGTCGCGCACCTCGTAAAATTTGTCGTTGTCAATGTAGATAAGATGACAAACTGGTTTACCTTGGTCTTGTGAACAGGCCTTGTCACCGTCGAAAGTCAAGGGAACTTTGACCTTTATCTTAGTTTTGTTGTTCACCAAAGCTTCGCCAATGATCTGTTTTTTCTTCCAGTTCCAGACAAGAGTGGCAGTTATGGCAGCTCCAGCGTCGTATATAATTACATTTACCTTTTTCCCATTAGCAAAAGTCTTAAATTCTTCCATCGATGCTTTCTTCGCGCTACTTGGTAGATCCTCGGCCCAAGCGGACATAGCAAGTGAAAACGTAGCTGCGACAACAAGCGATAACAGTTTCATCCTATCCTCCCCATCCCCCGCCGGTTTGACTGACATGTCTATATATTCTTAAGCGAGGAGACTGAAAATTATCATGATAACAAGCTTTCAAGAAGCGGAAATCAGCGCGTCCTAGATGTCGTTGGGTACATTTGCTCAAGTTGAGCGAAGCCGCACATTCTAGCATGTTCCCTAGGATTTGCGCTTAAGCCAACGCGTTCTCGGTGTTTACAATGCGCAGGCCGCCCGAGCGTGTGATGCGCGGTGTTTGGATTGCGAGCCTCATTGCACTTACCGCCGCCTATCTTGCCGACCAAGCGGGCCCTGAGGGCATCGTCTCGAAGCGTGCCGACAGCCCGTATCGAAGCGGCCCGACGACGAATTGGCTGAAGACGAAGAGCTTCACAGACCAGGAATACGAACTATTGGGCGTCGAGCGCGAGCCGGGCAAGGCGGCATTCGCCTTGCTGGCGAAGCCCGGTACCGGAAAAATATGCCGGTTCGGCCTTCATCACCTTGAACCAGGAGATGCGCGAACGGCTGTGGAAGCGTGTCCAAGAGCACGCCGGGCCACCGCCGAAGGGCATAAAGCGGCCGGCGACCATGGGTCAGGCCGGGGTGAAAGCCCACGTCAAGCATCTACGGGGCGAGTTCGGATTTCGCCACGCCTCACTGCAGGATTCAGAGAGGAGTGATACCTCCAGCGAACACGGCACGAATTAGCCGGCCTCGCCTCGGACCTTCGACGCCAGTGTGCCAGCATGATTGTTTGTCGAGGAGCATTACTCAACGCGCTTTGGCCCGGGTCATTCTCGCACTCGACTTTTTACTGATTCCATGGGCGGATGGCCCCGTTGGGGGAGCCGCAGACGCGCTCGGCCGAAAGTGTCTGGCATTTGGTCCGAGATCGATCGGGTCGAAGCCAATTTCCGCCTGCCGCGCTTCACGCTATTGCAAGACATTCAAATTTGAGCTTCCGCACTCATGCTTTGTCGAGAGTATCTCCGTAGGTTTTAGCCGTTCTGAATCGCCGTCGGCGACGATGACGACGAAATAGGAGAACGCAATGGCTCGCAATCACGTTGAACGTCTTGGAGAGTTTAGGGAAATCTTGGTCGCGACTCGACGCGAAGGAGTTCGTAACGTGCACCATACTCGCGACGCAATGCGGGCAAGTGGCTTTCAGATCGGGGACAGCGACGGCTCCAGCTACGGAGCCGAGCTGAAGGTGCTCCAAGAGGAAATTGAGGCAGTCGATCGCGCCATCGAAGACGAGAAGCGGTTGGCCCTGGCCCTCGAGAGCGCGGCTCAATCCCGCCGACCGACTAAACCGAGAATCGTGAAGGGAACATAGAGTCCGGTAAGGCCCTTGGCGCCCGTCGCGTCGATCGCCTTCGGTACAGTGTCGGGCTCGTCGCCGCCGTGGTGCAGCGCCCAAAGCGGACGTTTCGCTTTCGGCCCCTAGTACTGCGTAGAGCATCTGCTCGGCAAAAATCGCTCCTGTGAACTCCGACCTCGTATGGCGGACCAACAGGTTCGGCCAACATCAGGTGAGATGTAGTCCCAACAAACATGCAGTTCAGACAATCGATTACGCGTCTTTGTTGAAGTCGTGCCCTGCGGCCGATCCGAAAGGATCAGCCGCATCCGGCATCCATCACCTTCACTGACTGAAACACGCTTGAAAAAATCGGGCCCGTGTAGACTAAGTTGCATGGACTAAGTCAGAGGCCCGCAATGCGCACCGTCAATATCCACGAGGCCAAGACGCATCTGTCTCGTCTTGTCGACAGGGCGGCCAAAGGCGAATCCTTCATTATCGCCAAATCCGGCAAGCCGATGGTCAAGGTCGTTGCCATAGACGCACCTGCGGCCGGCGAAATGCGTCGGGTGGGGTTTATGGCCGGGCGGTTTTCAGTTCCGGACGATTTTGATCGCATGGCCGATGACGAAATCGAGAAGCTGTTTGGCGGCGATGCATGAAACTTCTTCTCGATACCCATCTTCTGCTCTGGGCGGCGGGCGAGCCCGAAAAGCTCCCGCCCGCAGCCCTCGCTGAGATCGAGAATGCCGATAACCACTTGACGTTCAGCGCCGCACGTCTCTGGGAGATTGCCTTTAAACGCGGTCTGGGCCGCCATGACTTCAGGGTCGATGCGCGTCTTTTACGTCGGGGCCAGATAGACAATGGCTATCATGAGCTGCCAATCACCGGCGAGCATGCCATTGCGGTGGAGGGGCTTCCACCCATCCACAAGGACCCCTTCGATCGGATCCTGATTGCTCAATCGATTGTGGAAGGCATTACTTTGCTGACCGTCGACGATCGGGCCGCGCGGTATCCTGCGCCCGTCCGTCGTCTCTGATCAAGCTGGACCGCAAGCCCCTTGGTAGGGTAGTCAGCTATCGCTTCAGACCACCCATGAAAGCCTTTACTCGAGCAGAGTCGACTTGGTTCCACCAGACGCCGTCGTGCTTCAGCGCGCTGGCGATGATGACCCCGTCGACAATGGCAAGGATATCATTGGCGTTATCCGGGGTGACACCGCTGCCGACCAGCGTCGGCAGGCCGGCGGCCTGCTTGATCATACTTATGTAGCCCAAATCCGCGGCGTGGCCGGTGCGCTGGCCAGTGGCGATGATGGCGTCGGCGTCGAAGAAGACCAGGTCCTTGACCAGTTCCTCCACCGGGCGGTCGGCGACGATGGCGTGTGCGCCGTGCTTGACATGGGCATCGGCGAAAATGCGGATGCCGTTGGCGCGCAGCCTGGCGCGATAGCGTGCCGCGCGGCCCGATTCGCCTTCGACAAAGCCCTCATTGGCGACGTAGGCATTCGCCCATTGATTGACTCGGACGAAGCCGGCGCCGGCTGCGCTGGCGATCGCCAGGGCCGGGATCGCGGCATTGGCCAGCACATTGATGCCGATCGGCCTGCCGAGTTCGCGGCGGATGCGGTCGGAAACGACCGCCATGTAGGCCGCCGTCTCCGGGCCGATATCATCAGGCTTGGCGAACGGGATGTCGCCATGGTTCTCGACGATGACGCCGTCGCAGCCGCCGTCGAGATAGGCCTTGGCGTCGTCGAGCCCGCGCCGGTAGATCGCCTCGATAGCTTCGCCGTCATAGCGCGGCGCGCCGGGCAGCGGCGCCAGATGAACGACGCCGATCACCACCTTTGTGCGGCCGAAAAGGTCCACGAGCGCGTCGCCGCCAGATTGGCCGACCTGGGTCATGAGAGCTCCATTTGATCGATGAGCGCCGCCATCTCGGAGGCGGAAGGACAGGATGCCAGTGTGCCCGGCCGTGTCACGGCGATTGCGGCGGCGGCGAGCGCCAGCTTCAGCGCCGAGATGACCGGCATGCCCCGGGCAAGCCCACCGGCCAGACAGCCGCAGAACACATCGCCCGCGCCGCTGGTGTCGAGCGCTTCGACTCGCGGCCCCGGCAAGCGAAGCGGTTCCGTCCGGTCCGTGCCAAGCACGATACAGCCTGCGGCACCGAGGGTGATTACGACGGTGCCTGCGCCTTTGGCCACCAGCGCGCCAGCGGCTGCTGTCATGTCATCCCGGCCGGTCAAGATTTGCGCTTCGGATTGGTTGACCACCAAAACCTCCGCCAGGCCGAGATCGGGCAGCGAGGCCGTGTCGATCGGGCTGGCGTTGAGAACGGTGCGCGCACCGTTTTCCTTTGCTGCTCTGAGGCAGGCATTGGTCACGGCAGTTCGCAAATTTCCCTGGCAGACGAGGATGTCGCCGGGGGCGATCCAGCGGACAAGTGCTGTCTGCGTCACCGGATCGAAGGCTTCGCTGCAGGCGACGCCGCTGACGATGAAATTCTCTCCGCCTTTATCGACGACGATGGTCGAGCGGTCGCTCGGCAGCTCGAATTCGCTCACCTCGAGGTCTGACAGCTCGCCGTCAAGGCGGCTCCTCATCCACGCGCCAGCGGGGTCCTTGCCGAGCGCCGTCCAGAACGTCACCTCTGCACCAGTCCGTGCTGCTGCGACCGCCTGGTTGGCGCCCTTGCCGCCGAGCCCGTCGGCATAGCTCACAGCATTCAAAGTCTCGCCCGGGGCAGGGAAGCGGCCGACGCGAAACACGGTATCGACGCAGGCATTGCCGACGACGTGGACATGCATGGCTCAGCTCTCACCGGTCGCCCAGCCCAGCATCTGTTCGAACAGGGTCTTGTAGCCTGGCCAGGCGATGAATTGCGGCGGCAGCCAATGCGGCCCGACATCGGATGTCCAGGCCACGGTGCGGCCCTTGCCGTAACGGCCGGTGACAAGCAGCGGCAGCGAGCCATAATCCGACGACACACTGGCCAGGACCTCGGCCCCATCCTTCAGCGTCACCTCGTTAAAACCGAGCAGGATCGGCCAGTCCGAGCCGAGGCCCCTGAGGATGGGATGGCTCGACCCTGGTTTCGGCACCGGCGCAAAACCTTCGGGAACCTCGACGCGGTCGTCGTAGGCCAGGCAATTCACCGGCAGCACGTCCTCGACCGGCGTCTTGCGGTAGCGCGCGCCGCCATTGATGCCTTGGAAGCTGTAGTAACCGCCGAACATCAATAGACCGCCGCCGCCGCTGACGTAATCGCGGAGCAGGCGCAGGCGGTTCGGCGTCGGCTTGGAGTGGACCCAGGTGTCGGGATGCAGCAGCAGCGTGTTGGCGCCGATGTCGGAGAGCACGACCGCGTCATAGGCCGACAGCGCCTCTATGGTCTGTGGAAAGCCGCGCTGCGCCTCATGCGCCGGCATGAACGTGACGTCGAAGTCGGTCGCCTTCAGCGCGCCCAGCAACTCGTCTGCGCCGGTGTGGTAGGTAACGGTCGGAAACTGGTCGAAACCCTTGATATGGGTCGCGGTCGACACCCAGGATTCGCCGGCAAGCAGGATCTTCTTCTTGGACATTTGAACTCCAGTGTAATTCCAGGCCGCTTAGAGCCGCGCGAATACGCTTTTCGGATTGACGATCAGCATGCGGTCGATGGCCGGCTGCTCGACGCCGCGTTTCAGGCGCGGTATGAAATGCTTCAGGATATAGCCATAGCCGAAGCCGCCGAAGCGCGTCAGCATGATCTTGAGGAACACATCCTGCGACAACAGCAGGCGGTCGCCGAAGCCCGCCTCGACAAGGGCGGCGATGGCGCGTGCATTCTCCTCGTCGGAGGGCGATTGCGCGTCCTGGTCGGCGTAATAATAGTCCATGCCGATCATGTCGTATTCGAGGAACGCGCCGCGCCGGGCGAGGCTTTTCTGGTAGTCGGGATCGTCGTGGCTCGGGTTCATGTGGCAGAGCACGGTGTGGCGAAGATCGGCGCCTTCGGCCTCGACGATATCGAGCACCTCGTGCGCCAGCCGCTCCCAGCCAGGCAGATGGATCGACAGCGGCACGCCGGTTATGCGCGAGGCGCGCGCCGAAGCCCGCAGCGACTTGCGTTCCTCCGCGGTGAAATCCTTGCTGACGCCGACTTCGCCGATCAGCCCGGCCATGATCGGCGGCTGCGTCTCGCCGCCGCCGACATCGTTGACGATGAACTCGGTCACGGCGTCCACATCCATCGCCTTCAGCCATTCGGGATGGGTGTGCTCGAGATAGAAGCCGGTGCCCATGACGATCTTCAGGCCGGACATGCGGCTGATGCGGGCGAGCTTTTCGGGGTCGCGGCCGATGCCGATATTGGTGGCATCGACCACGGTGTGGCCGCCCAGCGCGCGATAGCGCTGCAGCTCCGACAGCGCCAGGTCGGCGTCGTCGAGCGAAACGTTGTCGCGGTTGACGTAAGGGTTCATGCGCAACTCGCCGATGATCTCGATGTTCACCGGCTGCTCGGCGATCGCCATGTCGTCGGGATGGCAGGGGCATTTCCAGCTGCGCGCGCCGTCGAGCAAGATGTGCTCGTGCATCAGCGTAATGCCCATCTCCTCGACCGGAACCGGGCCGAGCACGGTCATTACATGGCCGGTTTCGACCCCGATTGGCAGCCGCCGCCTGGGCACCGCGTCATCGAACAGATCGCTCATCGGCTCAACGGCTCCGCACGGCGCCGCGAAACAGGCGGAAGTTCAGCCAGATCGCGATCAGGATGATCGTTCCAGTGACTATCGGCGTCAGGAAAGGCGACAGATGCGCTAGGATCAGGCCGTTGCCGATGACGGCCACGGTCAGCGCGCCGAGCACCGTGCCGATGATCGTTCCGCGGCCGCCGAACAGGCTGGTGCCGCCGAGCACGACGGCGGCGATGACTTCCAGCTCGAAACCCTGGCCGGCATTCGAAGATCCCGATCCAAGCCGGGCAGCAATAATGATCCCGGCAAGGGCTGCCGCGGTGGCGGAAATCACATAGACGAAGAGCGTCGTCAGCCGCGTGTTGACGCCGGCGCGCCGCACCGCCTCGGCATTGGCGCCGATACCGGTGACATAGCGGCCGAATGGCGTCTCGTTGAAGGCGAGATAGGCGATGGCCAGGATCGCCAGCGCGATCAGCGCCGGCACCGGCACGCCAAGGAACCAGGCGCGGCCCAGCATGGTGAAAGCGCTTCCTGGCTCGATCGGGATGGAATAGCCGCCGGTGATCAGCAGCGCCACGCCACGGATCACCGAAAGCCCGGCCAGCGTGACGATGAAGGACGGGATGCCCTCATAGGCAATGAAATAGCCCTGTATCGCCCCAAGCAGGGCACCGAGCGCCAACATGGCGAGGATAACGACTGGCCACGGCAGGCCAAACTGCAAAAGCGTCGCCGACAGCGTCGCCACCAGCGCCAGCACGGAGCCGACCGAAAGATCGATGCCGCCAGTGGTGATGACGAAAGTCATTGCCGCGGCGACGATCAGCAGCGGCGCCGACTGCCGCAGGATGTTCAACAGATTGGGCGATGTCAGAAACGCGTCGGTCGCAACCGAGAAGATGATGCAGACGACCAGAAAGAACAGCGCGATCGAGACGACGCTGCCGTTGGCGAGCAGCGCATCGCGCCAGGTGCCCCTGCGTATTCGTGAGGGCTGGGCGGTGTGGATCGCGTCACTCATGCCGGCGCTCCGCCGCGATAGCCATTGGTGGCGGAACGCGCACTGAACTTGCGGCCGACGATCAGATTGACCACGTCTTCGATATTGGTGTCGCCGATCAGCCGCTCGGCGACATTGCGCCCTTCATACATGACCTGAATGCGATCGCAGACGAGGAAGAGATCCTGCAGCCGGTGGGTGATCAGAATGACGCTGACACCGCGCGCACTGACCGCGCGGATCAGTTCGAGCACCGCCTCGACTTCGGCCACGGCAAGCGCTGCCGTCGGCTCGTCCATGATCAGCACCGCCGGCTCGAACGAGGCGGCGCGGCCGATCGCGATCGACTGGCGCTGCCCGCCTGAGAGGTTTTCAACCTTGAGCCGCGTGTCGGCAATGACGATACCAAGCCGATCGAGCATCTGGCGCGTCTCGTCGTGCATGCGCTTCTTGTCGAGAAAAGAAATGCCTGCGATGCGGCGGCGCGGCTCGCGGCCAAGAAACAGATTGCCGGCAACATCGACCGTGTCGCACAGCGACAGGTCCTGGTAGACCATCTCGACGCGCGCCGCACGTGCGTCCGCCGGCGAGCTGAAGATCACCGGCTTGCCGTCGATCTCGATGGTGCCGGCGTCGGGAACCACTGCCCCCGACAGCACCTTGCTCAATGTCGACTTGCCGGCGCCATTGTCGCCGACCAGCCCCAGCACCTCGCCCGGCTTCAGCGTCAGCGACACGTCATCGAGCGTCTGGATGGCGTTGTAGCGCTTTGAGATGCCGCTCATCCGCACCCGATAGGTCTGGCCACTGCTCATCTGGGATTCCACGCGATTGCAAGGTGTCCGCGGCGCAGCCTCAGGCGGCGCCGCGGCTCGGTCGCCGACGCAGTTTACTTGAACATCGCGCGGTATTGGTCGACATTCTTCTTGGTCACGATCGTCACCGGGATATTGATGATCGGATCGATTTTCTCGCCCTTCTTGAGCTTGCCCAGCGCTTCGACCGCGGCCTTGCCTTCGCCGGCCGGATCCTGCTGCACGACCGCCACCACCCAGCCGTCGTCGATGCCCTGAACGGCCTGCTTGGTCAGATCCCAGCCGAATACCTTGACGTCGCCGGTGCGGCCCTGGCTGGTCACCGCCGAAACGGCGCCGAGCAAGGCCGGCTCTCCGGTCGCATAGAGCGAGTTCATGTCCGGGTTGGCGGTCATCAGGTTTTCCGAAGCGCTCAACGCGGTCTCCTGAACGTTCTGGCCGTCGACCGTGTCGAGGAAGGTGACGGCCTGGCCGCTTTCGGTGACCGCCTTCTTGAAGCCGTCGAGCCGCTGGTTCTGGATGAATGAATTGAGTGCGCCGACGATACCGATCTTGGCCTTGCCGCCCATCTCGGTCTTCACATAGTCGGCGTAGAATTTGCCGATGTCCTCGCCGGCCTTGGTGTTGTCGACACCGATGAACGAAATATTGTCGCCGTCGGGGATCTGCGCGTCGATGGCTATGACGGGAATGCCGGCCGCCTTGGCTGCAGTGATCGCAGGCTTGACGCCGTTGACGTCGATGGCGACCAGAATGATGCCGTCGACTTTCTGCGTGATGTAGTTCTCGATCGCGTCGTTCTGCGCGCTCGGCACATTGTTGGCGTTGAAAATGACCAGCTTGGCGCCAGCGGCGTCGGCTGCCTTTTGCGCGCCCTCGTTGATCTGGTTGAAGAACAGGGCCTGCTGGTTGATGTTGACGAGAGCGAACGTATCGGCAAGCGCCGATCCCATGGCTGCCGAGCCCATGGCAATGGCGGCGGCACAGCCGGCGAGAAGTTTGAACAGACGCATTTCGGTTCCCCTTGCTTGCGGACCAGACCTCGGCTGGTCCCGTTGGTGCTACAGGCACGAGGCAAGCATTCAAGAGACTTGAATATTTGTCAATCCAAATGAACGCAGAGCGTTGCTCAGAAAGTCGCCGGCGTGTTGACCCAGAAAATGCTAGCGCGTTCCTCGCCGATGTTGCGGTAATGATGCGGCAGCTCCGACCTGAACACGAAGGCATCACCCGTGGCGAGAGCATGGCTCTTGCCGTCGACGATCAGTTCGATCCGCCCGGCGAGCACGTAGCCGACTTCCTCGCCGGCATGCTGGATCGGACCTTCGCTCGAGCCCTCTGCCTCGATGTGATGAATGTTGCATTGTAAGAGGTGGCCAGGCGAATACGGGATGATGCGTTCGAGCGAAATTCCTTCGCCACGCCGTAGCGCGTCGAGAGCGATCAAAGGCCTTGCGCCCGCCCGGAATACGATCGCCTCGTCGTCGTCGACTTGCTCGAACATCCAGCCGATGTTGGTGTCGAGAACCTCGACCAGACGGTGAAGCATGGGCAGGGACGGTGAAGCCTTGCCGTTCTCGATCTTGGACAGCAGGCTTTCCGAGCAATTCGCAGCCGCGGCCAGCGTCTTCAGCGTCATGCCGCGTGTCTGGCGGGCGAGGCGCAGCCGAGTTCCAAGTCTTGCGGCATTTACGGTGGCGTCCGTTTCTGACTCTGGCCGCCGTCGATCGATTTTGTTCATCTGTTCGCCAACCATTCAACGGTCAAGGGCAACTATCGCGCGAGCAAAAGACCTCGGCTGACGATTTGCAAGTGCTGATGCGTCAAATTCGAGACTGCAGCCGCAGCTGCCTCCGGCGAATGCCGCTCCCGCATGAACCGTGCTGATGATCCAGCGCCAGTTATCCCCCTATCGCTTGGCTGTCCATGTGGTCGAAATCGCCAGCCGTTACCGCGTTTGCGTCACGTGGCGAGTGGACTTGGAACGACAATGCGGGCAAGGCGGGCCACGCAGCCAATCTACACAACCACGGCCGCGCCGACACGATAAAATCTGGACTGTCACCGAATTGCGGAGCGCGCCCAGAAGTCACCCGCGGCAGCGCCCCATGGAGTTACACCAGGCGCGCAGGCTCTCGATAGCCGCGACGTACTCAATGAAATCGCTGGGGCAGTCGCGTACCGCTTGAGCTTCGGCAATTTTGAAGAGAGTCCAACAGCATTAATGGACTAGCACCTTGCTTATGTAAGTTGCGGAAGCGACGCGCGGTTAATGCTTTAGAAGTATAGATACATCGACACGAGGTGCGAAGAAGCAACGCCAATACAACTGATTGGTTACAACATATTGATTTTCGCAGATATGGTATTGCCCGTCCGGGGATTCCTGTACACGGTCACGTGGGATGGTGAAATTATGCGGCAAATAAGTGTACCCGCCGTCTACCCTGGACCGCACCGAAGACCGAGGTATGGCGCGGCAATCTGAACCGCCGCAGCACTTGAATTTGGTCTGTGGGTCAATCTTATCTTCGTACCAATCATGGGCGTTAGCGGCTGTTGCGGCGGCGATACACATCGCCGTAAAGATGAGCCTTCGCATGGCATTCCTCAAGTATCTGGCAGGCGCTGCTCGTTGGGGTTTCAATGTATATTAGCGTTCCATTGAAAATACCATTGGCCTCCGACCGACTTAACGCAGCTCCAGCAAGCGACGCTCGCAACGGAAGACCGCATTGGTCACGTCAGGACGACACTTGCGTCGACCAAAGGTCAGCTCTTGTCGCTCCGGGTTGGAAACCCGACCGTCTGCTCTGCGCCTAAACTCAGACGTAGAGCGGGCCATTGCGACATCCCATAAGCGGAACCGGCTGCCGTGATGACAGTCAGCGTGTGATGGATCGGACAGACAACTAAACAAAATCAAAGAGTTATGGGCGCGCATGCAAAGCCTGCACACGAAAGTTCTGCTTTCTTTTCCACTTTCGTTCCTGCGACGGCGTCACCGTTTGGCCTTTTCAAACGCTTCTTTGCTGGCGGCCATCGCCGATCCCGCGAGTCTCCGCTCCGGGATATCCACGTTTCGTAGAATGCCAGCACCATGGCCGTCGAAGGAAACGGCAGGTCAGCGGCTTACGAGGAGTGCACTCCGGAGGCGTTAGCTATTCGGCTCATCCGCCAGCCGCCGAGAGCGGTGGAGTTCCCGATTGTATGGGGCGGGTACAGATCACCGCGAGCGGTAAATGCCAAGCACACAGGCTCGGAGAAGGCCGGATCCGCTTGGCGTGGGGTAAGAACGCCTGCGGACGGTCCTGACGGCCGCATCCAAATCCGTTTTGCTGTCCCCGAGTTCTTGAAGGACAGCTGCACCCAGGAGAAGGCTGGATCCGTCGTTTCGGGCATTACGGTTGTCGCGCCTTTCTCAAGCAGCTCTTGCACATGCATGTGGTGACGCGCCCGGACAATCACCGGGAGGTCCGGCAGTTGCGTCTCAGCGCCGCAAGAACCGATTTGGCTGCCTCGGGGTCGTCCAGAGTGATCACCAGGGCCTTTGCGCTGTCAATTTTCGCGGCGGCCACCATCTCCTCCTGCGAAGCGTTGCCTAAAAAGACCGGTAGACGTTCTTTCCGGGACCGCTCTACATTTTTGGCGTCGAGGTCGACTGCAACCCACCTGTATCCACGCTCGTCGAGCAATCTGCCGATCACCGGGCCTACCCGCCCGAACCCGGCAATGACGAACGTCCGGACACGGCGGACTGAAGCAACGCAGCATTTTCCACTTTGAGGCGAAATAATTCTCAACTATGGTCCGCCAGGCTTTAGGCATGAGGGGGAATTGCCGATGGTTTTGTCACGCAGGGGTGTCGTGCTCGGCGGCCTGGCGCTGGTCGCGGTGGGTGCAACCAGCAATATTGCTCAAGCCGCGGCGGCAAAATCCTTTTTCGCCGGTACCGCCAGCGACAACAATTTTGTCTATCGCAAGACCAATTTCGCCAAGATCGACAAGAGATGGCATCGCCAGATCGTCAAGTATTTCAGCAGCGAGCCGGTCGGCACCGTCGTGGTCGATACCCGCCACCATTTCCTCTACGTCATCATGGAAAACAAGACCGCCATCCGCTACGGCGTCGGCGTCGGCAAGGACGGCTTCAAATGGTACGGCCGCGCGACGATCGACCGCCGCGCGCTGTGGCCGCAATGGGTCCCGCCCCCCGAAATGCGTAAGCGCAGGCCGGACCTACCGCCCATGGTCGCAGGCGGCGCGTCCAACAATCCGCTCGGGCCGCGCGCGCTCTATCTGCACCGCAACGGCGCCGACACCGGCTACCGCCTGCATGGCACGCTGGAGCCATGGAGCATCGGCACCGACGCTTCCAGCGGCTGCATCCGCATGTTCCCGGAAGACATCATCGACCTCTACCAGCGCTGCCCGATCGGCACCGCGGTGCAGGTCCTGCCGCACATCGCCGATCAGGCGCCCGCTTCCACCACTGTCGAATGATTGGCGCCTCATGAACCGCATGATTGAAAACACGCGCCGGCTGCTCGCCGCGGGCCTGCTGGTGCTGGCCGCATCCTGCTCGACCAGCAACACGCTGGCCCCTTCCACGCCCGACGTCACCAACACCGAGGTTGCCGGCTTCCAGAATGTGCAGCCGGGCAGCGAGGAGGATTTTATCCTCAATGTCGGCCGCCGCACCTATTTCACGCAAGGTTCGGCCGCGCTCGATTCTGTCGCCAAGGCCACCCTCGACACCCAGATCGCCTGGCTAGCAAAGCATCCGCGCTGGCTGCTCAAGCTGCAGGGTTTCGCCGACGATCCCGGCGCAAGTGAAATGGCGCTGTCGCAGCAGCGCGCCGATGCGGTGATGGACTACCTCGCCGCCGGCGGCATAGACCGCAACCGCATGTGGGCCAAGGGCTACGGCAAGGACAGGCTCGTCCGCGAGTGCCCCGACACCGCCTGCAGGTCGCAGAACCGCCGCGTTGTGTCTAATTTGCGCGATGTGAGGGACGAGCCCTAGGGGGGTGCTGTTTTGCTTGTGACCCGAAGCAGAGTCTCACACGCGACGGCGGCATGGCTGCTTTGCGCCTATGAACGAACCCGCTCGCGGGAGGGGCGCGGGGTTTGAGGCGTGAGCTTCGTTGGCAGCGTCGGTGAGGCTTTAATCGATCAGGGGTGACGGACGGCCATCGG
>NZ_JAMYQC010000047.1:0-39258 GCF_040320645.1 Mesorhizobium sp. M0633
GGGAGATGGCCGCGAAGCGGCCAGAGGGAGTCGTCTCAGAAGGCACCGCCAGCGCGTCGAGCACTGCCGCGGCGGGGCCCCCCCCCCCGGGGGGGGCCCCCCCCCCCCCCCCCCCGGGGGGGGGGGCCCTCGACTTCATCACAGGGTTGCTTCGTCCACTTCATGTTGGACGACCCGGACGCGCAGAAAAAAGCGCCTGCGGCGGGTCCCTTGTTAACCACCATGATGCGGGACCACAGCGACAGGGCGTGCCGGAGACGGTCAATCCGGCCGGCGATGTCGTCGCCGGCGCCGACGGTCTCATTCAGGATCAGCATCGACCAAAGAGCGAGGCCACTGCCGTTATGCTCGAGATCTGGGGACGGCGGCTTGGCGATCGCCGTCTACTCGGCGTTTCTCGAACTCACTGCATGCAAGACCGTGACGAAGCCCTTCACATTGCGGGTCGGGACATAGCTGGCTTCTTGGCGCGCTACCACCGCTAGAGATGCAGACTTCGCCCGACAGCTCCTGCTGGAGCGCGGCTTGGATCTGATGGCAGAATTCTTGCGGAGACGCGGACAAGTGGGGAGCACTCCAACCCTACACACGCGTCACTGGGCTATCAGTGTTGACCGTATAATCTTCGGAATGGCAATGGCATATTTTACAAAGCACGACCGCAATCAAATTATATACCGCAGCTGGGAAGAGCCGGAACAGTCAAGCGCAAGGATGAGAATTTTGGTCCTCAAGCTTGATCATGTCGGCGACTTTTGGATGTCTCTAGGGGCCCTAAAGGACCTTCGTCAGCGTTTTGCGCATGCCCACATTACGCTGGTGGTGGGAAGCTGGAACATCGCTACTGCAAAACAGTTCGACCTCGCCGACGATCACATTGCTTTTGACTTTTTTCCTCGCAACCCAAAAGTCAAAACGCGCAAAGAAGCCGCCGACATAAGGCCGCTGCTGACCGGCGAGTTTGATCTTGCCATTGATATGCGTGTTCCGGAAGAAACAAGGCCCATCTTGCTTGAAGTCCCCGCCAGGCACCGTGCCGCGATAGCTGATCCGTACAGCATGCATCAGATCGATATTGCGATAGCGCCATTCAATCTGAAACTGCGCAGAACCATCTTCTACAAGCTGGTCCAAAAAATAGGGCTTGCTAACAAAATCCCTCGTAGATGGCTTGATTGGTTCATTGACCGCAAGCAGGTGCGTCTCCAGCATGTGTCAGAAATCCTCCTCTTTCTGGTCGCAAAGGCAGCTGCCTATTTCGAAAGCGGAGCGGGTCACCCACAGAATTCGACTACAGGCAATGCCCCGATTGTCGTGGCTCCGTTCTCCAATTCCAGCCTGCGAGATTGGCCGATTGAAAGTTTTGGCAAAGTTGTCGCTGCTCTTTCGACCCGTGGTGAGGTGGTCCTCGTTGCCCGTGGCGAATGCCTGGAAGCGCTTGAGGAGGTTGCGAAGATAGCTCGGGATTGTGGAGCCGCGAACATTCGGACGGCTGTCGACTTGTCGGAATTGGAATTCAATTATCTCGTGAATTCGGCCGCGCTCGTCGTTTCGAACAATTCAGGCACCGGGCATGTCGCCGCCCAGCTTGGCCGCCCTACTATCGGCATTTTCACGGCGTCACATCTACCGGAGATTTGGGGGTTTCGAGGTCCCCTGGTCAGCATGCTTATGAGTGTTATTGAATGTCGCGGGTGTGGTCTGGACCAAGTGCGGCATTGTCCGGTCAAAGTCCGATGCAAGTTCGACATCACGCCGGATCTCGTGATTGCCGAGGTAAACGCCTTGATGAATCATTGTAAGGGTACGGCACAAGCTTAGTGGCTCGCGGTCACCATAACCGCGATTGTCCAGATCTTGGTCGCTGATTCAATCGCTACAAACATCTAAAGGCCGAAATTCAGAATCGAATCGACTTGGTCGAAGGACCGCAGTGGCGATATCACCCCCTGGGCCGGGCGACCATTTCGTTTTCGTTCGCATGCCCGTCCATAGCGACAGCGCCACTAACAGCAGATGAACCACACAAAGTGAGGGAGACCCCAATTAAGTGCCAAGCGACAGCTGGCCCAAGGCGCCTGGCTGAAGGCGCATGAAAACCTCATATCACCGGGCAGACCGGCACCGGAAAGACTTGGCTGGCCTGCGCCTTCGGACGTCAGGCCGCCCGGCTCGATCATTCCGTGCTCTACCTGCGCATGCCGCGTCTGTTCGAAGATCTCGCCCTGGCGCGTCATTGTCTCGGTCGAGGGGTGCACTCCACGACTGTCTCGTTTTTGCGAAATACGCACGTCCGACGCAGCTTGCGTTGACAAAGGCGGTTTTACGCGCAGTTGCAATAGCACTTCCGCCGGCCTATTTTTGTGGGGTTCAATTGTGGTTCGGCCAAGGGCGCTTTGGGCGCCGGACCGGCCCCGTGTAAACCTCATTAAAGAGCTAGGAACCCTGCCATGGAAGAATTCTTATCGCGCATCGCCACTAGTGCCGGCATCGGCCCGGCTCTCGCAGAGAAGGCCGTTGGGTTAATGCTGGGTTTCCTGCAACGCCACGCGGCCGACGGTCCCGTTGCGCGCATGATCGAGGCCATTCCCGGAGCTTCGGAATTAGTGGCGAAGTATCATGGCGATGACCCAGAGGGCGGAGGCGGCCTCATGGGGCTCGGCCAGCAATTGATGAGTGAGGGTCTCAGCCTTCTAAAGATCGCCGCCATCGCCAACGAGACGATCGCCTTCGCCAAGGAACATGCCGGCGACGAACTCGTGGACGAGGTCCTCAATTCCGTTCCTGGCCTTCCCCAGTTCGCCTGATCAGCGGCAGCCGGGGGCGCATGACCTCGTGCGCCCGTGCCGGCCCGTCTGCGCAGGTAGGCATTCTCCGCCGAGCGTTCCGTACCGATCTCGCCAGACCACCAACCGCCGGGCACGCGAAGCGAGCGTTGGAGTACTTCATTCGTCTATTCCAAAATCGACCTCAGGCGAATCGATGTGTATAATTTCTGGCGGTAAGGGTTTATCCTGAACGCTTTCGATGAAGCCCGCGAGATAAGCAAACGTATTGTATTTCTCGAGGACCAACCGCTTCGCCTCTCGTATTGCGCCGCGACGCTCCTTCCAGAGGTCCGACTTGATGATTTCTTGAATTTTTTGGATTACGTTCTTGTCCTCTGGGTCAATCAGAACCATCGAGTCCGAAGGGAAGAACCTCGTGATTGCCGGGCTGCCGTAATAGATCGGCATTGTTTCAGCAACGAAGCAGTCCATAAGCTTCTCTGTAAAATAGTAATCAGCACGAGTATTCTCGAAAGCTATACTGTAACGGTAAGGTGCGAGTGCGTTCCATTTGTCTCCAATCAGCCGAAAACCTCGGCCGAACAGGTCAAAATCGAGCTCCTCTCTCAGCCGTTCCAGAAACGCCAGCCGATACCGATGCCCTTTAAGCAGGGCGATGTTACTGGTAATCCATGAGAGCCGAAGCGGCTTGTCCACGACTTCGCTGACCAGAAGTTGGTCATATGTCTTGTTTACAGACCAAGACCGAGTGATAGGTGGAGCCAAAACGAATCGGCGCGCTGCATTCTGCCGAGCAGCCAGCTCTGCGTCAGACGTCAGGACGATAGTATTTTTCCCCTGCCCTTCATGAAATGCGCGATGAGCTTTCGTCGGCGGTTCGCCGATTGCAAAAATTGTCCTGTTTGGGCTCGCCTCGATATCAACAGGGAGCCCAAAAAGAGAAGCAGAGTTAAAGACGATATGCCAATCGGGCACGAAGGATGTCGTGCGTACAAAAGCGACATTGTTCCAGATTCCACTGCCCTTTGGAGTGAGTTGGTGGATTGCATCATCCAAAACGCCCCAAGAATCCAGACATGTAGCAACAATGGGCGCCGGACGTTCCGTCAACAATTTGGCCAACAAAGCAGTTCCACCCCATTCACTTCCGTTGGACCGGGAGCAACTTGTGCATCGGGCGCAAGACCTCTTTGCGCCTGAAATAGCTCGCGATCCTGATCGATATCAAACACACGATTCTGCGCGACTTCGCGCCATTCGACAACTCATCTCTAAGACCGCGGGAATCCCTTCACTCGTGAAGGTACTCAATCGCCATTCCGGATTGCGGTAAGATTGGGCAGCATAAACCTGCCGGGACCCGCCGTCGAGGCAATTGTCGCTTTGCACTTAACCAGGTTCTTCCTCACTTTGTGTGGTGATCAGGCCGGTTGAGTGGCAGCATGCGTGCCCTAAGGAGTTCGGAGCCCGCTCTGCAGTACATCGCACGCCGCCGCGCCGCCGCACTCGCAGCTAAGCCGTTGAATAAAATGCAGACTGGTTTTTCTGAGGCTGCACGTGCCGCGGTCGTGCCGGTCTTTCATTGCGTGAGGCCGAACGTGCGATTGCAGCTCCTGCCGCCGCGCAAAGAGAGATTCAAGATTTGCGCCAACTGCGCTTGCCCGGCAGGTGGCATAGAGCGGCGCCTGAGAATGAAAGTGCCGGCCGCCCAGCCTTCATAGCCGTTCCTCCTTTGTGGCGTGACGGCCCGAAAGTCGCCATCGCGTCAGATGTTCATCAGGGTTCGGCATAGCCGGGGCTCGTCCGGCGACAGTCATGGCAGCGACTTCGCTTCTGGAGCCGCTCATCCGGCCGATAAGAACACATGCGCGTCCTAAGCTGTAATTCATCCGCCGGAGCTGACCAAAGCCACCTTGCTCTGGGTTGCGGCAATGGCGATTGCAGGCGAGAAGCCGAGAAGAACCGATGCGGCGAGGAGTCCTGAGGCCATCCGTCCACGAGACGTCACCAGGGAACGAAGTATTGCGTTCCGCGTTACACTACCGTATATACGTCCGCAGCACAGGAGCGCGCCATGGCCACCACAGTCACCAGGAAGGAAACACCCGTCTCGATGCGGTTTCGCGACGATGATCTCACCATCATCGACCGCGGCGCGGAGCTGCTCGGCCTGTCGCGCACCGAGTTCATGCGGCGCGCCGCGCTGCACGAGGCGCAGGCGGCCATCCTCAACGCAACCGTCATCCGCGTGTCCCCGGAAGCTTATGACGCCTTCATGCAGGCGATCTCAGCCCCCGCCGCTGCGCCCCCGCCGAAGGCGACCGAGCGGCTGCGTCGGTCCCCGCCCTGGGACCGTTAGGTGGCGCTTTCAGGCATCGAACTCCTCGACGACGCGCACCGCCTCGACAGCTTCGATTGCGGCAAGCCGGCGCTCAACGCTTGGCTGGCCGGCTTCGCGCGAACGAACCAGGTCCGCGGCTTTACCCGCGTCCTGGTCGTTCACGACGAGGGAACAGTCGTCGGCTATTACGGCCTCGCGCCGGGCGTGATCCAGCCAAACAGCGCACCGCGCGCCATCCGCACCGGACGCCCGCCCGATCCGATCCCCTGCCTGTTGATTGGACAACTCGCCGTCGACCATCGCTATGCCGGACAAGGCATCGGCAGCGGCCTGGTCAAGGACGCGCTGCATCGCTGCGTCGCCGGCGCCGACATCGTCGGCGGCCGCGCAGTGGTGGTGCGGGCGATCGACGCCGAGGCCGAGCGCTACTGGCAGAGCTGGGGCTTCATTCCCGCGCGGGACAATCCGTCGGTGCTCATGCGCTCGATCCAGGACGTGGGCCTCTGGCTGGCCGACAAAGGCCACTAGCTCCACGCGCGTAGCGCCTCCCGTAGCGGCAGCGTCCGGGCGCGCCGGCCTGCAGCCGGATGACGATCCCTCACTCAGGGCCAGAGGGAGACGGCGGTCAGAGCGAGGAAGCTAGCAATAATCTGGGCGACTGGGCTGCCTACCAGGTCCCGTCTCGTGAAGGCGCTAGAGGATACTGGATCCAGCCGCCAAAGACCGGGAGATGGCGCGGCGCGCGGACTTTAGGATGATAGTCTGGGACGGCGCATCGCCCGGCACCGCCGTCAACGTGCTTCAGCTCGCCATCGCGAACAAGCCGTGCGTCATTTGCGATCTGGCCAGGGGCAGCATGGCGACTACGTACAATGTGGGAGACTGGTGCGCCATGCTCCGCGATGCCGGTCCAGACATTCGGCGCGCCAAGCCGAAGCCCGCATGGCGCCGGACGAGCGCCTGGCGTTGCCGGGATGATGTACGCGCGGTCCCGGCGGGTTCGACCCGATAGGCTTGATCCGGCCCCGCCCCAACTCCACTTGCATGAACGGCCGGGGCCGGCCCTTTTCGAAACCAGCCCACCGCCGCGTGACGTTGTGCAGGATGATCGTCTTGACCCGTCTCGCATCTGAAACGGGTGCAAGCCTGCCGACATCCCGGCTGCTTGGTCATCCAACCTGGCTGCGAGGCATCGCCACCGTGGGGGGTGATCCGGCGGCATTGCGGATGTGGCTGGCGATGGCGGCCTGAGTTCTTGTCCATCTGCCGCATAGCGGGTGGTCAGGTGCTGGTCGCGTTTCCGGCGAGCCGAAGCATTTGTCTCTCAAGGTCACCCTTTGGAAATCCAGCACCAGCGGCTTGTCGGGACAAGATAGATGCTATTGGGATTGGGCCGCCGCAGCCGAGAGCATCGCTTCTCCCATCCCATTGACGCCTCGGGCATTCAGCATTTCACCAGCGTTCTGAATGTCGCGCACCTCTTTGTTCTGGCTGAGTTTTGATTTACCAACCAGGCCGGTGATCTCGATCTCCAGGGCGACGATCGCCTTAACCATCGTGTCAATGAAGTCCTTCGGCGCGTCGCCCATCTTCCACGGGGCAGGCTGCGAGGCTTCATGCATGTGAGTGAGCTTCGCCACGTTACGGCGCACATAGCGCTCATCATCCCGGACAGTAATGCGTCCGTGGGCGTGGACGACGAGATAGTTCCACGTCGGCACCTGCTTATGGAATTCATGCTTGCTTGGATACCAGTTCGGCGAGATGTAAGCGTCGGCCGCACGGAAGAAAACGAGGACTTCATCGCCATTGGCAACTTCCTCCCAGACTCGATTTTTGCGTGCAACATGGCAATTGAGGAGGCCTTTGTCTCCCTTCGAGCGGTCAAGCTCGAAGGGAATGTGGTTCGCGTCGAGTGTGCCTTTGCTGTGGGTGACCAGGATACCGAGCGGATGTCTCTCGATTAGGTCAAACAGGGTGTTCTGATCGGGGACGGCAAAATGGGGCGGAACGTACAACGGTGGATCTCCTGTCGCGAATGGGCGGTCGTTAGCGAGCGGCGGTGTCTTGCGGAACGGGCCCGGGCATCTTTGTTGCCGGCGAAGAGGGCCCCGGATCTCGCTGTCCACCACGCTCAAGAACTGCCATCGAGAAGTGGGCAGGCAGATCAGATGCCGCCGCGTATGAGTGCGGTTGGTCAGTGACAAGCCGCACGCTCTCGCCTTGGCTCAAAATTACTGCGTGGGTACCCACCACGACACTTAGGGACCCCTGAGTCACCGAGATCAGCTCGCGCGTATCCGGACTATGAGCATCTGCGGAAAACACGTCGCCCGGCATAATGGCCCAGCTCCACAGTTCGAACATCGTTCGTCCCGAGATCGATGAATGAAGTTGTGCAAAGCTTCCTTTAGCGCTTGTCCAAAGCGTTCTCGTCTCTGTCCGCTCAATAGGAAGGCGAACTGTGGAAGGATGGTCATTCAACAAATCGGCCACCGAAAGCGAAAACGCCGCCGCCAGTCGGCAAAGTATGCCGATGCTGGGGTTCGCCTTGCCTTGCTCCAGCGTGACGACCGTTCCCTTGGATAAGCCGCTCAGTTTTGCCAGTCGATCCAGGGTCAGGTTTTGGTCGCGCCTCAATTGTCGGATCCGAACCGCTATCGCTTGGCCAAGCACCCGCTCGGGGTCCAACGCTGTCGTAACATCGGTCATTATATTGACTTAGTGCCTCGGCTCACTTATTACGGTCAATATAATGACCGGCCTGAAATTGTGCAACTGCCCTGTTAGCGAGGAAATGACCGATGCGTTTTGAAACGAAGGCGATCCATTGCGGCCGAGCTGTCGACGCTTCCACGGGGGCGGTGTCCCTGCCGCTGCACACCAGCACGACGTTCCAACGTAGCGTCGACGGCTCGTTTCCTTCCGGATTCGAATACACCCGGGATGGAAATCCGACACGCAACGCGTTCGAAATGGCCATTGCCGCGCTCGAGGGCGCAGAAGATGGCATTGCCTTCGCGTCGGGCATGGCTGCAATCGCTGCAGTCTTTGAGAGCCATCCGTCGACGGGTCGGATCGTTCTGCCGGATGACATGTATTTCGGCATTCGTTCGCTGATTGACGAGACCGACATTGGGTCTCGCTTCGACTTTGCGGCCGTCGACATGCGCGATCTGGATGCCGTGCGCGCCGCGGTCACGTCGAAGCGGACTGGCCTCGTCTGGGTCGAGACGCCGTCAAACCCGATGATCCGCGTTGTTGACATCTCGGCCATCTGCAAAATCGCGCACGAGGCTGGCGCCTTGGCCGTAGTGGACAACACGTGGGCAACTCCAGTGCTTCAACGGCCCCTCGAAGTTGGGGCGGACGCGGTCATGCACTCGGCGACAAAGTACATCGGCGGCCACTCGGACTTGATGGCGGGCGTCGTCATTGTCCCGCACTCGTCACCCCTCGGTCGCCCACTGCGGATGGTCCAGAGACACAAGGGCAGCGTCGCAGCGCCATTCGACTGTTGGCTGGCATTGCGGGGCCTGCAGACATTGTCGGTACGCATGCGCGCGCATTGCGAAGGCGCCCAGAAGGTTGCTGAGGCTTTGGCGTCTCATCCGCGTGTCGAAAAAGTACTTTTTCCTGGCCTGCAAACTGATCCGGGACACGATCTCGCTAAGCGGCAAATGAGCCATTACGGAGCGATGCTATCCTTTATCGTCAAAGGCGGAGCCGATGCTGCGATGGCCGTGGCCGGCCGCCTCGAGGTTATTGCCAGGGCGACAAGCCTTGGCGGGACGCACTCTCTGATTGAGCATCGCGCATCCGTCGAGGGTGCCAAGTCCAAGGCGCCAGGCGGATTACTGCGAATGTCAGTGGGACTTGAGCATCCTCAGGACATTATCGATGATCTGATGCAGGCCCTAGGCGGAACCTTCAAAGCGGCAGCCGAATGACGCGGGTGCAAGAACTCTGGCAGCGCTTTACGTGGCGGCTGGCGCAGCAATGCGGCCTGCTACGGCTGGGCGCCTAGATCAGGCAAAGCATCTTCGACGATGCTTGGATTTCGATCAAAAATCTCGGTGTCGGATGCGTTGGCGCGGAGAGACCGCACCTTGTTCAGGATCGCCGCAACCGCCGCTTCAGGCCTGCGATGCGGCTCGACCTTTTCGAGGAAACCGCCGGTATCAGCTCGGCGATCTTCTTGCGCGCGTCGAAACGGTCGAGACCGTCGAGCTCGTCCCAGACCGCCTGGCGCTCCGGCGTCACCTCCAGCCCGGCGAGAAAGTCGTCATTGTCCGTGAGGGTGACCGCCGCATTGACGGTAAGGATGTTGACCGCCGGCAGCCGGTGGCGCTTGTCGCGGCGGTGGATCTGATTTTGCATCAGCTGGCGCTCGACCACCATCTGCGTGGCGATGCCGGCATGGTCCATGCCCGGCTGCCACAAGACGTTCTTGCCGCGCATGCGCTCGAAGCGCACCAGAATGTCCTGCAGCGTGTTGTTGAGCGCATGACCCATATGCAGCAAGCCGGTGACATTCGGCGGCGGTATGACGATGGTGAAGGCTTCAGCCCCTTCCTCGGCGCCTGCGCCGGCACGAAACGTCTTTTCAAGCGAATTATGTTTTTTTGCATAGACCAACGAGTTGAACGGCGGCCCCATAAATCGCCGATGTGATAGGTCGGGCAAAGGCGTCCACCAGCTCGTACTTGTCAAGACGATGCCATCCTTGATCTTGCACCCGCCTCCGATACCAGCGATCCGCTGCGTCGTATGCTCATGCCTGTCAGGATGGGATGGGCGCTGCTAGCACCGTGGCAGTTTGACAACCCGGCCATCGGGGCGGTAGCACCGTACAAGGCCAAGAGTCGCAGGGCAGACCGCACCCATCGGGCTGCGCGACCCAGACCAGCCGACGCCCAACTGGCACACTCATCGCGCATCAGCACCGTGGATGCGACATCTACTTTGTTGCGAGCGCGATATCGGAACTTGGTTGTGACGCAGCTGTGCGTAAGCGCACCGCTGTCAGCAAGTGAGTGAGCGAAAGAACTACGTGGTGGAGGTGAGAAGTCATGCGGCGTCAAGATTCCCCGCCCTTTGCGGCAAACACACTGATCCCTCTTCAGAATCCGGTCTTTCGTTCGATCTGGACAGCCACGCAGATATCCAGCCTTGGCTGGCTGGTGCAGAGCGTGGCTATAAGCTGGCTTATGGCAACGATTTCAGCCTCCGATCTGATGGTTGCGCTCGTGCAGGCTGCATCGACACTGCCCGCCTTCTTCTTGTCGATCCTTGCTGGAGCGATTGCAGACAGCTTCAGCCGCCGCGGCGTGATGCTTGCCGGACATTGCCTGATCGCACTGGCATCCACGGCGCTGGCTCTCTCTGTTGGGCTGGGCTTTGTCAGTCCATGGCTGATCTTGGGACTGAGTTTCTTGGCGGGATGCGGCTTTGCCTTGAATGATCCAGCCTGGCACGCCTCGGTCGGCGACATCCTGGAAAAGCGCGACATACCCGCTGCAGTGACGCTGATGTCGGTGGGGTACAACGTGGTTCGGAGCATAGGACCGGCGCTGGGCGGTGTAATTTTGGCTTTGCTGGGCCCCCTTACGGCTTTCGCCTTCGCTGCGCTGACCGACCTGGTCCCATTGAGCGCTGTCCTGCGCTCCAAGTGGCAAGTTCGTTCTTCGCCTCTTCCGCGCGAGCGGATGACGACGGCCATTCATGATGGCATGCGCTTCACGGCAATCTCCTCGGAGATCAGAGTGGCGATCGTGCGTGCAACCCTGTTCGGGCTGTCAAGCATCTCGATCCTTGCTCTGCTCCCCCTCGTGGTTCGCGACCAACTGGCGGGCGGGCCAATTGTTTACGGCGTCCTGTTAGCCGGCTTCGGCACAGGCGCCTTCATCGCGGGCATTGGCAATAGCTACTTGCGACGCATCACGTCCCAAAATCGATTGATCACGCTCGCGTCCGTTGCTTGCGCAACGTGTTGCCTTTTACTGGCTCTCACATCATCGGTGGCCGTAGCAGCGATCGCGCTTGCAATCGCTGGCGCAGGCTGGGTTGTCACCTGGACCGGAACCGACGTGTGTGTGCAGTTGGCAAGCCCAAGGTGGGTCGTTGGTCGCACCCTGTCGATCTATTACGCCCTGACCTACGGCGGCATGGCAGCGGGCAGCTGGATCTGGGGTGCTGTCGCGCAGTACTATTCCCTGACGTGGGCTTTGGAAGGTGCTGCAGCGGCGCTGTTGCTGGTTGCAGCTGTGGGAAAGCTATTGCCGGTACGGCTATGGGAGGAATCGGATCAAGGGGCCTTCGACTTCAGGCCACCAGAACTGGCCCTCGATTTGAAGCCCAGGAGCGGCCCGATCGTGATCAAGGTGGAGTACTCGATCCCCGAGGAGAATATCGAGGAATTTCTGAGCTGCATGCGCGAAAGGCGGCGCGTTCAGAGCCGTGCCGGTGCGCGGGACTGGACCCTCCAGCGCGATCTTCAGAACTCGACTCTTTGGACCGAGACATTCCGCACGCCGACATGGACGGACTATCTTCGTCTAAACCATCGGCTAACGGTGACTGACAGGGAGGTAGGCGAGCGCCTTGCCGCTCTGCAGGTCGGTGATTCTCCTCCTCGTCTCTCACTTTCGATCGAGCGGTCGACAAGCCCTGCCCCCGGCAGCCAAGTCCAGCCTGTGCCCTTTGTATCGCGCCCGTAAGGAAACCAGTAACTTTTCTGGGCTCGGACACGGGAATGGCCGAGACCTACTTTTTCTTTCGTCGGGTCAGCCCGGATTGCCATACCTTGCGGCCGGTTAGGCGAGCATGAGGATTTGTGTGGCACGTATGTCCACCACGGGCCCATGTCCAGCCCCACCGCCTCTGCCATCAGATCGGCTTGGGCACGGGTTCAGGTCGCCTGTCCCCCTGCATCGCGGCGAGCAGGGGGGAGCAAGGGGGGCGGAGGGGTCTCCCCGGTCTGCACGGAGCGAAGCGGGCAGACGGAGGAATCCGCCAGCGGCGGCTTGCAGGGAGAGGGCCGCGCGCCTCTTTCCCCTCCCTGACAAAACGTGCCGCCAAGCACGTTCACGTCGGCGCAGCCGTGCCGCAGAGGCGGCCGCAACAAAGAAGCCCTACAAGGCGGAAGCATCGAAATGTCCGCCAGCGGGACCAATTCAGTTCGGTGCTGGAGAAAGCGGTTCAACAGGGCGGCCGTAGGAGCACCAGCATAGCGCCGCCGTCAGGCGCGATGCGGACCGACAGCCCCGAGAAGGGCGCTGATTGATCGATCGGGTCGCGCCGCCCGGCCCGGTCAAGGCCAAAAAAATTCGTCGCGGCTGAGCGCCCACTCCGGCTTCTGCCAAATATTCGTCGGCGGGTTCGCAGCACCGCGGGCGCACGGGTGAGCTCGTGGGTAGGAGTGCGGATGGAAGTAGGCGATGCATCGTCACCAGCACCTCAGATTGTGTGAGGTCCACGGCTCGCTCGTTTCCGCCGACGGCGGCGCGGCGGGCGTCGATATACGCAGGGCGGGTCCGTCGCCTTGGCCTCAGTTTCGCGGCAATGGCAAGCCCCGGTCCGCGCGGCGCCGAGTTGGGCGGAAAGATCGACGGCGCGCAACGCGGGGCTCCTACGCGACGAGCAGGTTTTTCCCCCGGTCTGAACCCGGCCTCGACTCCAGATGCCGCAATGACCGTCGCGGCCCGGCGCGATTGATCGGGTCTCATGCCCAAAGCTGCCTCGGTGCCCAGTAGCGGCACCGCATGGCCCCACCCAGGCGCTGCGCCAGAAAAGCGTCGGCGAGCCAGCATCCGACGGTGCGTTCGAAGCGATCTCATTCGGCGGCCATGATCGCGCACGTCACCATGCCGCAGCGGAAAGCTGCCGAAGCTCGTCTGGCCAGGTCGCTGACCGCCTCGTCGTCGCGGGCGACGACCGAAATCTTCCCCACCGCAGCGAGGTTTCTCCCGCTAGAAGATCCTCAGCGGGATAGGCTGCCAGTTCACGCCCGGTCAACAGCATCCGGCCCGCGGGGGTCGACCTTGTCTCCCGGTCGTGTGAGCAGAAGAACATCACGAAGTGCGGCTTCATCCTCGACGCCGCGAGCCTGCTTCGCCGTACCACGGCCGCCGAAAGCCCTAGGCGCTGTCACCAGGCGCCAGCCCACCTCTCTAGCTGGCGGACTATCTCATCGAGCGCGCCGAGGGCCGCACCGTCAGTGATTGCAATGTCCTCAATGCGCCGCAACTGTTTGGGTCCGGGGCAGCCCTGCGCAACCAGGCCGGCACCGCCGGGTCGGCGCGGCTTCCGTGGCACCGGGAAGAGTGCCGTGGTGGCGCAGGAGGGTTTTGGCTCAGAATCATGGAACACGATGAATCATCGCGGCGCTTTTTGTAGAGCGAACGATAAGTCTTGCACGACCAGCCATTTATCCCTCGCGAGATCAATGCCGCGGGCAATTAGCAGGCGAACTCCGTCCGGACTGAGTACCTGTTTCAACGCGGGCAAAAGAAGTTGTGTAGCCATGTCACGAAATGCTTGGTCCGCTTCTCTGCCGGCCGATGGTCCATGAAATCCCCTCTGCACGCACGACGCCGGAAACCTCCTTGCCGATATGATGCTCAAGCACCGGCCGCCATGGCACCAGCGTGAACTCGCGCGATTTCTCGATGACAGCGTATTTTCCGCCGGCGAGCTCGACGGAGCGGCGGAGCGTGCCTTCTATTCGATCGCCACTCTGGGCTTCAGAATAGGGCAGACCGAGTTCGTTCGACAACTGGCCGGCCACGCGGTTCAACTCGCGTTGGCGCAGCATCGAAAGCATGTTCGCGCGATAGATGACCCGATCCTGCTCTTCCCGAGCAAGACCTTGCGCAATCAGCCACTGCCGTCGGCGGCCTTGCGCCTCTCGGACATCGCGGCCGAAACCAGAGCTGTGCAAGGCCTCCGGTGTGTCGGAAACCAGCTCTCGATCGAGCCAGGTGGCGCCGTCGAAGCTGACTTGTTGTTCCAGCGGCGTCGATGAGAGCTTGTCAACCGTGACAGGCTCGGCCCCGGCCCGCTGACGCTCGTAGTCAGACACACGGTCGAGATGATCCGGTGCGACGATCCAGGTGCCGTCCGGCTCGCGCTCGACACGACCGGTCGCCCGGCGGATCGCCTCCAGTCGCCGCACGTGCGTTTCGGCAAAGCGTTCGGTGGCCGACGGGTCATGCTTGAGATGGATATCGATGCTGTAGCGCCCGTCATGGGCCGTGGCGATCTCGGCAATTGTGCGGTCGACTTGCCTTGGCCCGGTGTCCCTCGGCGTGACCCGCACTATGCAGCCCTCTGGCGTCGGTTGGGTTGCCTCGCCTTTGCCGATATCAACATAGTGGCTTTTGCCGTCCACGGCGTCGACGACGAGGTAATGGCGGTCAGTGATTTCGTCGGCCAGGCCGCGCGCAACGATGCAGCCGACGACAGGCTGCATCTGCTCTGCAGATTGATCATGGATAACATAGTCGGCGGCACTGCGGGCGAGCCCCTTGCCGGTCAGTTCGCGGTGCATGGTCTTGATGATGTCGCCCCGCTCGCCGATGCGGCGCAGCGTCGCTTCAAGCTCGCCATCAAGGCGCCAGCGGCCCGAGCCGACTTCCTCAGCCAGACCCATCCGCTCGAGCTTGCGCAGGCGGCCCTGGTGCAGCGTCTGGCGAAACGTGTCTCGGCTGGCCGGTGAGACATGCCCATCATGGTCGCGCATGCGGAGCAGCTGCCGATCGATGCTGGTGAAGCGTTCCCGCTCCATTTCCTGGCGCAGGCGTTGCTCGATCTCGCGGTCCGTTCTCGGGCCAAGGTCGAGGCTGACCAGCTCGGCCGCCCGTTCACGGATTCCAGACGAGATGTAGTCTCGCGCGATGACAAGATTTTCGCCGCGGTCGTCCCTGCCGCGGACAATAATATGGGTATGCGGATGACCAGTGTTGAAATGATCGACGGCCACCCAGTCGAGCCTGGTGCCGAGGTCTTCTTCCATCTGCGCCATGAGACGCCACGTGAGCGGCTTCAGGTCATCATACTCGATGCCGTCTTCAGGGGCGACGATGAAGCGGAACTGATGCCGGTCGCCATCGGCACGATCGATGAACGCCTTGCCATCGACGCGGTCGCTGTCGGCGCTATAGAGCTCGCCATGCTCGCCTTCGCGGGTGACGCCGTCGCGCTGGAGGTAGCGAAGGTGTGCACGTGCCCCGTCAACACCCTTGCCGGCCAGCTTGACGATACGCGCCTTGACGACGGCGCGCCGCTGCCGAAACGCCGCGTGGCGGTCGCGCGCTCTGAGAACGGCGGCAGCAGCCCCGCCGCGCCCCGCCCGGCTTCCGATGAAGCGGCCACGGCGACCGCTGCCGCCGCCGGCTCGGTTGATCGCGGCGCGGATCTGGCCGGCGAAACGCTTGCCTGCCTTCGAGCCGCGCGATCCGATTTTGCCCAGGCTCGGCTTGAACTCTTCATCCTGCATTGAGCCTCCTAGTAATCTTAAGCAAAATCAGAGGTTTGTCGGCAGCAGCTCTCCTGACGCCGAAGGCAGCCTCCGTGAAAAACGATGTGCAGACAAAGACTTCGCCGCCTCCAGGAGGCGATGCCTTTATCTTGCCTTCCGCGGACCTGCCCCCCTGCCCCGCCCGACCCACGGTACCCCTGCCCTCACCTGCGATCCGGCCGGCCTGACCTTGCTCGCTCCGATCCGAGCGGCACCACAATTTGGCCATTCGGATCGGTCGCGGAAACACCGTTTCGCAGGAAAAACAGCGACTGCCCGGACGGGATTTCCGGCGCTTTTCCGGAACGGGATTTGCCGGTGAACGCGTCCATGTCGGCGGCCGAGATCCCCGCAGCCTTGACCTCTTCCAGATACGAAACCGTCTCGCTGGGCAGCGGTCGCCCACGCTGCAAATGCTGTTCGTAGCGGTCCGGCCCAGCGTTATAGGCGGCAAACAGGCCGGGAAAGCCGAAGCGGTCATACATGGCGCGCAGATAGGCAGTGCCTGCCAGAATGTTGTCGCGAGGGTCGTGCGGATCGGCCCCCAGGCCAAGCTCTGCGCGCATCTCCTCATAGGTGCCGGGCATCACCTGCATGAGGCCAATGGCGCCGGCGTGTGACGCGATCGGCCGTCCATTCAGCTTTGTCTGCCCTCGGCTTTCGGCATCCATGACGGCATAAATCCAGGGCTGTGGAATGGTGAAACGCCGGCTTGCCTCAGCTACGTAGTGCTGCCATCTTGCCAGCTGCGGACCACGGGAGATGGCGGCCGGCTGAGCGTCGGTCGCGGCGGAACAGGCGCATGGCGCTATCGCGACCATGCCCAGCATCAGGAGGGTTACTCGGTCCATAGCGGCACGAGCCTCCCGGCAATATTTTCGGCCGGCACCGGCCCGAAATAGCGGCTGTCGAAGGAGCGGTTTCTATCGTTGCCGAGCAGGAAAACCTCGTCGGCGGCGAGCTTGCGGCAGGCATTCCACCAAGGCAGCGGACGGTGCTGCGTGTCGGTTGCCAGCCGGCGCGCGACGATCTCGCCGCCGATGATGATGGCGTCGCCGAAGGCGCAGACATGCTCGCCAGGCAGCGCGGCAAGGCGCTTGACCAGCGGCACATTGCTGGGCAGATAGAAGCGTTCGGCGGCGAGATCGGCGACCGGTTTTGGCGGGCGGACGAGCACCAGATCGCCACGAGCCGGTGATCCGGACGCGACGCGATAGAGGCCGACCGGCGCACTCTCCGAGGCGTTCCAGACCAGCCAGGGCGATGGGTTGTCGAAAGCGGCGAAGCCGATCAGGCTGAGGCCTATTGTGGCCACGGCGATCGTCTTGCGCGCCCGAATGCGCCGCACATGGCTGCCGATCAGACGGATAGTGGGACGCCGGCTCATGAGCGGCCTCCCTCACCGGCCGAGCCGGAATTGTGCCCGCCATCCTCGGGCCTGGTCTCCTGCGCGCGTCCCTTCGACCAGTCGTCGAGCTCGTCGATGTGATAGCGGACATAGCGGCCGTGCTTGCGAAATTGCGGGCCGCCGCCTTTGAGCCGCATCTTCTCCAGCGTGCGCTGGGACAGCCCGATATAGAAGGCGGCCTGCGCGGTGTTGAGAAACGGACTGCCCTTCTTCGCGCGGGCCGCGCGTTCGTTTTCGTCGTCCATGATGATCCTCGTTTCGCTACGGACAAGCGAAGGCGAGGATCGGCGAGCGAGATCGTTTTGGGGACGGGCGAAGAGTGGGGGGCGAGTTTTCGCCGCCCCCTCCCGAAAGAGCCCCGCGCCGGTTGCGGCGCGGGGCTCGAGGCTGGCGGTTCAGTCGACCGGGTTCCAGATGATGGCGTATGTGTCGTCGTCATCCTGGCCGGCGGCGCGGCCGAGATTGGCGTAGAGCTTGCGCGGGCCGAACTCCGGGGCGGCAATCGACAGGCTCACATAGTCCTTGCCGGAGGTCTCGCCGGTGCGGATCCAGCCGGCCCCTACTTCGACCCCTTGCGTCAGCACCCGGAAGTCGGGATGGGTGTCGGCGCTCTTTGCCTGATTGGGCACGATGTCGATGTCGGCGCGGACGCTAAGCGTCTTGAGCTGGCCCTTGTAGCCGCCGTTTTCCTGTTTGGTAACGTATCCGATCGCGGTCATTTTCAGTCTCCTTTGGTGCTCGCCGGGGACCATTCCCCTGCGATGGCGGACCGTGATGGGCGCGTCCGGGCCGCCGGAACCGGGACGGCCGCAGCGATAGCGGAGGACCCGAGCGGACAGCTTTTTTGAAGCGAAGCGGCGCGAGGAAGCCGCCGCAGGCGGCGGGGAAAAAAGCTGCTGGCGAGGGTTTCGGGCGGGCCGGATCCGCCCATAGGTCGTCAAGCCAGCCGCAGGGGAATGGTCCCTGAGACACATGGAGACAGGTGGCGCGATCGGTGACACAAGGAGCCGGCGGCAATGCAGGGGGCTGGCTACGCGGGCTCTGTCGGCAACCGGATCGGACAATTGGCCCCATGCGCCTGGCGCCTCAGCAAGCAACCCGGCGCGGTGCAGGGCTGCCGAAACGGGGGGCGAGTTGGCGTCGGGATTTCTCGCGCGCGGCACTGGCTCGACAAGACGCCCAATCGGCAGCCGGCGCGACCCGGAGCGGCGCGCGCGACCTGAGCGGCGGCACTCGAGAGAACCGCCGCTCGGGCCCTGATCGACTATTCGCGGATGAACAGCGGCTGCACTTGTGCCCACTGATCGGCGGTGCGGAAACCGCCGCGGCTGGTGTAGCTTTCGGCCGGGAATTCCATCCAGCGCGGCAGCCAGGTCTCGACCTTCTGGCGGCCATTCTCGCCCGCCAGGAAGTCGCGGATGATCTTCTTTTGCGTCTTGACCTTCTCGGCGACATTGCCGTCCGCGACCAGCTTGCCGCCGACATCGGCGAGCATCGAATTGGCGATTTCCTTGTCGCGCAAGAGGTCGAAGAAGGCATCGTCCGGTTGCCACCATGTGCCCATATCGACGTTCAGATGGTTGCCGAGCGCCTCGATGACGGTGCTGCCGGCCGCAAGCGTCTCGGCCATGACAAGGGTGAGAACGCGCATGACATCGTCGTCGCACAGCGCCAAGAGGCGCGCGAACACGCCGGCGATAGCAAAGGCGTCGCCATTGCCGCCGGCGACCACGCCGTCCTCATCCGGTGATCCGAGCAGGGCCAACACTTCGCGCCGTTTTTTGCCGAATGCAGCTTCAGCCTTGCAGCCGGCAAGGCTGGCAGTCACCGTCTCGTTGACTGCGCACTGTGGCTCACGGCGCACCTGCCACAGGCCGGAACCGGTGACGGCGTGCGCCACCACGAGGCGCAGCGCCACGGCGGGATGGTCGAGCATGGCCGCACGCACGGCAGCATGGCGATGCAGATCGACATAGTTCTGCATCGGGCCGGTGAGTTCGGGGCGCGGCGGCTTGGCGGCTGTTTCTTCTTGCTCGCCGCCCTCGCGGGCGCGGCGGGCTTGCTTGCGTGACAGCCAGCCCTCGTGACCCTCGACCTCGCCGCGATGCGAGACAGTGATGACGACCTTGCCGCCCTTCTTCTTCGGGGTCTTCTCGTGGTCCCATGCGTGGAAATATTGGCCCGGTTCCAGCAGCACCACCTCGCTCCAGCCGTCGTTGAGATATGTGTCGCGTCTGGTGGCAATCGCTTCGTTCTGCTTTTGCCAGAACAGGTCGGCATCGGCGAAATAGCTGTCCTCGCCGAACAGGTCCGAGGTGATCAGGCCGGGATATTCGTCGATGGCAAACAGCGCCACCTTGGTGGAAATCGACTGGCCGCCGAACAGCCATTGCTTCAATTGAAAGCCACGCGGCGCGTATTGATCGGGATCGGCAGACAGAGCCAGCCAGTCCTTCTGCTGCGCCTTGGACGCCATGGTGAGATGGCGCACCGTCTCGGCGTCGATCTCCTCGCGGCGATAGGCTTCGCGGATTTTGGGCAAGAGGTCGCCAAGCGCCAGAATGCGTTTGACCTTCAGGTCAGTGATGCCGAAGGTCGCAGCGATGTCCGGAACGGTGCGGCCTTGCCTGACGAGCCGCGAAAACGTCTCCCATTGCGATACTTCGTCAGGATCGAGGCGGGCGAGGTTTTCGATCAGCGAAGCTTCCAGCGCATCGGCGTCATCACCGTCCTCCATGATGGCGCAGGGCAAGGGATCGCCTTCGCCGCGCTCGTCGGCAAGCGATTTTGCGGCGAAATAGCGCCGCCTGCCGGCGACGATCTCGAAGGTTTCCGGCTGGCCGTTCGGCCGCACAAGGAGAGGCACCAGCACGCCGCGCGCACGCACGGAGGGCAGGATGTCGGAAATGTCGGGCGCGCGTTTTCCATGGCGCATGTTGAGCGCGGAAATATTGAGCTGATCCAAGGGGATGTGGGCAAGCTGCATGGTTACTCTCTTTCGCTTTGGTTGAGGTTGTCCCCGCCGCAGAGGCCGAAGGCCGGCGCGGCGGGACGGTTTTTGCGCCTATCGGCGCTGCTGTTCCGCCGTGTCGGGCGGAAGCTCGGAATGGGGCTTTGAAAGGGCGTCTGCTGCCTGCCGCAGAAGTCGCTCGGCCTCGGTGATGTGGCCGCAAATGCGGGCGGCTTCGGCATAGACGGAGAGCGTAAAGCGCGCGTGGAAATGCAGGTCGCGCTCGATGCCGAGGCAAAGCGGACCTTTTACGGATGCAAGCTCGGCCAGACTGACGCTGCCGAGTTCGGGGAAGCCGAAGCCGAGATCGCAAAGACCGAACAGCGTGTCGCCATCGGCGTCGAGTTCGCTCAAAAGCCACGTGGCGGCACCTGTCGGATTAAACAGTTTCACAACGGGAAAATGGTCGATGTCGGCGTCGGCGGCGCTATTGGCGAGCAGTCGTGCGCGCAGTGGATCGGTGATCAGGATCATGGAAAGACTCCTTGTCAGAACAGGTCGAGTTGATTTCTGCTGGCTTCATCGAAGAGGCCGATATCGAGCGGCTTTTGCGCCGCGCGCGGACACATCGGCGCGTCGATCAGAAGGGTGAGCCGATCGCGCGTGGTGATCGGCCGAACACCGGGAATGAGCAGCTCGCCTTGCGGCGTCGGCTCGGTCGCGGTCAGTTGAGGATCGCGCATCGTCATGCCGCAATCCCTTCCTGCGCCTCGCCTTCGGCATCGGCCTGAAGGCCAAGCAGGAAATCGGCGGCCTTGGAGGCAAGACTGGCGGCACGGAAGATGGCGCGGTTGTCCTCGCGCAGCACCTTCAGCCATGAGCCGACGTAATCGGCATGACGCACGGTCGGCTCGATACCGAGATTGCTGCAGACGAAGGCGGCAGTGATTTCGGCGACCAATTCTTCACGCGCGTAAGCCTTGGAGCCGAACGAGCCGGAGAGGTCGCGAGCAAGCCGCGTCGGGTGGCCGGTCCAGTGGCCAAGCTCGTGAAAGCAGGTCCGGTAATAGTCGATCTGCTGATGGAACGCCGGCTGCGGCGGCACCTGAATGTGGTCGCTGCCCGGCATGTAGAAAGCGCGATCGCCGCCGACCCTGAAATCCGCACCGCTGGCGCGAATGAGCGTCTCGGCGTGCGGCACGATCTCGCACTGAGGCAGCGGCTCGGCGGCGGCATAGAGGTCTTCCGGAAGATTATCGCACTGCGCGACATTGAAGACGGTGAAGCGCTTCAAAAAAGGCACGGCCTGTGGTTCATCGCCCGCGTGGCGTGCGCGCTCCTTCTCGTCCTTGGGGACAAAGCGGTCGGCATGCACGATGGTCGTGCCGCGCTCGCCCTTCCTGACATTGCCGCCGAGGACGAGCGCCTGCCGGAAGGTGAGCCAGTTCTGGCTGGGATAGCTGCGCTCGATGACCGCGCCCCACAGGATGAGGATATTGATGCCGGAATAGGTGCGCCCAGAGGATGCATTCCTCGGCAGGCCAAGGCCTGCCTTTGCGCTGCCCCATGGCTTGACCCATGGCACGGTGCCGCGCTCCAGCTCGGCAATGATGCGGTCGGTGATCTCCTGATAAAGGCTGGCGCCGGGGCGCCTGCCCTTGCCTGCGCCAGCCTCTGTGCTGGCACAACGCTTGCTGTTTGCATGCATCGTCTCATCCTCCGCTCGCCAATCGCCGCGCCTTTCCCCGGAAGCGGGGTGGGCGGCGAGTCGCGACCGGAAAGGCCCGCCGTGGGAGGCGGACCGCATCCGAAGGACCGGAACGAAGAGGAGGACCCTGAGCGGCACGCGAAGGGTTGCGGGCTGCCGCGGCGGGCCTAGAAGGGAGTGCCGCCCACCCCGCGCCACCGGGAAAGGCCAACAGACAAACCCCGCCGCCCGCAAGGGCGGCGGCCGTCTCAGCCCGAAGGGCTGCCCACGCCAAGGGGCGAAGCCGAATGGCCGAGACCGCCTGAGCTTGCCGAAGAAAAGCGGGCTCGGTTCACGAGCACCTGGTGCGCGTCGTCAGGCGCGCGGGCGCCCGCCAGGACGGCAGGCTGGACAGATTTTTCGAACGGATCATCGTCAGCGCCGCAGTTACGTCGAGAAACTCGACGACATCGCCGCCGTGCGCGCGCCTTGCTCCAAACAAAACCAGCGCTCGCCTTTCAACAGGTTGAGGCGCATGTCCCAGTAATATTCCTGTCCGGGATCATGATAGATGCGCTCGCCCGTTTTGTAGCTTATATTGGCTTTGATGTTGCCCCGACAGCGGCAGGGTCGATTCGAAGGCAAGAAAGCCAGCCAGGAGTTGTCTCGATAGCGATGGTTGCCCACGCCCCTTCTCCCCGAAGAGAGAATGCGACCTTTGCAGTCTGGAGTCTATAAGTCTGACCTAATTCACCGGTCCTGTTCCGAACCATTGAATGAACGGCGCATCCTTACCCGTGATATCCTTCACCGTCTTCAACAGCGCTTCATGGGTGCGTTGGAGAGCCCGGTAATGGTCGCTGCTAGGTGATAGAAGCGGCTGGACGATGCTCTTGTGCAGCCGTTCCGCCTCCGCCAGAAAGCGCTCGATTTCAGCCTGTGAAAGCTGCTTGGAAAGTTTGGTCCTAGCCATTGCGATCTCCGCTGGGGAATCGCCCCACCTAGGATTATGATCCTATATCGGCATGGCTTGGTAAAGACCCACCCGCAGCGGAATGGCAGCTTGCCGAAGAAAAGCGCGCTCGGTTCACGGCACCGGCGCGAGCCGTTAGGCGCGCGGGCGCCCGCTAGGACCGCAGGCTGGACAGAATCTCGCACGGATCAGCGTCAAGCGCCGCAGTTAAGTCGAGAAACTCGATGACGTCGAGACGACGCTCTCCACCCTCGTACTTGGCCACGAAGGATTGGGGACGATCAAGCTTCTCGGCCACCTGCGCCTGAGTCAGGCCTTTGGCCTTGCGCAAGGAAACCAGCTGGGCCAGAAACCGCTGGTGGCGGGGCGATCGAAGAGACTTGGGCATGTAGGCGAACCGGTCGGGTAAAGACCGGATCAGCGACTAATCCCGGTTTCGGATTATCCCATTTTGGGATATTCTGCGGGCGCTCAACAGGCGAGGTTCGCAGGCATGAATCGATCAATGGGAACAGATGAGACTCGAAACTCAACTCTGTGCGACGAAGTCCCCTGGTCGGAGAACCTCACGAGCTACGACAGGGAGCATTTCACGATCTACCTGCGGATCCTGGATGCCTGCGCCGACAATGCCAGCGAAGAGGAGATGGCTGATCTCATTCTCGGCATCGACCCGGCCCTTGAACCGGTCCGCGCCCGCAAGGCTCTTCGCAGCCATATCGATCGTGCGAACTGGATGGTGACGACTGGCTACAAGGAACTGTTCGCCGGCTGACGCACAGCACGGACTGTCATGCTCGTCAAACAAAGAAGTTCAGATACCCGCCATTCATGAGCGCACGGCCGCGAGAGACGGCGCGGCGGGAGCGGTCACAACTGGTTCGCGTGCTGTTTGACTGCCATTTCTAGTGCTTGGCTCAGAGGCACCGCCTTCGAGAACAGGAAGCCCTGAGCGGTCCTGCAGCCAAGCTTGTGCAGGGTTTGCCGATCCGCCTCTGTTTCGACGCCCTCGGCCACGACCTCGATCCCGAGCATGTTACCGAGATCGATGACCGATTTGACAAGCAGTCGGTCCTCTCGGGACTTGGCCAAGCCGCGAATGAAGCCCTGGTCTATTTTGACCTTGCGTATCCGACTGTCCTTGAGCGATGCCAAGGTGGAAAAGCCGGTGCCGAAGTCATCGAGCGCGATGGAAATGCCGGCATGTGAGAGCCGTCCGAGCTTTTCATCCACTCTGTCCGGGTCCACCGGGGATTCTTCGGTAACCTCGATCTCGAACATCGTTGCAGGGAGACCTCTTGCCGCCAGACCATCCAGAACCATGTCATCGATATCGCCGGCTTCCAGTTCGCGCGGTGAAACATTCATCGCCACACGAAGATCACGACAGTCAGCTTTCAGCAAGCCGTCGATAAAAGCACAACAGTCGGCGAATACGGTTTGCGTCAGCAGCTGAAGCATTCCGGTTTCGCGTGCAGCTGTGATGATTTCGGGTGGAGAGATGGCACCATGGTTCGGATGGGACCACCTCAGCAAGGCTTCAAAACCGACCACGGCCTCGGTGTCGAGTTTCACGATCGGTTGGAACCAAGGTTGCAAGCTTCTCGTCTTTATCGCCGAATGAAGGTCCCGTTCGACGGACTGGCGGCGTTGCAGTTCCCTGTCGAGTTCGGCATCGAACAGGCAAAATTCGTTCCTGCCACGACGCTTGGCCGTGTAAAGGGCGATATCCGCCCGCAACAACATTTCGGTCAGGCCCGGGCTTTCCGCCAGGTATATTCCTATTGATGCCCCGACCCGGACGGACGCGACCTCGATATAGGGGCGGGCAATTTTGGCTATGATATTGGAGGCGAGATCACTGGCAGAAAGCGAAACCCTCGTTGAGGGAAAAACAGCACGAATTCATCGCCGCCGATACGAGCGAGCGTTGAGCCTTCCGGTGCTTCCTCCTCTATGCGGCGGGCGATCCTGACAAGCAGTTCATCACCGGTCCTGTGACCGTAGGTATCGTTGACGGATTTGAACCCGTCCAGATCAACCAGCATTGCCACGAAGGGGCCATCCGCGGTCTCGAAACGTCCGATTGCGTCTTCGAGGCCACGCCTGTTGAGAAGGGCCGTCAGGTGGTCCTGCCTGGAACTGGCCTTCATCTCCGCCGCAAGCCGCTCGGCCTCATGCCTCAGGCGGCTCGCTTCGCGGAACCGTGCTTGCCCAACAAACGAAGCTCGAACCAAGCCGCCCATGAAGAGCAGAACGGTAAGAGCCAGAATGTAGTCTTCAAAATTGCCTTTCGCCAAAAGGCAAGCCACCGTGATGAGGAGCGGAGGTGTGATGAAGTTGGTCGCCGCCGCGGCATACGAACTGCCGTATGTAACCGCACCAGCGGAAATGCCCGCCAGAATGACCAGATGCAGCGGTGCTTGAGGTGTCGTGTATCCAACAGTCAGGACGGCCAGGAAGGACCAGGCAAACCCTGCCAGAAGAGCAAGGATTCCAAACCAGCGAAGCCGCGGCAAAACCCCCACTAAACCGTCATGGCGCCCCGTTTCCTTTAGCTGATAACGCGCGAGTGCAAGGCGGGCGGCATTTATCGCATTGACGACCAGGAACCAGATTGCAGCGGCAAAGCCGCTGCCAGAAAGGGCGTGCACCGCCCAAATCAGGCCTGACAGGATAGCGCTTATCGGCATCGACACGAAGAGGCCGGTCCTCAGGTCAGCAAGCTGATCCTGACGGATTTTGGCCTCCAGCGTGTCTACTTTCTTCGGGGCCATGGACGGACCAGCTTGCTCCCATCGTTGTTCGCGAGGACAAGCTTACGCAGGCCCACTGAAGGACGGGTTAACTATCCAGCGGGGGTAACCAATGCGCTCACCATGTCTTCGGGGCGCACGTCTGCTCTTGGCCTTGCCGTCTGACCATGGAGCCCTTGCCCGCACGCGTGCCTTGATCCGAATCATCCCAGGATCGGCAACGTCACCATGGAAGCAGCCCTGCCAACGGCACCAACGCGCCCGGCGAGACAAAAGGAAGCCGGGCCGAGCTAGCGTTCCAGAGCGGGCAGCACTGCCTGCGATTCACCGCCTGAGCATGGCCGAAATGCCATGGCGGATAAAGGGAAGATATTGGGCAAAGCGAAGCCCTGCATGTCTTGCAAGCCGTGCCGTCGGGTGCTCGCCTGAGTAGAGAGCGACAAGTACATTCGTAGCATGATAGAGCGGTGCCGCCGACAGACGCAGCCGGCTTTCGTATCTGCCGAGCATGTCAGGATCAGCAATGTCGCGGCGCTCACGACATGCCGCCAGGATTCCATCGGCGAGTTGCTTCTGGCCGCTGAGGCCGATGTTGAAGCCATGCGCGGTCACCGGGTGCATGCCGAGGGCAGCATCGCCGATTAGTGCCGCACTCGGAGCCCAGAACTTGTGCGCCCAGGTCGTGACCAGCGGATAGGCATGGCGGGTGCTTGCCAAGGTCATCTCTCCGAGGCGTCCTCGACACCGGTTCGTCAATTCCATCAGGAACAAATCGTCGTCGAGAGCAAGCAGTCTGTCGGCCTCGTTTGAGCGCAAAGTGAGAAGCAGCGACGACACGCCTTCCATGAGCGGCAACATCGCTATCGTCTGATGGTGATCGAACCATTCGACCGCGATCTGGTGATGGGCGCGCTCGTGCCTCACCCGGCAAATCAGCATGGAGTTGCCAAGCCGATTGATGTCGGCCCCAATGCCGAGCAGGTCGCGCGTCGCGGACAGACGCGAATCCGCTGCAACGAGCAGCCGAGCGGCCAGTTGCCTGCCATCACAGAGCCTTATGACTGCTTCTTTGTGGCTGGTTGTTGCATTGACGACCGAGTGGCCGCACAGCAGCTGGGCATGACCCTGGAAGTGGACAATCTTGAACAGGGCGTCGCGGATCCGACAATTTGGGACCAGAATTCCGAGTGGTTCCGCAGATCCGCTGGGAGAATCGAAGCACAGGGCGAAAGGGCTCGATCCGTTGAGCACGCGCGCGCCTTGTAGCGGTGATTTGTCCGAAGCGGGGATGGCATCCCAGGCGCCGAGCTCGCGAAGGATTCCAACCGATGCGTGGGTCAGCGCGATCTCGCGACCGTCGAAAGCCGGATTCGCCAGGCTTTCGAGCGACTGCCGTTCAACCACTGCCACCTTGAGTCGGCTCTGGGCAAGCGATGCGGCGAAGGAAAGTCCGACCGGCCCGGCTCCGACGACAATAACGTCGAATCTATCGACAGAGCTAGCGTCGGCTGTCTGCGACGAAGAGCACTGGAGCGCATCGCAATCGGTCCACGGTTTGCGGCTCATCTCCCCAAGCGTCTCCACGCGACCTAACCGTCCGTTAGACATCCGTTCTCCGTTGAAATGGTCAATGAAACCATGCCGACGAAGAGATAACCCTGATCTGGATCAACCAGGCTCAACAGACGCGGCAAGGCGGGTTCACGGTCGACTGCTCGATCGCCACGCCATGGTCTGGTCAGGACATCATGGGTGCCACGGCCAGTCTATGATCTCGATTTTTCACAATTTTTCTTTAACATCAAATCGTTAGACCCTGCCGAGTGCACACGAATTTACGACAGAATACGACCCTTTTCGCCACCTTTCGATCCCTCAGTGCACACGGAGCGCACACGAAATTGGCCACCTATACGAAACTCTCGTCCGGCTCCTGGCATGTCCAAGTCCGTCGCAAGGGTCGATACGTCAGCGAGACCTTCCTGCGTCGGGAGGATGCACGGCGGTGGGCAACCGATGCCGAGCGCCAAATCGATCGTGGTGAGGCACCGAGCAAGTCCCGTGTAGAGCGACTAAAAACTTTCGGCCAACTCATCGACCTTCATATCGACGACATGTGCGATGTAGGCAAGTCCCCTCTCCGCTCCAAGGCTGCAGCCCTCGATATGCTGCGAAGGCATCTTGGGAAGTGCAGCATCGCGGCCCTCGATCGCGAACGGCTCATTCGCTTTGGTCGTGATCGAGCCGCCCAAGGTGCCGGACCGATGACTCTCGGTATCGACATCGGCTTTGTGAAACTTATCCTGCCTCATGCTGCCGCGGTTCACGGCCTGCCCGTCAAGGTCGAACCGGTTGATCTCGCGCGTATTGCCCTAAAGAGGCTTGGTCTCGTTGGGAAAGGTTATCAGCGCGACAGGCGGCCAACCCAAGATGAACTCGACAGGCTTATCGCTCACTTCGATGCAAACCCTCGTCAGATCGCACCGGTTAGCCAGATCATACGTTTCGCAGTCGCAACTGCGATGCGCCAAGAGGAGATCTGTAAGGCGCGGTGGTCCGACATGGACACTCGCACGCGGATGCTTCTAATCCGGGACCGGAAAGACCCGCGAAACAAAAACGGGAACAATCAGCGCATACCCCTATTCGCGGCAACTGGATACGACGCATGGGCCATCGTCGAGGCTCAGCTGGCCAAGCGAAGCAATGACGATGATCGAATTTCCCCATTCAATCATAGGTCAGTCGGCACCGCATTCCGTCGAGGGTGCGCTGACCTGGACATACGCGACCTTCATTTTCACCATTTGCGGCACGAAGGAACAAGTCGCCTTTTCGAAGCTGGGTTCACAATTGAACAGGTAGCGCTGGTCACAGGGCACAAGGATTGGAAGATGTTGCGGCGCTATACGCACCTCAAGCCAGAAATGCTTCACGCTATCCAAGCGGCGAAGGCTGCATAGTTGACTGAGTGGCGGTATCAGTCCGCAATCGCGTACGATCGACTGAACGCATTGGCTAAAAACGGCAAAATACAAACGCCAACGCATGAAGATATCCCCCGACGCCTAACCAGATCATGCACCCTTGTTGTCGAATTTGCCGGCGAAGGGGCTTGCACGCAATCTTCCCCGGACGCTGGCCAGTTTTTGCTCACAGAGATGGAAAACAATTCGGACCCCCTGATCTGGTTGCGTTCCATTTCCAAAACGAACAGTTGTGCCGGCGCGGCAATAGTGCTTTTTTGTCAAAATGACTTTGGGGAAAGCATAATGAAAATGACGATTTGGGCTGCGTTCGGGGCTTTTACATTGACTTTTGCAACCAACGACCTTGCACACGGCGGTGGCACTGATGCCAACGGGTGCCATACAAACCACAAGACTGGCGAGTACCACTGCCACTAGTTTCCGGCCGACTGTGTGATTCACACAAGCGGGGCGTGTGTGCGCACGCGCGCGGCGATCTGCAATGGTTGTCGCCTTCCTGAGGTGCAGATGCGAATTCGAAAAGGCTCGTCACGATCTCGCCCGTGACATCGGTGCACGCGCTGCCAAACGGCGCGATTGACAAAGGTACCCGCTACCAGCTGGCGAACCACTTGGAAATAACACAGTCGCTACTGTTAAACGATTAAATAGTTGCTAGAGAAACGCCCGTCACTAATAGTATGTTTGCGTCAGCTAAATTAGCTTGGCTGCGTCGCAGAGCAGGCGGGTGGCGTCGATGATCGACTCGGATGTGTTCGAATTCGTTGAGCGTTGCAGAACGCACACCGCGCCTGGCCCCCTTTTGACTGACTTGCTCCAAACAGTGCGAAATCTCGGATTCGAGCACCTCATCCTGAGCGGCGTTCCGCTTGGTGGGCAGAAACTTGCCCCCATGGTTGAGCTCAATGGGTGGCCAAAGGGCTGGTTTGAGCGGTACGTAGAAGCTGAATACGCGGCAGTTGATGGAGTTTGCATCTATTCCGCAAAGACCTTGAAGCCATTTCTTTGGGCCGACGTCCCAGCGAAGTGGTCCGAGTCAAAGGCGTCGCGGCATGTTGCGGGTGAGGCCACTGAGTTTGGCATTTCGAGTGGTTTTGCCGTGCCGATGCTAAGTGTCCACCATTGGCAATCAGTGCTGTCGTTTGCCTCTTCAGCGAACGTCTGCTCTCTCTCGCCGCGGGAGGAGGTACAGCTGGTCACCATGGCGGTCTACGCCGGTATGACAATCCAAGCATTATCGAATGTTGACGAGGTCGATGAAGGGCTCCTGACCGAGCGCGAGAAGGAGGTGCTGTTATGGGCCGCCGCCGGCAAAACCTCATCCGAAACATCCCAAATTCTTGGTCTGGCAGAGCGAACTGTCAAATGGCACGCCACAAGAGCTCGCGAGGCTTTCGGTGTCGCCACGACTACGCAAGCAATCGTTGAGGCGGTGCGCAGGCGCATGATTCATCCCTAATTTGAGTCAACTGTCCCATCGGACAGGTGACGGACTTGAGGCCGGCTGCGAATGATTGGTAAAGACCAGCCGGGGGACGCGCTATGATTGCCGCTCACGTCGTCAACAGTCGCGAAGACCATCTCTCCAAAAACATCGTGCAACGACGAGGCGAGTATCGCGTGCGTCGCAAACGCTGGCTTTCTTGTGCGCGGCGCGCCACCTCAGAGCGCGTTCGATTTTGGCGCTTCGTGTTGGCGCTTTTGATGAGCGTGGGCATCGGAATTGGCGGACTGGCCGCAGCGCCGAATTCGCCTCAGGACATCACAGGAAAATGGACATACCGCAGCTTCCACAACAACAAGAATCTCGTAACCGACAATGACCAGACGGCTCTTGGCCTCTTTTTCGCGGAAGCTACTTTTACGTTTGACGTTGCCGCTGACAACACACTCAGGGGAACAATCGACTGGAGCGGCGGTGGCCTGGATCTCCATGGAAGCGTCCAACCAGCTGCATCCGGCGCGCCCCTGACGGTTCAAATCGTCGGAATGGGGCGGGCCGGCACAGCCACCCAAGATTGGCAATATGATTACTTCGGATACTTGGCGCATACCTGGCCGCGAGGGGTGGGACAGGTTCCCGCTCTGGTCGGGAGCGTCATAAGAGCCAAGCCGCACAATGGTGCGCCTGCGGGCTATGTAGCGTCGTTCGTAGCAGTCCAACAGTGACGACCAATTGACATGAATTCACTACATCCGCAGCAATCAAGGGAAAGGGTCACAAATGCTCACTCGTCGCAGTTTCCTGGCGGCCACGGCAGGTGGTGTAGCGGCGCCGGCAATTCTCCGCTATCGACCAGCTTGGTCAGCAGCGGCTCGCGTCCGCCGCAATGCCTCTACCATGGCGCCTACTGATCCCTTCTTTTCTGACTATGCGCAAGCCATCGAGGCGATGCACCAATTGCCCGTGAGCGACCAACGCAACTGGCGAAATCAGGCGCTGATCCACATACGCCACTGCACGCATGGCGTTACTGATTTTACGCACTGGCATCGATGGTATCTTTCGTTCTTTGAGCACATTTGTGCAAAGCTGATTGGCAAGCCGGATTTTGCGCTGGCGTATTGGGATTGGGAGGAGAGCAATAGCAAAGTTCCAGATACCTTCTTCGACATTTCGCAACTCAATGTGGTCCACTGGAGCGATCAATCGAACGAGCAATCCGACAACTGGGGACCAGGCAAAGTAGCCACTGTCGGCGCACGCGGGATCGCCAGGGGGCAGACCATGACGTCGATCCCTCAGTTTGCTAATTCGTTCCTGAAATCCACTTTGGACGGTATTCGCGGTCAGCCCGACTTCGAGATATTCACCGGCCTGCTCGAGGGGCAACCGCACAACAACACTCATGTGGCTGTGGGATCTCTCCACGGTGCAAAGGGCCACATGGGGAACGGAATGTCTCCCCTTGACCCCATATTTTGGCTCCACCATTGCAATATCGATCGCATTTGGGCCGAATGGCAGGCTGTTGGAAATACTTCTGGGGATCCGAACAACACATATCCCGACAGCTTTTATGACGCAGATGGCAAGCCAGTCAGCGATACGACATCGAAGGGCGCGCTGTCGCTTGGATCGTTTGACTACATTTACGATACGATAGAGCCGGCGGTGATCGAACAAATTTCTGCGAAGCTCGATCTACAGAAGTTCGATGCGGGCGGAGACGCGTTGCTCTCGAAGCTCAATCTGACCATTCCCACGTCCATAGGGTCGGGTGCCTCTTCAGGTCCCGCGCTGCCAAACATCGAAAGAGCAGTCGATGTGAAGGTAAACGATTTGGTCAAAGTTCTATCAGATGTGCGAGTCTTCTACGCACCCGAAACGTCCCTTAAAGCAATCGAGCCGAGCCGTATCATCGCCCGCATAGAAGGCGTTGAGGTTCCTCAAAACACCGATATGACCGTAGGGGTGTTCGTGAATTGTCCCTATCTCTCACCTGAAACGCCAACTGACGACAAGCTTTGCGCAGGTGTCTTCAGCTTTTTCGGGCCCGGCGGCGCGCACGCGCATCACGGCGGCGGAAGAAATGTCTACATCGACTTGACTGAAGCCCTGCGGAGTGTCGCATCGCAAGGCCGTCTAGCCGAGAACGGCTTCAAAGTTCAATTGATGGCTGTTCCTATTGCTGAGGGTGTTCCCGCGGACGTCCGTATCCCGTTCAAGGGTGTTACAATCCTATCGGCCTGATTTCAGCCCAAATTATGGGGCGTAAAGAGCTATGGAGCTGCGGTCGAAATGCCAAGATGCCTTGAGTTCTCGGATCAATGGTCGAGTCATTGGAATGATGGCGTTGATATCGTCTGCAGCCGTCCTTTTGGGGGCTCCGACAAAGTTGGCCGCTTCCCAGCAGCTCTCCGAGTCAACTGTGGATGGCGTTGATTTCTTGGGACCGAACATCGCAACTGATCGGCGTGCAGTTGTAGTTCCTTTGAGGGGGGTTGAGGCAAAAGTCCTGACGTCGGGGGTAATCACGATAAAGGTCAGCTTCCGGCCACTTAGGGTCGATCCAGAAGAGCAGTTGCTGCTCCAGGTGCAACTAACAGACAAGCCGGTTTCTGATGTTCGCATTACAACGGATGCGGTCTCGCCGAATGCATCTGGGTCGGCGTTCTATAAACCGCTGATCGTGGGCGAAACGAAGGAAGTGTTTCTCTCTTTGCCAGCTTGGAAATTTCCTAATCCGCCGAACGCTGCCATCGTCGCGATGGTCTTGTCGGATGACAGATCCGCCCCAATCAATTCGGCAATAGAGATCCTTTCCGTTGACGTTCTGACCTGAGACGCACAGCGCCGTGATTGCATGAAATATCGAGCTGGCTGCCTTCCGGGTGACAGCTCTCGAGTCACGGGATCCAAGGCGCTACCTACCCAATTCTTGTGCCTGCGGTGACGTGAGAGGCGAGGACTCGCCCTGCGCCCGGCTGTAACGCGTACCGATTGAGTCAACTGTCCGATCGGACAGGTGACGTATTTTAGGCGCGCTGCAACTATCCCCAGACAACGATCGGGGGATTGCGCATGATTGCCGCTCATGTCGTCAACGCGCAGAACAGACATCTTTACGAAAAAGAATTCGACGAGTTTTTGCGCCGGCGGCATGATTTTTTTGTGCACCAGAAACATTGGCGCCCTCCGAGCCCAGATGGTCGCGAGCTAGATCAATTCGATACGGATGCAGCGACATATTTGCTGGGGATCGAGGAGGACCGCGTGGTGACCTCGGCTCGGCTGATCCCAACAAGCGAGCCGCACATGGTATCGGAGGTTTTTTCCGATATGTGCGAAATAGGAGGCGTTCCCAGGCGCACGGATTGGGCCGAATGGACACGGACCTTTGTGGTTCCAGACAAGCGCACCGGTGGGCTACGAGGCACGCTCACACAGCTTTGCTGCGCCGTTATGGAATATGCGCTCGACGAAGGGCTGGCTGCTGTGGGCGGCGTCCAAGAAACGTATTTCATGCCGCATCACGGGGCACTCAAATGGCGTGTAACCCCGATGGGAATGGCCAGGGAGCAAAACGGCGAATTCTACATCGTCGCGTACATTGAAGTTAACGAAACTGCTTTGAGAAATGTGCGGAACATCCTCCGTATCGACAGATCCCTGCTTGTCCGGCGGGGTCCACAATTGCCGTTCGCGATCAGGGACAAGACCCTTCAGCGGATGTCGGCCTCGTAACCTTTGAATTGGGAGGACAAGATGAAAACCATTCTATTCGTTCTGAGCAAGACAGTGTTGGTTGGCCTTGCGTTTAGCGCCGAGGCCCAGCAGGTAACTGCCTCTGGCTGCGCAGGGGCCGGGCCCAAAACCGGCAGTGGGGACCTATGGCACCGTAACCGGTAGCGTGAGTGGCGATGCAGATACGTGCCAACAGGGAACTCTGCTCAAAGCGGCGGAATGGAAGCCTGACCAGAGCAAGGTGGTGTGGAAACACCCAGTAGGACGACGCGATGTCCACCGGCGGAAACACGTTGCATCCGGCAGAGGATAAAATGCCAAACCTCTACCGACCTGCACAACGCGCTACTGCTTGGCTTCGCGTCGATCGCCGATGGTCCCGGGGTGGCGTCGAGCATTGCATCGCTGAACGACGGTATGCCGCTACCCTAGCCATTTCCTTGGTAGGGGAAAGGCTGCAGTCAAAAATGCGGTCGAAATCGAGGACGCTGTATTTTACACGACAACGAGCAAAACAAACAACGTCCTCCCAGCTTCGGCGGTGGAAGCTTCGCGGACCGACACTGCCACGGTGGTAAATGCTCACCGGGCTCCTCTCCTGCGGCGCAGAGCTGGCAAGCCTTGCGCAGCACACTTTCAGTTTCTGCATCCGACATTTTGCGATTTTTCCAACCCGGAGGATGATCGATGGCCTTTAATTGGCGTCCAACGAACGCTCCGCTCCAGACACGCTACGATGATATTTGGTTTCTAGGGCCCGAGACCGGCTGGGCGGTGAACAGTGCGGGTCAAATCGTGCATACCGAAGATGCAGGTGCGACTTGGACGGTTCAACATACCGTCGACGCCGACACGTGGCTTCGTTGCATGAGCTTCACCAGCGCGACCGATGGTTGGGTGGGCTCAATCACGCGCCGGCAGCGCCTGTGGAAGACCGAGGATGGCAAGATCTGGAACGATATGACCGATCCGCTGCCACCGCTGCCTAGCGCGATATGTGGGATATCCTCGCCGGCTAAGGGCGTGGTCTTTGCCTCCGGTACGCAATATCCAAATCGTGAGGCAGCGGTCATGCATACGACCGATGGCGGCCAGACGTGGAACTCGATCTCGATGGCGGCGCACGCCAACCTGCTGATCGATACCTATTTTGTCGACGATCTGCATGGCTGGGTGGTCGGTGGAAACGGGGGGACGACTTACGACCAATTGAAGCCAGTGGTCATGTTCACCTCCGACGGTGGCAAGACGTGGGAAAACAAACTCCTGAATTCTGGGATCGACTTCCCGACGGGCGAATGGGGTTGGAAGATCCAATTCCTCAATCCGCAAGTCGGATTCGTGTCCCTCGAAAACGACACCGCCGCGGCCATTTTGAAGACCACGGACGGTGGACAGACTTGGAAGCGCATCCCAATCAACGATCCGCAGCGGAATGTTGAACTGGAGGGTATTGGCTTTCTTAACGACCAGGTGGGGTGGGTCGGCGGCTGGGGGCACGGGTTCATGTCGGGTAGTCCTGACGGGACGACTAGCGGAACGACCGATGGCGGCGCCACGTGGTTCGATGCCAACGGCGTGGGTCGGTTTATCAACCGCTTTCGTTTCACCAAGACTGAACCGATCGTCGCATACGCGTCCGGAGGGACGATCTATCGATGTATGTTAGACATGGATGCCGCGGTCTTGGCTGCCGCGCCGGCGGTCGTGGAACCGCCCATAGCACTGGCCTGGGACAGCCTCGATATTGCTGCCCAAATCCCTGAAGGTGCGAAGCAGCTCACTGTTACCGTCTTCGATCCGCGCCAGACATTGGTGAAGGTTGTGGCCAACGAGCAGTCACCAAAGCCAGGCTCACGAACGATCGCTTGGAATTTCAAGACAGACGACGGTGTGGATGCCGGTACAGGTCACTTTATATACCGCATCTTCATCGATGGCCAAGCCACGACCGGTATGGCGGCGCGACCGGCACGTGCAACCCCCGACGACCTGGGTAATCAGGTTCAGGCTCTAATTAGGCGTCTCGCGTCTCGCGCCAAGCGCGCGCATGAGGACCTTGTGCTTCCCAACGAAAGCGGCGAACCCGTGAAGCTGAAGACGCTGTTTGACTCCCCGTTGGATCTGATGGCGGCACTTGTCCGTGGCGGCTGGATCATTCCGGGCGAGCCGGATAGAAGCATGTTTTTGGTCGCCATCATCGGAACCGGGCCCATGCAGGGCGTGATCGGGCAGGCGGACGTCCAGCTGTTGTCAGATTGGATTGCGGCTGGAGCGCACGTTCCGCTGGCGACAAGCTAACGCTGTGCCACATGCGCAGCCTTCTTTGCACGAGGTAGCGACAGCGGCGAACTGCACATCATTCGGGCAGACAGTTGGCATATCCGGCGGTGGCCACCTGGCAAGTGTGCGCGCCGGCCCGTCGGCGCCCACATCTAACAGGCTGTTGAAGAAGTCTGACGTATTGCCTTGAGGATGGCCTCGTCGCCGTTGTGATAGGCGAATGTGATCTCGATCGAGCCGTCGTCGAGCAATTCGGCATAGCCGTCGCCTGTGACTTCATCCATCTCGTCACACCCGGCCCATGTGAAGTGAACTATCGAGGGGCTGTAGCTCAGTTCGAGACCGGCTTGCAGGGCGCCAAAGGCGACTCGCCGTTGTTGTCGGGTCCGATGGCGATGGTTGCGGGTCCACCGAGGTTCAGGTAACCGCGATCCCACAGATCGGCTTCGATGATCCGCCAGCGGCCGATCAGTTGGCAGCCTGCGGGCACGGTCATTTCGACGCCGCCAAGAGCTTGGGCAGCCGCACCAGATTGTAGGCGGCGGCCGCGAAGGTGAAGGCCCACCCAACGCGGTCGCGGCCGCGCAATTTGGTCTTCTCCTGCCCAGCGACGGTTTTGATCCAGCCGAACGCCTCTTCGATTGCGTGTTTCAGAAATTCGCGGACACCCATTCCGCTAATTCGCGGACAGGGATTTCAGTAATTACGGGACAGTGATTCCGCTAATTCCCGGACAGTCTTCGGGGCGGATAACGGTCGGTTCTCGGGAGCGCCGTTCTGGCATTTTGCCCTCTCATCATCGGGTTGAGAGGGGCCATGCCAAGACGGAAGCAAGCGAGACGAACGACAGTGAAAGACCTACGATCAATCCTGCGCCTGACGCATGAGCAGGGCCTCTCGGTGCGAGCGGTGTCGGAACGGCTGAAGATCAGCAAGACTTCGGTTTCGACCTATCTGTTGCGGGCGCGTGAGGCTGGCATCTCGGACTGGCCGCTGCCGCCGGGCTATGACAATGACGTATTGCTTGAGCGGCTTCTGTTTCGCCGGGTTGGCCGTCCGCCGCAGGATCTGGACGAGCCCGATTGGGCGATGATCTCGCGCGAGCTGAAGCGCAAGGGCGTGACGCTGACGTTGTTGTGGCAGGAATACCGCGCGGCGCACCCCGATGGTTATGGCTACACATGGTTTTGCGACCGGTTCGGCGCTTTCCAGCGCCGGGCGAGCGCAACGTTCCGCAACCGCCACGAGGCGGGCGCGGTGATGCAGACCGACTATGCGGGCCACACCGTGCCCGTTGTCGATCCCGATACTGGCGTCATCTACCAGGCTCAGATCTTCGTTGCAGTGCTGGGCGCCTCGTCCTTCACCTTCGCCCATGCCAGCTTCAGTCAAAAACTGCCGGACTGGATCGAGGGCCAGTGCCGGGCACTCACCTTCTTCGGCGGGGTAACTAAGGCGATCGTCTGCGACAATCTGAAGGCCGGCGTCGCCAAGGCGCTGTGGTTCGAGCCGACGCTCAACCAGACCTTCGCCGCCATGGCCGAACATTACGACACGACGATCCTGCCGACCCGCAGCCGCAAGCCGCGCGACAAGGGCAAGGTCGAGGGCGCGGTGCTGATCGTCGAGCGCTGGGTCCTGGCCCGGCTGCGCAACCGGCGCTTCTTCAGTCTCGGCGATCTCAACGCCGCAATCGCGGTGTTGCTGGAGGATCTGAACAACCGCCCCATGCGCCATGTCGGCAAAAGCCGCCGCGAACTGTTCGAGGAGATCGAGCGGTCGGCTCTGGCGCCGCTGCCGTCGGCGCCGTTCGAATATGCGGAGTGGAAATCGGCGAAGGTGCATCCCGACTACCATGTCGAGATCGACAGGACCTTCTACTCGGTGCCGCACGCGCTGATCGGGCGGCGCGTGGATGTGCGGCTCACCCACCGGGTGGTCGAGCTCTTCCATGATCACAAGCGCGTCGCCAGCCATGTCCGCCGCTCGCAGCGCTGCGGCCATGTCACCGTCAACGAGCACATGCCCAAGGCGCACCAGCGCTATGCCAACACGACGCCGGCGAACCTGATCCGGCAGGCAGCCGAGATCGGCGCCAACACCGCCATCCTGGTCGAGCGCATTATGCGCGACCGTCCCCATCCCGAGCAGGGATACCGCTCCGCGTTTGGCATCCTCTCGCTGGCCCGTCGCTACGAGCGGGATCGGCTCGAGGCAGCCTGCGCGCGGGCCCTGACCATCAATGCGATCACCTACTCCTCCGTCAACACCATCCTCAAATCCGGCCTCGACCGCGTGCCGCCCGCAGCCGAGCCGGTCAAGCCCACGCCATCACATACCAACATCCGCGGCGGCTCCTATTATCAATGAAGGAAGGAAACCAACCATGCTGACACATCCAACCCTCGACCAGATGCAGGCTCTCGGCCTTGGCGGAATGGCCGCCGCCTATCGGGACCTGGCCGACCAGAGCAACGCCGACGATCTCAGTCGCGACGAATGGCTTGGCCTGATGCTCGATCGTGAAGCCGCCATGCGTGCCGACAAGCGTCTGACCAACCGTCTCGCCGTTGCCAGGCTGCGCTTTGTCGACGCCTGCATCGAGAACATCGACTTCGCCGCGCATCGCGGGCTCGACCGGCGCAATACGCTGTCGCTGGCCCAAGGCGCCTGGCTGAAGGCGCATGAAAACCTCATCATCACCGGGCAGACCGGCACCGGAAAGACCTGGCTGGCCTGCGCCTTCGGACGTCAGGCCGCCCGGCTCGATCATTCCGTGCTCTACCTGCGCATGCCGCGTCTGTTCGAAGATCTCGCCCTGGCGCGTCTCGACGGCCGCTTTCCCCGTCTCATCGACAAGCTGGCTCGGGTGCAACTGCTCATCCTTGACGACTGGGGCACCCACAGCCTGACCGACCAGCAGCGTCTCGATCTGCTGGAAATCTTCGAGGAACGCTATCGCCGGAAATCGACGCTGATCACCGCGCAACTGCCGATCGCCCAGTGGCATGCCATGATCGGCACAATCGCCGACGCCATTCTCGACCGGATCGTTCACAACGCCCATCGCGTCACCCTCGAAGGCGACAGCATGAGAAAGCAAAAAACACCGCCGCTCTTGACCGGCGCCGAAAACGGCGAAATCAATCGCAAATGAGTTCAACCAGGCAACCGGGGGCCGACCCCATCCTGCTGTCCGCGACTTAGTGAAACTGCTGTCCGCGATTTAGCGGAACGACTGTCCCGTTTTTGCGAAATGCGCACTTCGATACGCTTTCTGATGCGCTGGCTGACGGCATAGCCACCGTGGCGCGTGGTGCGGCGATCGATCGCCGAACGACGGCCGTTCGTGTTCTGCGCTACGTGGGGTGTCA
>NZ_JAMYQC010000048.1:0-36104 GCF_040320645.1 Mesorhizobium sp. M0633
TTGCGGCTGCCTGTCGATCGACCGGTGTAGCCTTGCGAACCCTGCCGATATGGCAGGACGCAAGGGGCCGGGGCCGAGGTATTGGCTGGGGTGAGTTGGCAGCGTGCCTGTCACTATTGCAGAACTCGGCAGCGCAAGACTTCGCCAAGTGCGAGACGGTGCGGCCCCGGTAAGGTTCAGCGGCGGTATTGTTCGTCGCTGACTTTCTCCATCCGCTCGACGGCCTTGCAATCGAGTGATTCCTGAATAGCAATATGCGACATTGCCGTAGTTGGGGTCGCGCCATGCCAATACATCATGATGATCCAGGAGCAGGCGGGGCGCATCGAAGAAGCTCGTCGGACGGGGCGGCGCAGCTTGTCGCGGCGCGGCCAACGTTCACCATCACGTCCTGGTTTAGAACGCAGTTCCGTAGGGATGTCGAGCGGATGGCCGCAGACATGGCCTCGCACCGCGCGGCCGGTGTCTCGGAACAGTAGATGCCCGTCACCCGATCCGGGCTTTGGGATTTTGCGACTAAACGGCAGCAACGAGAGTCATTGTTACGCGTTCGCCAAGCGGAAGAACGCGCCACTTTCCGACCTCAGCACCTCTAAGCGCGAACGTCTGGTGTGATGCCCGATGCGCGCGTTCGTAGGGCCATCTCGCTGTTACATCGCGGTGACAAAAGCACCGCGACGGTGGCGTCAACCGGTTACCAAGGGCAGCAAATATCTCCGGCCTTCTGGGATTGGCGTGTCAGCGTCCCCAGAGGCTGCGTGGGCGTGTCGCCGGTTGGCTGTTAGCGCGGCGACTGGAACGCTCCACGCCTGGCAAGCGGGATAGCGAAATCTCGTGAAGGCAAGGTCGAGCTGCGTTTTCCGTTCTGTATCGGCGACGGGCGGCGACTGGGAGAGACGGATACCATGCACGTGGGGCGTCTGGAAGTTGGCAGGACATGGACGCGGGGCGGCCCGCGTGCAGGCGCTTGGCTGAGCGGTGCAATGACCACGCAGCGCCACCTCGCAGCGATCATGGTTTGCGACGTGGTCGGCTATTCGCGCCTGACGGAGCGCGACGAGCGCGGCACGCTCGAGCGGCTGAAGATCTACCGCAAGGACCTCCTCGAACCGCTGGTCTCTGAGCACCGGGGTCGGATCGTCAAGCTCACCGGCGACGGCATGCTGTGTGAGTTCGCGAGCGTCGTCAACGCGGTGGCCTCGGCGATGGCGATCCAGCAGGCCCTGGCAGAACACGAGGCGGAGATGCCCGAGGAAGAGCGGATTCGCTTCCGCATCGGCATCAATCTCGGCGACGTGGTCTGCGAGGAGGACGGCGACCTCTACGGCGACGGGGTCAACATCGCCGCCCGCCTCGACAGCATCGCCGACCCCGGCACCGTGGTCGTCTCAGGCACCGCCTACGACCACCTTCAGGGCAAGCTCGACTGCGGCTTCACGCCGCTCGGCGACCTGCGCCTCAAGAACATCGAGCGGCCTGTGCGCGCCTACCGCGTCGAGACCGACGCCGGTGCCTCGGTGGCTGCACCGCCTCCGCTGCCCGCGAAACCCTCGATCGCGGTTCTGCCTTTTACCAACATGAGCGGCGATCCCGATCAGGAATACTTCGCCGACGGGCTGGTGGAGGACATCATCACGGGATTGAGCCGGGTGGACTCCTTCTTCGTGATCGCGCGCAACTCGTCCTTCACCTACAAGGGCCGGGCGGTGGACCTTCGCCAGGTCGGGCGCGAGCTGGGCGTCCGCTACGTGCTCGAAGGCAGCATCCGCAGAGCAGGATCGCGGGTGCGCATCAGTGGGCAGTTGGTGGACGCGATCAGCGGACATCATGTCTGGGCCGACCGCTTCGAGGGCGACGTGAGCGATATCTTCGACCTGCAGGACAAGGTGACCGAGAGCGTCGTCGGCGCTGTCGAACCGAGCATCCGGCTGCAGGAGATCAAGCAGGCGCGCATGAAGCCGACCGACTACATCGGTGCCTACGACCTCTACCTTCGTGCGCTGCCGCGCTTCTACAGCATGACGCGCGAAGGCTTCGCCGACGTGCGCCGGCTCACCAACGAGGCGCTCAGCATCGACCCAGGCTTCACCCTGGCGAAGGCACTCGGTGCCTATATCCGCAGCCTGTCGGTGAGTCAGTGCTGGCACGAGCCCGACGATATCCGCGTCGCCGTGCGCATGGCTCGCGAGGTGCTGGCGGACGCGCGAGACGACCCGACAAGCTTGCGTTTCGCCGCGCAGGTAATCGCCTACAGCGCCAAGGATTACGAGACGGCGCTGGACACGATCGAACGGTCCCTGCTCCTTAACCCCAATTCGGCGCAGGGCCATACGGGCAGCGGCTGGGTGAACGCCCATTCCGGCCACCCCCTCGTCGCGATCGAGCACTTCCACAGGGCAATGCGGCTGAGTCCGGTCGACCCCGAGAAGGGCATCGCGCTCTCCGGCATCGGGATGAGCTACCTGATGCTCGAACGCTACGAGGAAGCGCTGGTTTGGGGAGAACGAGCGCTGCGCGAGATGCCGAATTACGGCTCCTCGCACCGGGTGGTGATCATGGCGCTGGTCAAACTCAACCGGCTGGACGAAGCGCAGGCGGCGGCGCGGCGGCTGATGGAGGCGTTCCCGACCTACACGCTCACCCTGCAGAGACAGATCAACCCGTGGCGGGACAAGGTGTTCGCCGAGCGTTACGTCGAGGCGCTGGGCATCTCCGGCGTGCCGGAGTGATCGTCGCGTTTGCAAAGGTGCCCTCTCCTGCGCGTCACGTCTGGCCAGGCGACGTCCCTTGATCCCGCGTCGCTTCTGGAAGGATAGTTCTCTGGCCGGCTTGTCGAGAACTGAGCGCGTAGAGCAGCTGTGAACAGCCGGCGCGAAGGCCGACGGACGGTTCAGCAAGCAGGACTTCGCCTATCTACCTGATCAGGATGTCTATCGCTGCCCGTCCGGAGCGTTGCTGACCTACCACTACAGCAACGTCGAGAATGGCATGACGCTGCGTCGCTACTGGTCGACCGCAGCTTGCGCGGCCTGCCCGATCAAGCGGCAATGCACGCCGTCCAAGGAGCGCCGGATCACCCGATGGGAGCGCGAGCATGTCGTGGAGGAGGTCCAGCGCCGGCTCAACGCCAATCCCGACGCCATGCGGACAAGGCGCGAGACGGTCGAGCATCCCTTCGGCACGATCAAGGCCCGCATGGGCGCCACCCACTTCCTGACGAAACGCCTCCACAACGTCCCTTGCCTGCCCATGTATGGCCATGGTTGTTCCAGCGCTTTCGCGGCGTCAGCTATCGTGTTGACTACCGTGGCGTTGCGATCAAGGTAGATTGTCGGGCCCTCCTAATCGTTGCGACAGCAGGATTTGACCTGCGGGCGCCGGGTCGCTCCATCCTGGCTTGAGCTAACCGCCACTTCCGGCGTTTCTCCTCTCGATCGCGGAGTCGAGCAGCGACGAGCTGACCTGTCCTGATGACGACTGTCCCATTTCTGCAGTTGACGGCGAGCGGCGCGGCATTGCGGAAGCGCCGGCCCGCGCTGGCATTAATCAAGCCGATGAGCAATCCGCTGGCGAGTTTGCAATAGTCATCAACATAGGGCTACCGAGCGGGAGCCATCGTCATTCCAGATGGCTTTCATCGCCGCCTGCGCCGCCGTGATCCGAGGACGGCAGCGAAATCTTCCTTATCCGCACAAAGGGCATATAGTGGTAGGAACAAGAATATGGTCGGTTTCCAAATCTCATAGCCGGGCAAAGGGAGTTGAATGATGTCCACGAACAGCAAAGGTTTTTCGCGTCGCTGGGTCCTCGGCGGCAGCGCTGTCGCCTTCGCGGCCGGTCCGTTGGGAATGCCGTTCGTGCGAACGGCACACGCGCAGGTGGCGACCTACAAGGCCGGCGTTATTACCTCGCTGTCGGGCGAGAACATCCTCGGCGGCAACCTGACCAAGCGCGGTTACGACCTGTGGGCGGAGGCGATCAATGCCAAGGGGGGCGTCGAGGTCGCCGGCGAGCGTTTCAAGGTCGACATGTTCTACGGTGACGACCAGAGCAACCCGGCGACCGGCGCCGACGCCGCCGAGCGCCTAATCGTGCAGAACGAGGTGGACGTGCTGTTCGGCCCCTACACCAGCGGCTCGACCATCGCCGTGCAGCCGATCTGCCAGAAGTATCAGGTGCCGATGATTTCCGGCTCCGCGGAATCGCCGAACGTCTGGAAGGCCAAGCCGGAATTCAACTTCGGCATCATCCCGGCCGTAGACACCACTGCCGGTAAGTCGCTGGCCGTGCTGGCGAAACTGTCCAACCCCACGGCCAAGACGATTGCGGTGATCGGGGTCAACGAGCCCTTCTCGAAGGAAACCGGCGAAGGTTTCCGCGACGGAGCCAAGGAGGCCGGGCTGGAAGTCGTCGCCTACGAATTGGTGCCCGCCTCGGGCGACCTAACCCCAGTTATCTCTAAGATCGCAGCGCTCAATCCCGACATCGTCGCCGTCGGCGGCCATGAGGAGCCGCTGATCAATGTCGTCAAGACCTCGAAGTCGCTAAACTTCCGGCCCAAGGCGCTGATAATGCACTACGGCGTCACCGACCCGGCCTTCGCCGAGGCGCTGGCCGCGGACGCCGACGGCACCTGCGGCGTCTCGGTGTGGCTGCCATCGGTTCCGTACAAGGACGACGTCTTCGGCACCGCAAGGGAGTTTGCCGAGATGGCGCAAAAGAAGTCCGGGCACGAGCCCGACTACACCGAAGCGGCCTGCGCGGCCAGCGGCCTCGTTTTCGGCGATGCCGTCAAGCGACTCGGCAAGAAGCCGGCACTAACGCCCGAAGACAGGGTGGCGCTGAAGGACGCGATCGCGGAGACAGAAATCCAGACCTTCTATGGGCCGATCAAGTTCGAGAAGGAAGGCAACCACTACCATGACAACGTCCAACCGGTTCCGGTGCTGATCCAGATTCAGGGCGGCAAGACGGTGGCGGTGGGCCCGAAAGAGGCCGCGTCGGCAAACCTCACCTACCCGCTGCCGGCCTGGAAATAAGCGGCTTCGGACAGGGGGTGGGCAGCCTCATCGCCATCACCCTTTCTGGGGGAACGACGACGGTTGCGCGTGCTCAGAAAATAACGGACCATGCCATAGAGTGCGGCCGCCTTGCCGCGGCACCCCGCGTTTTTTTGGTTTGGCTGACTGACGGATGGTTCCCGCCTTGGATCTTTTCCTACAGACCTTGCTGAACGGCCTTCTGATCGGCGGCGTCATCGCCACCTTTACGATCGGATTCCAGCTCGCTTTCGGCGTGCTGCACGTCATCGATTTCGCTGTGGGCGGCTGGGTCGTACTGGGTGGCTATCTCGGCTACTACATGGCCGCCGGACTGGGCGTAGACGGATTCCTGGCGATCCCCGTGGCATTCGTGCTGTTCGGCGCCATTGGCTATCTGATTGGGCCGATCCTCTACAATGTCCGCAACAGCCGCACGGCTCGGCCGGAATTGATGGCGCTGGCGCTGACCTTCGGCCTGTTCACGCTGCTACGCGGCGGCATGCTGACCGCGTGGGGCTTCAATACCCACAGCGTTCCGACGGCGTTGAGCGGCGAGAGCCTTGCCGTCGGGCCGGTGACGGTGCCGCTGATCCGCGTGGCGGCGGCGGTGTTCGCCATCGCCATCGCCGGCGGGCTGTTCCTGTTCCTCTACCGCACCCGCTATGGGTTGGCGATCCGAGCGACGGCCGAAAACCGGCAGAACGCTGCGCTTATGGGCGTCAACATTCGCCGCCTCAGCGCCAATGTGTACGGGCTCTACGCAGGCATCACCGCCATGGCTGGCGTGCTGATGGGTGCAATTTTTTCAGTCAATCCGGAGGTCGGCCTGCGCTATACGCTGTTCGCGTTCTTCGTGGCTGTGCTTGCCGGGTTGGGCTCCGTCGGCGGTGCCCTTGTCGCCGCCTTGCTGCTCGGCGTCATCGAAGCCTTCGTCGCGACCTATGTCGGGTCGAGCTATTCGCTGCTGGCGATCTTCGCCACGCTGTTCCTCGTCCTGCTCCTGTCCCCGAGCGGGATCCTGCGACACGGCCTGTGAGGCCGGACATGAAGCAACGCCGGACCGGCCTCCTCCTGCTGATTGGGGTGATCATTGTGCTGGCGCTCCTGCCGATGCTGGTCAACAACTACTGGCTGCGCATCGCCACCGGCGCGCTGATGTGGGCGGGGCTGGCCTGCTCCTGGAACATGCTCGGCGGCTATGCCGGCTACATCAATTTCGGCCATTCGGCTTTCTTCGGGCTCGGCGCCTATGTCACGGCGCTGCTGATGGGCGACAAACTCGCCTGGCCCTTCTTTGCCACCGTCCCGGCCGGTATCGTGGTGACGGCGCTGTTTGCCATCATGATCGGCGCGCCGACACTTCGCCTGCGCGGCGCCTATTTCGCTATAGCCACCTGGGCCTTCGCCGAGGTGCTCATCCAGTTCACCTCGGTGATGGACTTTACCGGCGGCATTGGCGGAATTGGGCTGCCGCCCTTTCTCGACGAGCGCTTCTTCTACTTCGCCATGTTCGGCGCGGCTGCGCTGACCTACCTTATCACCTGGGCGCTGTTCGAGCGGTCGCGTTTCGGGCTGAAGGTCAAGGCGCTGCGCGACCACGAGCCGGCTGCCGAGGCAATCGGTATCAACACGTCGCTGGTCAAGCTGCAAACCTTCGTACTCAGCGCCGTTACCGCTTCGGTGTTCGGCGCGATCTTCGCCTACTGGGTCACCTTCATCAATCCGAAAAGCGTCTTCGGCGGCGACATCACCGACCAGATGGTGGTAATGGTGCTGCTGGGCGGGTTAGGCAGCCTGTGGGGGCCGGCACTGGGCGGTGTAGGGCTGTTCGTCGTCAACCGCGTGATCTGGATGTACTGGGGCGACACCGCCTTCTACATCGCCATATTGGGCGCGGCCATCGTGTTGGTGGTGGTGTTCATGCCGAACGGCATCGCCGGTCTGTTTTCGCGGCACGGGGCCAAGTCCGGCGCCGTGCTGGACAAGGCGGTCGGCAAGGTTGTCGGCGACGGCCATGGAGGGCCCAATTGAGCGTGGTCGAGGGCAAAACGGCCGGGGCCGGCGACCCTATCCTCGTCGTGCGCGAACTCTACCGCCATTTCGGCGGCATCAAGGCTGTTAACGGTGTGTCTCTGGAGGTCGGTCGGCGCGAGATCGCCGGCCTGATTGGGCCCAACGGGTCCGGCAAGTCGACTCTGTTCAGCCTGGTGTCGGGCACGGTGGCGCCGGATCGTGGCCAGATCCGCTTCGACGGTCACGAAATTGGCGGCCGAAAGGCTCACGCGATCGCGCGGCTGGGGCTTGCGCGCACCTTCCAGATTCCGGCCATGTTCGACAATATGAGCGTCACCGAAAACCTGCTAGCGGCAGCGGCCGAGGGCCATTGGCAGGGCGCCCGTGATCGGGCAGCCGAAACGCTGGCGCTGCTCACGCTGGACCATGTCGCCGACAATCGCGCTTCGGACCTTTCGGGCGGCCAGCAGAAGCTGCTGGAGTTCGGGCGCGTCATCATGCGACAGGCCACGCTCATTTTGCTCGACGAGGTGACGGCGGGGGTGCATCCCAACATCCGCAAGATCATCCTAGAGGCCATCGCGCGGCTGCGCGAACACGGCATCACCTTCCTGGTCATCGAGCACGACATGGAGATGGTACGCAACGTGTGCGATCGCATCATCGTCATGGATGCAGGGCGCGTCGTGGCCAGCGGCTCTTTTAACGACATCGTTCGCAATTCGGAAGTTATGCAGACCTATCTGGGGCGGCCGCAATGAGCACCACCCTCACCGCCGAAAACATCGTCACCGGCTACGGCAAGCAGGAGATCGTCCATGGCGTTTCACTAAGCGCGGAGGCTGGTAAGATCACCTGCATCTTCGGACCGAACGGCTGTGGCAAGTCGACCCTGCTCAAGGCGATTGCCGGCGCCCTGCCGGTGTGGAGCGGCACGGCCAGCCTGGGCGATGCAACGCTCTCCAACCTTGCCGTCCATGAGGTGGTGCGCCAGGGGCTGGTGCTGATGCCGCAGGGCGGCGGTGTGTTTCCGCGCCTCACAGTGATAGAGAATTTGCGCATGGGGGGCTACGCCATCGCGGACAGCCGGCTAGTCGAACAGCGCATCGAGGCGGTGATCGAGCAATATCCTTCTTTGGCGCGGCGACGGCGAACCGCGGCCGGTTCGCTTTCTGGCGGCGAGCAGGCAATGCTTGGGCTGGGGCGAGCGCTGGTCTCGGAACCGCGCTTCATTCTGCTCGACGAGCCTTCCGCCGGATTATCGCCGGCCATGGTCATCGAGACGCTCGAGCGCATTGGCAGCCTCACCGCGCACGGCATCGGCATCGTGATGGTGGAGCAGAATATCCGTGAGGCGATGCCGATGGCAGACAAGCTTTACATCCTGGCGGCCGGCGAAAGGCGCTTCGAGGGAAAGCCTCAGGATGTGCGCGACGATCGGCAGATCATGGATATTTATATGGGTGGAGCGTGAGAGGGCATTTGCAGTTCGGTCGGTCCTGGACGTGAGATTGCCGAGAGTCGAAGAGAGAAGCCTGTCTGCTCATGGCATCTCGCCTTCAGCGACGATGTCCACCTCATCATCACGCTCCCCGCTCGTCTGGCCAACCGGAATATCGCCGGCGAGCAGCTTGTCTTTGGCAGCAGGCCAGCGTCCTCGAGTGCCTCGAAATCCGGCAGGTCGCGCAACGTGTCAAAGCCGAAGTGGGTCAGGAACTTATTGTGACACCAATTAGTCAGGAGACGCCGAGCTGGCGTGTCTTTGAACATTTGCGACGCATCTTGTCCTGGCAATGCACGAGTTTGTTGCCTGCTCGCACAAAGTGCTCGAAACCGGTAAGGTCCTGGGTTAGAAGAGCTGGCAGGATGCCCCTTATGAAAAACCCGACGATGGACGATACCGACGATGGGCGCCCGAATGGCGGACGCAGCGCTCTGTTCACGCCGCCCGGCGATGCGTCCGGCGCGGAGCGGGTTTCGCGCCGGCGCAAGGCGCTGCTGTCGTCCTCGATGGTCGGCTCGACCAATCGCGGCCGTGTGCTGCAGGCCCTGTTCGATCTTGGGCCGACGAGCAGGGCTGAACTGGCCCGCCTGGCCGGGGTCAACCGCACCACCATTTCCGGAATCGTGCAGCCGCTGATCGACGATCAGGTGCTGGTCGAGAGCGACCCGGTTCCTCCCAGTCCGGGCGGCGGCAAGCCGGCCCGGCCGCTGTGGTTCTCGCCCAATGCCCGTCCGATCTGCGGTGTGCTGCTGATGCCGGATGCCGTGCATGCCTGCGTGGCGACGCTCGACGGCAAGATCGAATCGGAACGCAAGATGGCCCTGCCGGACGGCAGGGGGCCGGTCCGGCCAATCATCGAGTCGATCGCTGAATGCGTCGGCGACACTCTCTCCAGGGCGCGGCGCATGCCTCTCGGGATCGGTGTTGGCGTCGGCGGCATGGTTGACACCGATCGCGGGTCGATCGTCGCTGTCAATCTCGCGCCGGCGCTCGACCGCTACCCGCTCGCCGACGATCTCGGGCGACGCTTCGGCCTGCCGGTCAAGCTCGACCATCATCCGCGCGCCTTGCTGGTCGGCGACCGCTGGTTCGGCGCCGGGCGCGGCGTCAGGCAATTCGCGGTCGTCTACACGGGCGAGGTGCTGGGCGGCGCACTCTATTTCGACGGGCACCTCTATCGTGGCACGGCAGGCGCAGGCGGCGAACTCGGACACACTTTCGTGCAGCTCGACGGCGAGCCCTGCCGCTGTGGCAGGCGCGGCTGCTGGGACACCATTGCCACCTTGAGCTGGCTCCGGCGGGAGGCCGCCCGCACGGCTCTGCCAGAGCCAGACCTGATCGACTCGGCCCGCCTCGTCGACATGGCGGCGCGGCGGCTGCCGGGAGCGGCTGAGCTGCTCGACCGCTATGCCCGCAACGTCGCCGTCGGCATCGCCAATCTGCAGCAGACGGTGGCGCCCAACATTTTCATCATGCATGGCGATGTCGTGCTCGGCGGCGATTGCCTGCTCGGCGCAATCGCGGAGCATGTCCGCGCCATGGTTCCGTCACGACCCGGCGGCGCGATCGAATTCATTGCCGGCGATGCAGGTGACCGGGCCGCCCTCCTAGGCGCAGCCGGTCTGGTGATTTCCGAGCTGCTGCAGCTTCCGATCTAGGTATTCCGACACCCAACTATCCAGCGAGCCCCGGATAGCTTTGGAACCAGGGCTGCATACGTTCGAACTGAGCCGCCATCGCCAGAACGGTTTCGTCGGCGTGCCGCCGCCCGATGATCTGCAGGCCGACCGGCAGGCCCTGCGCCGTCAGGCCGGCCGGAACCGAAATCGCCGGATGGCCGGTATAGTTGATCGGATAGGTCATGCACCAGCCGATCAGCGGATCGACCGCCTCGCCATTGATCGATGTCGGCCCGATCGTGTTGCCGTCGGGGGCATTCTTGACGGGCGGAACGGCCAGCGTCGGCGAGACGATCAGGTCATGGGTTTCGAATACATCCTCGAGGCCGTCAAGGACGCCGGTGCGCAAAAGATCGTCGAGCGCATGGTCGACGGCGGACACCTTGTAGGCGCCCTCCAGCATGGCGAGGAACTGCGGGGTGAGCACCTTGGCGTGCTTGCCCATTAGGTCGATGCCCTCCTGTTTCCAGTACACGGCGATGGCAGCATAGTGGATCGAGATCGTGCGCACCCAAAGCGCAGCCAGTTCCTTGTGATCGGCCCTGAAATCGAGCTCGACCTCATCAACCTCAATGCCATGTGCTCGCATGACATCGACTGCCCGGGCAACGACGGTGGCGACCCCGGCTTCGACCGGAAAATTGCCCAGTCGCGGGCTGTAGGCCACGCGCAGTTTCGGCGTCCGCCCGGCAACGGCGCCGACATAGTCAACGCCGTGATCCGGCAGGCAGAACGGGTCGCGGTTGTGAGGCCCGGCCATGATCTTGGTCATCAGCGCGGCGTCCGCAACGGTGCGGGTCAGCGGTCCGATATGGACCAGAGGATGTCCCCACAAGAAGGCGTCGGGGCGAGTCACCGAAGGAATGCGGCCGAAAGAGGGCTTGAAGCCGACGGTGCCGCTGAACGAGGCGGGGATGCGGACCGAACCGCCGCCGTCCGTGCCTTGCGCCAGGGCCGCCATGCCGTCGCCGACCGCTGCCGCACTGCCGCCGGACGAGCCGCCGGAATTGTAGCCGATCGCGAAGGGCGTGCTGGTCGGCCCGAAGCGCAGATTGTCGGTGATACCTTTATGGCCGAACTCCGGCGTGTTGGTCTTGCCGAGCACGATGGCGCCTGCGTCGAGCAGGCGCTCGACCGCCACAGCACTTGTTTTGGGCACCCGGTCGTGCACCGCCCACGACCCCATCGAGGTCGGCACGCCGGCCATATCGTCGAGGTCCTTGATGCCGACGGGGACGCCATGCAGCGGTCCAAGCGAACCGCCTGCCATCACGGCCTTTTCGGCGGCCCGCGCAGCTTCCATCGCCTGGTCGCCGAGAACCAGCGTATAGGCGTTGACCACCGGGTTGCGCGCCTCGATGCGGCGCAGATAGGCCTCGGTTACTTCAACCGGCGACAGGTCGCGGCGCCGGATGCGCTGGGCCAGTTCCGTGGCCGGCAGGAAACAGATCTGGTCGTCTGCAGAAGTCATAAGCCGTTCCACCTTGTTGGTGCTATTTGATGAACACTGGATTTGCCGCGCCGCCGGTGCCCTTGCTCACTTTGACCGGACTGGCGCAGTAGAAGCCTTCGTAGCGGCGGTCCGAGGCACAGTCGGCGGCCAGCAGGTCGAGCGATGCCATTTCGGTGAACGCCACGCCCAGATTGCGCATCAGCGCGGCGTGCAGCACCAGCATCAACCCGGTCTCGGGCTCGTAGGTTGTCTCGTTGGCCAGTGTGTCGGTAACCAGACAGGGGATCTGCATCTGGTCGAACCAGCGCACGAGGTCGAGGCTGAAGGTCAGTCCGGGTTCCCAATATCCATCGCCGACGCGCTGGCTTCCCGCCGCCAGTGCGCCGACCCAGCCGGTGCGAACGAGAAGGATGCTGCGCGGCAGGATATCGACCGCTTGGGCCCGGGCGCATTCCATGAGGTCGCGATGCGTGAATGTTTCAGCGCGCTCAAGGGCCGGTTTGCCGCGGAACCGGGCGATGTCGAGCAGCACGCCGCGTCCGACGATCCCGCGCTCCGCGATCGGCATGATGCTGGCCTTGGTCATGCCGCCATTGGTACTGCTTGCCGCGAAGCCGTTCCAAAGCGTGTCGTCGAACCACATGTGGCCGAGCGCGTCGCAATGCGTGCCGGCCTGTGCGAAGCTGGTGATATAGTCGTCTGCGAATTCGAGGCCGCCGGCAAGCGGTTGCCAGTGACCGTTCTCGAAGCCGGCCTTGTCGGCGACCATGAAATGCTTCGCCGGCCAGCGGCCGGGAAAGACGGCATCGCCCTCAGAAGTCCCGACCGGCACGCCGAGGGTGAAGGTGCGGCCGTCCCGCACCGACGCCAGGCCCCGCTTGACCTCGTCGGCGGTCAGATAGTTGAGCGCTCCGATCTCGTCGTCGGCACCCCAATGCCCCCAGCGGCTCGGCGCATTGCCCAGCAGCCGGCGCAGCGTCATCGTTTCAGCCGCGCTCATGCTTCCGCCTGCGCGGTCGCCGGCTGCCTGGCGCCGGTGATATAAGCGACGACATCCTCCATGTTGGTGCCGGAACTTGCGAGATCGGCGACCTTGCGGCCCCTGCGCATCACCACCACGCGGTTGCACACCTGCCAGAGATGATCGAGATTGTGGGTGACCATGACGATCGTCAGCCCCTGGGCGCCGAGTCGTTTGATGAGGTCGAGCACCTCACGGGATTCGCGCACGCCGAGCGCCGCGGTGGGCTCGTCGAGCAGCAGCAGCTTGTGGCCCCAAAAGGCACCGCGCGCGATCGCCACCAATTGGCGCTGGCCGCCGGACATGCGATCCACCGGTTTGCTGCGCACCCCGGGGATCTCGATGTGCAGTTCCTCGAGGCCGCGCATCGCGATGTCGCCCATCGATTTGCGGCGGATCCAGCGCAGCAGCGCCGGGCCGCGGCCAAGCGCAATCTCGCGGCCGAGAAAGAAGTTTTCGGCGGCAGTGAACGTGCCGATCAGCGACAGGTCCTGATAGACCGTCTCGATGCCGAGGCGTTGCGCTTCGGACGGCGGCGACAACTTTTGCGGCCGCCCTTCGAGGATCACGTCGCCGGAAGTTGGGTCATGCGCGCCGGCCAGGATTTTGATCAGCGTCGACTTGCCGGCACCATTGTCGCCAACGAGGCCGAGTATGTCGCCCCTGGCGATGTCCAGCGAAACGTCATCGAGTGCCTGGATGCCGCCGAAGCTGCGGCAGATCCGGCGCAGGCTGAGCAGCATCTTCTGCGCCATGGCCTATCCCCTCGCATAGCGGCGGCCAATACCGCCGAGCGCTACGGCGACGACGAGAAGGCAGCCGGTGAACAGGAACTGCGTGAAGATCGGCGCGCCGATCATGGCCAGCCCATTGTTGCCGACGGCGACCGTCAGCACGCCGATCAAGGTGCCGAGGATATGGAACTGACCCTCTCGCAGCGCCGCCGAACCGAGGAAGGCGGCCGAAAACGACGTCAGCATGAAGCTGTCACCCGCCGTCACCTGGCCGGAGCCGAGATTGGAGGCCATCAGCACGCCACCGATAGCAGCACAGGTGCTGGCGATGGCGAAGGCAACGATGCGGCTGCGATCGACGGCGACGCCGGCGCGGCGCGCTGATTCCGGGCTGACGCCGATGGCCTTGATGTGTTGGCCCTGCACTGTTCGGTTGAGGATCACCCACAGCAGCGCAAGCACGACGGCCATGATGATGACGAGGTGCGGCACTCCGGCAATCCGGCCGATCGCGATACTGGTGAATTCGCGCGACTGGGTGAGCTGCAGCGGAATTCCGCCCGAATAGGCGTAGTTCAGCCCGACGATGATGGTGCCCGTGCCAAGCGTGGCAATGAAGGCGTTCACCCCGATCTTCGAAACGACAATGCCGTTGACAATGCCGATGACCGTTCCGAGGCCGACGACAAGGAAGATGGCGGGTAGGATCGGCAAGCCACTGCTGCTCAACAGCCCGACCACGAGAAGCCCGCAGAAACTCGCGACATAGCCGATACTGAGGTCGAAATCACCGGCGACGAGGGGCACGGTGAGGCCGGCCGCGACAATGGTGCCGATCGCCATGTCGTTTACGATGTTGCGAAAATTGCCGATGGTTGCGAAGGTCCCCGGCTCCAGCACCGAGAAGATCCCCAGCATCGACGCCAGCACGATGATGGTGCCGTAGGTTCCAAGCAGGCGCATGAGCAACGCGCGCCGCTGTCGGGCATTGGGCGAGGCATAGCCGGTCTGCGTTGACGGCAGGACGCGGGGCGCCTCTGCCGGAGCGTGGGTTTCGGGCAGGAAATGATCAGCGGACATAGCGGCTCTCATGACAGCACTCCGGCCCGGCCAGGCAAGTCCGGCCCAGACCCACAATCAGGAGAGCTTACTGCGGATTGTCCTTGATGAACTTGTCGACGTTCTCTTTGGTGACGAGCGTATAGCCTGGCACGAAGGATTTGGGCTTCCACTGGTCGCCGGCTGCCAGGATGTCGGGAATCTGATCAACTAGCATTTTGCCTGCCGAAGTCAGATCGACACCGAGCGTGGCGGTCATCGTCCCGTCCTTGACAGCCTGGACAGCGGGCGCCGTGGCGTTGAACGAATAGACCTTCACGTCGCTGCGGCCGTTCTGCTTCAGCGCCGCGATCGCGCCCATAGCGTTGTCGTCATAGCAGTTGAAGATGGCGAACGGCCCCTTGGCGTTGGCATTGGCTGCAAGCCAGGCGCTGGTCGCGGCCTGCGACGATTCGGCAGCACCCGGGATGCTGATCTCGTGCGAGGTCGCCTTGAGCCCCGGATTTGCCTTGACGGCCGTATCGAAGGCGTCGGCTCGTTCGCGGCACGGAATGCCGGGATGGTAGGTGAGGTCGAGTACAGTTCCGGACTTGCCGATGTCCTTCAGCATCAAGTCCATCAGCGGTTGCGCAGCACCGGTACTTGCAGATAGCGCGATCCCGTCTGCCATGCCGCCGCCGGCCGAAAGCACGGGGATCTTTGCGTCCGCCGCCGCCTGGAGCCCGGCCGCCAGGCCCGTCGAATCGAAGACCGTGACGATGATGGCGTCCACCTTCTTGGTTGCCAGCTGCTTGATGCTGGTGATCGCTTGCGAAGGATCGCCATTGGCATTGAGCGTTTCCACCGACCAGCCCTTAGACTTGGCTTCCTGGCTCATCGTGTCGACCATCTGGTTTGTGTCGACGTCGGATGTCGAGAAGGTGACGATGCCGATCGTCAGCTTGTCATTCGTGGCGAGGGCGGTCGACGTGAAGGATGCTGCGACGAGCGCTGCGGTCGAGAGTTTCTGAAAGCGGTTCACTGTGCGTATCCCCTGTTGACCGAGTGTTCCGGCTCACGTCCAGACCGCGCAGCAGCCCAGCTTGGGCGCCATCTACAGGTCGTCACAGTCAGTCTGTTTGTTCGTGCGAGCCACGTACTAACTATAGGCACAAGCTCTTATGCCGCGCAACGGCTAATTTCAACCGGCTTTGGTCACTCGAGGTTCAATCGCTGTGGGGCTCTTGGGGCAAGCGCGCGGCTAGGCCGCCTTCTTGATCTCCGCGACCTGAACGCCCAGTCGGAACGCCTGACCGTCTGCGAACGAACGCGCGTAGCTCTCAGATGTAAAAGGGACCGTGGTGGTGGTGCCGTTGACCGTCACGCGAACCGACCACTCTTTGTCCCTAATGATTTCAACGGCATGTTGCTCATGCGCAGCCATGCATTCCTCCCAGAATCTTCCGTTGAGGATGGGAGGATAGCGTCGTAAAACTGGTTTGCATGCAAATAATCCGACACCGCGACGTCGAAATGTCGAAACACGCACAGCTAGGCTTAAGTCGATGGCCTCGCCTTGAGCTGTTCGAGGTGTTCCTTGGCGAGGTTGAAAGTGCGGTGGCAGTCTCTTCAGCCTCCGCCCGGAAGCGGACATCGCGGGTGACAATGCTGGAGGTCATGTTGCGCGCCATTTGCTGACCTTCATGGCATCTACAAACCTGCCGTTCGCGCTATGACTTGATGCGACCTCCCATGGCCCGAAACGACCGCTGCCCAGGGTTCCGCAGTCATTCCTCCCATCGCCCCCGGCGGAACCCGTTCGATCCAGACCGGTTGCTATGCCAGCATGCAGAACCGCGGCCTGACACCATCATGTGGATATGGGATTTGGCGCAGTCCTCGCAGCCTCGACATGTCCGCGCGGTATTAGAGCTGGAACTCAGCCGAAAATTCAGCTCCATCAGGATGCAGCGTAAGCCGGGAGCTGCCCTTCAGGGTGTGGCGGAACGCTGCCTCCAGGACGCGGGAGCCGTAGCCGGTGCGGCCGGCGCTGGTTATGATCGGGCAACGTTCCCGCCAGCGAAACATTACACGCGTCGCGCCCCCTTCGCCCGCCTGCACCGTCCATTGAATGTCAACTCGCCCCTCAGGCGAAGCAAACGCGCCATGCTTGACTGCGTTGGTGGTGAGTTCGTGAACGGCCATTGCGAATGCCTGGACCGCATCTTGCGGTAGCGCGATTGCGGGGCCGTCGAGATTGAAATTCCCACCTTCCCGTCCGCCATGCGCCTGCAGCTCCAGCCGCAGAATCTCGGACATATCAACACTTCCCCTCGGCGCGCGCACCAACAGATCCTGCGTGCGTGCCATGGCACCGAGCCTGCTCTCGAAGGCTCGGCCGAATTCCTCAAGCGAACCGCTGTCGCGCAGCGTTCGTCTTACCAGCGCATCGACTGTGGTGAGGACGTTCTTTATCCGGTGATGGAGCTCGCCAACCTGCGTTTCCCGCTCCTTCTCCATGCGGCGCTGCTCGGTGACGTCGCGGATCGCCAGCAGTATGAGGTCGAGGTGGTCGAGGCGTCGCCCGTTGAGGAGCATGACGCGGCGGCCGACGTGCTCAAAATCATGCTCCACTTCCACATCATCGAAGGCGTTGTTGTTGGGCAGGACGTTCTCAAGCAGCTCTCTCAGACGCGGGATGTCCCATTGCCGATTGCCGAGCTCGTAGATCAGCCGCCCCTTAGTGTCGTCAGGAGACACCTGGAAGGCGTCATAGAAGGGCCGGTTGGCGCGAACCACCTTCAGGTCCCAATCGAGCACCAGGAGCGCCTCCCGGGTACTGTCAATCAGCTTTTCCCCGAACTCGACGTAGCCTTCGAGTTCGAACCGGGCCTGTTCGGTCTCGGTGCGATCTGAGATGACCAAAAGGATCAGTTCAGGGCGGTCGCCCTCGGGCGGCAGCCGCCTCGCGTTCAGGATCATGATCCTTTTGCCGATCTCCGGGAACTTATGCTCTAGCCGGTAGTGCTCCACTACCGACTGCTGCGGCAGGATCTCTTCCAGGAGCCGACGGAGCTCGGGGATATTCCACTGGCCATTGCCGATTTCGTAGAGCAGGCGCCCGCGGGTCTCTTCGGTGTCGACCTTGAACAGCGTATAGAACGCCGAATTGGCTTCCTCGACCGTAAGGTCGTCTCTTAGGACCAGCAGCGGCTGATCCATGGTCTGCAGGATCGCTTCGGCAAGGCCAGTTGAACCGAGATTGTACAACCGGGGTGGCCTGCTTTCCCCTGAGGATTTTTGGTTGCCCATTCGTTACAATGAACAGCAGATTGAGCTAGAGTCCAGTTGGTAGCTCCTTGTGAGCCCCACTTGATCGGAAACAGAAGGAATGGCCTCTTTCTAACGTCAACCGGTCTGCGGCGCGCGCAGCCAGAAAGTCGGCTCGCCGCCCAACCGCGACGAAGAACGCTCCGCGGCTGTACGGCAGAACGAATCCTTCGGCCGGCTCGGTCGCGCCATGCGCGGACGTCTGCAGTGGACTCACTGAAGATCGCGATCCGGCCTCTTCTCGGATGTTTGTCCAGCAAGATCAGGCGAATTGATGATCCATTTCCTGACAGCGATCCCATGAGAATGTCGTGATCAAAAGCTACCAGGAACGGGATCAACATTGGTTGGATCGGGTGGGCCGCGATGTTGGACGTGCACTGCGGATTTCGGGCGGAATACACGTTTTGCTGCGCCCAAGTGATTCCTTGATCCGTTTCCAACGAGGTTCCCCTGCCGCTGGTTTCCGACCGATCAGGCTGGCCGCGGTTTGTAAAAGCGGCACCAGCCATCAGGGCTGATTTCGCCCGCAACGATCTCGCATGCATTCGGCTCCAGGAAATGGGCCCACCCTGCGCAGCGGCGACCTTTGTCTGGAACATCCTGATAGAGTGCCAGAGGCTTTGGCGTTATTCCGGCGCCACGCGCCGCAGGCTGGCCCGTCATGCAGGAAGCAAGCCCGCCTCCACCGGCATGGCGACGCCGGTCATCGATACCTTCAGAAACTTCCGACGAGACAGCGTCTGGCTTGGCACGCTGTGTGCCGACCAGCGATTTGCCTCACTACGATCACCGTTCATAACCTTTCCTCCCAATCGACATCCGAGGAACGCCGACGCCGTCAAGTGCTGGGTCAAATCGACTTGAGGTACTCGATCAGGTCACTCTTTTCCTGATCGGTCAGATCAAGGCCCAGATGGTCGTCATAATGCTTGATGACGTCATTGAGGGTGGCGAACCGCCCGTCGTGGTAGAAACCGCCCTTGTGGATTTTTTCCGTGTTCCAAAGTGCACGCAACGATGCCGTCCTGTAACGCTCGTCCGGGGATCGCATCGCCTGGAAATCGTCGATCCCGATCTCATCGGCCGTATGCAGGTTCCATCCCGGCTCGGTGAATAGTGGCGGCACGTGGCAAGTGCCGCATTTGGCCTTGTCGTTGAAAAGTGCCTCGCCTTTCTCCGCCGCCGCACTGTCGAAGGCGCCCTCGGGCGGCTTCGGGGTCGGCAGCGAAAGCTGATAGAAGTGAAGCGCCGGCAGCTTCGCCGTGATCCGGTCTTCCTCGTCCTGCTTGTGGCCCTGTTTCGTTCTCGCTGCGACCGGATACTTCTCTGTATCGTCCAGGCGCGGATCGTAGAAAACGCCTTTGCCGTGCATTTCGAGATTGCCGACATAGGCGTTCCAGTAGCTCACCGTGCCCCAGGCTCCGGTCCATGTATGGTTGTTCACGCCGGCCAATCCGAAGGCGGGTGGATTGAGCGTGGCGGCCGTCTTGCCGTCCGGCCGGAATGCCTTGCCGTCGAGGTTCAGTTCAGCATCGAATTTGCCAGGGCCCCATGCTTCCACCGCCTTCTTCACCTCCGCTTCGGATATCTGCAGCATTTCGGTGAACGCCGTGAGGTCAGGCGCCAATGCAACGACAGCGCCTATATTGAGGTCGCGGTTCGGCCAGCCGTCCAGCCTATGCCCGATGCCTGGCGCATATGCGTCGTCAACGGTCGAATGGCACACGGCACATTGTATGCCGACCGAAGTCAGCGTCTTTCCGTCCTCGGCGAAGAACCCGGTGACCCCGACAACGGCATTGGCTTTGAGCAGGAGAAGCGTGCTTGCAGGATCGGTAAGGTCGACCTCACCTTTGTCGAGAGCTGCAGCCACATCCTTCGGAATTGCATTGACATCGACCTTGAGGCCAAGTTCGAGAGCCATTTCCGGACTGAGGCCAGGTCCGACCCCGCCCAGTTTCTCCCCGGCGATCGCCTCATGGAGCTTGAGCTTGCCGCCCCAAAACTCCTCGCTACCAAAGGTATCGAAACGGAAAGTCTCGCGACCTTCCTTGAGATATCGCTTGGCCTGCTCGGCCGTGGCGGCGTCAAAATCCTTTCCACTGACCGATCCTTTTGCGCCCGTCTGGGCAGCGGCCGGAATCAAAGCCGCGGAGACCAGAATGACCAAGGAGACACCAATACGATTGAACCGTGCTGACACTGCCTTGTCCTCCCGAACATTGTTTTCCAGTTGGTCTACCCGTTCGGCGACGTCCCGATTGCGTGGCTACCGAATCTGGCTGACAATATTGGATGACCGAACCGTCAAAACGTTCCCGCGTCCGGCGCGAAGACCGATCGATCGATAGAGCATGGACCTTCTGCCGGCATGGGAGAGAGAGGCGCAGAAAGACCTTCCGCACGCAGTCAGGCTGGAAAACGAAGGCGATCTATAACGGTGTCGATTAGTCGCTCGCAGCGTCGGCCCTTGAAGGGGAAGGCATTGAGCAGCACGGGGCCAATCTGCTCGTCTAGCTCTTGGCGAAGGAGACGGCGAGCGCGATGGAGCCGCGTCCGCACTGTCTCGGGACGCACGCCGAGCAGTTCCGCTGTCTCGTCATTAGAGAGTCCTTCGATTGCTCGGGCAATAAGAACAACGCGGTAGGCGGGGGGCAGCCTATCGGTTGCCTGTTCGACCAAGCTCAGGATTTGTCGTTGCGCCACCGTTCGCTCTGCGTCCCCGGAATGCTTGTCGAGAGCAAACTGTATGACTTCGGCATTGGCCCGTGCCGCGGATTTTGCAAAAGCTGCCGCGCGCCGACTCCTTCGCAAGCGTCCTAGTGCCTCGTTGACGACGATCCTGCAGAGCCATGTCGACAATGCCGATTCTCCTCGAAACTCGGCAAAGTGGGCGAAGGCGTTGACATAGGCTTCCTGAACGATGTCCTCGGCTTCGCTGTCGTCGTCGGCCAATCCACGCGCGATACGGTAGAGGCGCTGGTTGTGCATCTGCATGATGGTTCGTAATGCGTCCGCGTCGCGCGCCAACGCGCGGCGGACCAGTTCCACATCCTTGGAATTGCGCCCGTCATCGCCCCTGTCGATGCGTGGGTCGGACATGACAACTTATCTAATCACCAATTCGGTGCGGTCACAGCAAAAAAGGTCCTAGTCGACTCTTTCATCAGTGGAAGGCAACAGGCAATCAAACACAGCGGCGAGAAGCAAGCCGACGGCGCCTATCATGCCGACGATGCTATGACGCTTCATTACCCGCCCTCCAAGCACAGCGTCCATCAAATGCCGGGTTTCCGGCTAAGAGCAGTCATACGCGCTTCTAGGAAATGAAGGTCGCCTTCGGGTCACGAGCGCTGGTTGGGCCCAATGTCCGGTTTCTGGAAGGAAAATGGGTCCCGGAAGGTCAGGATTGGGTCCATGAGTGTGAGTTCAACCGAGGGCGAGCGAACTTCCGCTTAGGGTAAAGCCACCAGGACAGCTTCAGGCGGAGCCATCACCTTCAGCACCGCTTCGTGTCGTACTGCTGGCTGGAGACGCCCCTCGTTGACGGGCACGGCCGGCCTTCGCCTTACGGCCGCGCCAGCCGCGATCCGAACGGACGAAGGCTTCCAGCATGTGCGGAATCAGGGCTGCGGCGTCCACGGGTTCGTAGAGCCGGCTGTGTTCGGCTGCATACTGGTCGAGTTCCTCCTTGAGCGGTTCCGACAGGGAGATGGTCATGCGGACGACGCCAACCTTCGGCAGCCGACCGAGCCTCAGATCCGGCATGGTTCACCTCCTGCTTGTGAGACAAAGACATGTTGACTGTTCAGATAATCGACATAGGCAACGAGGTCGCGATGAACGGCGGCAGGCAGTTCGACGGTGATCTTGACCGGACGGTCATCGGGAATGGCAGAAAGTTTCAGCTTGGTCATGATGGATCCTTTGGCGTGCCGTAAGGCACAAGAAGAAGGTCGCGATTGACAATCACGCGAACCGGGAAACCGGGCCGCACGGTGAGCGTCGGCTGGACATTGAGCTGATTGCGCACGAGCTGCTGGCCAATATCGGAGGCCGAATCCTGCGCGCTTTCGCGGATGGCCTTGGCGATTTCCCTTTCGTCGTCGCTGGACCCAAGCGATGTCCCAATGCCCAGCAATGTCGAGAGTGCTGCGGCCCGGAACATCTGGCCCCAATGACGGTCGACCTCGTCCTCCAGCCCGGAAAATCCTTCAGCGTCTGCGCCCTGCTGGCGCTCCAGCACGATCGAGGTGCCGTCAGGCATGATCAGCCGGTTCCAGACCAGCAGCACGCGCGACTGGCCGAAGGCGACGTGGCTGTCGTACTGGCCGATCAGCCTCGCACCCTGCGGGATCAGGAGATGGGATCCTGTCGGGCTGTCGTAGACATTTTCCGTGACCTGAGCGGTGATCTCGCCGGGCAGATCGGAGCGGATGCCGGTGATAAGGGCAGCTGGAATGACGCTGCCGGCTTGCACCACATGGGGCGAGGCCTTCTCGGCGAGCCGATTGGGGCTGACTGTACGACGGTCTGGCTCGGCATTGACGAAGGCCAGCTTGCGATCCTGCACGTTTTGCGCGGCGCCAGGATCGATTGGTGGCGGCCCCGGCGGCGGAGTCAGACCAGATTGGGTGTCCGGTTCTATGACTCTGGTGCCAGCATTCTGTCGTGCGGGACCAGGTCTCGTATTCGTATCGGTGAAGAGCTTCGCCACGCGTGCGGCCTCGATCTCGGCCAGTCGGCGCTGCTCCTCCGGATCTGCGCGCGGTCCACTGACGTTGGACGCCCCAATCGGTTGGCGGCGCTCCTTCGCGCGCAAGATCGGCCGGCCCAAATCGCCAGGCAGCGCGGGGCCGAGTTGCGGAACACCGGCATAGTCCTTCGGCAGCTTCTGTAGCCCGTCGGCCGTTGAGCGGTTTTCGGTGGTGAAGAGCTCGGGCGGCTGTTCGGTTCCGCGCTGTCTGGTGTCGAGCGCCCAAATCAACGTGCCGAGGATCACAGCGCTGGCAACTCCACCAACGCCTATCAGCACCTTGCGCGACAGTCGCGTGACCCTGGCCGGTTCGGGCCGAAGGCGCAGTTCCGCTCGAATGTCCTGGTTGGGTGCATTTGCAGGGTCGCTCATCGGAACAGCCTCGTGCTAGGCGAGGTTCGTTTGCCGTCCGTGCGCACGATGCGGACGCGCTTTTCGCTTGTTTTGTCGCCGAGCCTCAATTCAGCGGCGGCAAACAGCCGATCAACGACGTAGTAGTTCTGGCGAGCACGGTAGTTGACCAGCTCCGAGCCGCCCGATGGGCCGATGACGAAGAGCGGCGGCATTTCACCTTGCGCTATGCCCGACGGGAACTCGATATAGACCTTTGCACCGTCATCGAAGGCGCGAAGCGGCCGCCAGGGTGCGGCATCGCCCTCGATGCGGTAGCGGAAATTCAGTTTCTGGAGGTCGACGCCGGTCGCGACCGGCTTTGCGGCGGAAGCCTGCGCATTCTGGCGCCGCAGCGCAATCAGTTGGTCCTGCGGATACTGCCAGGAGACGGAGGCCATGTAGGTCTTTTCGGTCGAGCGGAGCTCGAGATGATAGGTGCGGCGGTCGCTATTTATGACCAGGTTGGTCTGGAGGTCTGGCCGTGTCGGCTTCACAAGAATATGGACCTGCTGGCGCTCCCCTGCCCCACTTTGCGTATCGCCGATGATCCAGCGCACTGTGTCACCGGCGGCGACTGGCCCGGAGCCGACAAGCTGCTCGCCGGGCTGCAAGGCGATGTCGGTGACCTGGCCGGGTGCGGCGTAGACCTGGTAGAGCGCGCCCTCACTCCAGGGATAGAGCTGGATGGCATTGACGAAACCGTCGCGAACCGGCTGCATGCGCGCGGCCTCATTGGCCTGGCTGATCCGCTGCTTCGGATCGGCTGGCTCCGGCTTCACCTTCGGGTTCGTGGCCTCGACCGGTTTCAACTGACCAGGCAGCGGAAGCAGTTTCGGCACTTCCACCACCTTGACCGGACCAGGCGGGTCGACCCTGCGCACGGCAGGCACCGCATCGTCGTAGGCGATTTCCGGCGGAATGTATTTCTTCGATGCACAGCCGGCGAGCGCCGTTGCCGACAGCAATGCCAGGGCAAGCCTACGTGCCTTGGGCGCATTGCGCGTGGCCGGTCTCGCCGATGTTCTTGTTGGTGCTGCACGCATCATGAAAACTCCTTCGACCAGCTGATGGCGTTGACATAGACGCCAAGCGGATTGACTTTGAGCCGGTCAGCGTCGCGGGGTTGCTGAATCACGATTGTGAGGATTGCGGTCCAGCGCTCGGTGCCGGCCAGGTTGCCGTTCTCGTAGCGGCGCTCGATCCAGGCGACGCGGAAAGAATCCGGCGAAGCACGGATGACGCTGGAAACCTCGATGGCGATCTGGAGTTTGCCCAATTTGGCAAACGGGTCGTTCAAGCGAGCGTAATCATTGAGGGAAATGGCGCCGCGGTCTGTGGTGTAATCGTAGGCGCGCAGCCAGTTTTGGCGGACGATGACCGGGTCGGCCGGAATGCTTCTGACCTCTTCGATGAAGCGGGCCAGATGCCAGGCGATCTGCGGATCGGTCGGCCGATAGTCGGCAATGGCCGGGGCGACAAGCTGCGCCTCGCCAAACTTGTCGACCTGAACCACCCAAGGAATCACCGAACCGCGCGTCGATTGCCAGACCAATGCGGATGCAAAACCGCCGGCCAGGACGAGCGAGCCGAAGGCCATCAGCCGCCAGTTTTTCGCCTGGACGCGAGCCGAGCCGATGCGCTCGTCCCAAATCTGGGCTGCACGCTGATATGGCGTCTCAGGGTGAGGCGTTTTTCCGTAACGAACAAAAGGGCGTCTAAAGGGGGTCATCGGCGGTCGTCCTGATCGAGGGAAACATTCATTGAGCCGCCGCCATCATCGCTCGAATGAACTGAATGCGCGGCGATGCTGGCGCCATGGCTCATGGCCTGGCCGCGCTTCATGCGTTTTGCCCATGCGGGCGGGGCGTCGGCACTGGTTTGGGTGGTCGACCAGTCACCGGAGGAAGCCGTTCGCGACGATCGCTCTCCACTCGTCGTAGCCCAAGCTGCCAAGCGGGCGGCCTCGTAGCTATCGGACAGGGCTGACGCGGCGCGCGACATTGCCTGCTTGACGGGTTGAACGGCAGCGCTGGCACCAGCCTTTGCGACACCCGCCATGCCGGCGGCGATTGAGCCTGCACCACCTCTTCCAGACGTGGCTGCGGCGAGTTCCCAGGCGGCCGAAGTGCTGCCGGCCAGATGCGCGCCACTACGTGCGGCGGCTGCCGACATGCGCCCGCCTGCACTGAGCCCGCCTGCTGCGCCGCCTATTGCGGCGCGGGCGCCCATAGCGCCGGCTACGCCAAGGCCACCAACGGCGAGGCTCGTGCCAACAGCGGCACCTGCGCCCAGTTGCGGAGCACCCGAAACCAGCCCCGTCGCGATGCCTGGACCGAAGATCGACAGGCCCATCAGCGACAATGCGCCGAGAACAAGCGACAGCGCATCGGTGATCGTCGGTTGTTCGGCACCAAAGCCTTGAGTGAACTCGCCGAACAGGCCCGAGCCGATGCCGACGATGACGGCGAGCACCAGGATTTTCACGCCGGAGGCAACGATGTTGCCGAGCACTTTTTCAGCGAGGAAGGCGGTCCGGTTGAACAGCGCAAAAGGGATCAGCACGAAGCCGGCAAGCGTCGTCAGCTTGAATTCGACCAGCGTGACGAAGATCTGTACGGCGAGAACAAAGAACGCAATCAGCACGATCGCCCAAGCAATCATCAGGACCACGATCTGAACAAAATTCTCGAAGAACGAGACGTAGCCCATCAACTGGCTGGCGGCTTCGAGGATTGGATTGCCGGCATCGACGCCGACCTGCGCGACGCGGCCCGGCTGCAGCAGTGCGGCGCCCGATAGTGCCGAACCTCCCGCCTTCAGACCGAGCCCGGAAAAGCTCTCGAAGACGATCCCGGCCAGACGATTGAAGTTGCCGATGATGAAGGCAAAGAAGCCGATATAGAGCGTCTTTTTCATCAGTCGGTGCAGGACGTCCTCATCCGCACCCCAAGCCCAGAACAGGCCGGCAATCGTGATGTCGATGACGATCAAAGTGGAGGTGAGGAATGCGACCTCGCCGCTGAGCAGCCCGAAGCCAGAATCGATATAGCGGGTAAAGGTCTCCAGGAAGCGATCGATCACGCCGGTGTCGTTCATGGCGCCACCGTTTCCGGATGCAGCCGGTCTTCCGCGCGAGGCGGAGTTGGCGGTTGGAGCGGCAGCATTCGGCTCTGGTCCTTTTCGATCCACGGAGCCGCGTTTGGCGCGATGGGGCGGAGGGATGGTTGCAGGAAGCGTCGGCGGCTTTCCGCCCAGGCTCTCCTGCAGGCTTCGTCGTCAACGGCCGCCATGCCGATGGCCCGGCATCGGGCAAGCTCGACCTTAGCCGGCTCGCCGCCCGGATATGCGGAGCGCGGGGAGGACGCGTCGTGCGAGCCGTCGCCGCGCAGCGCCATGGAGGCGGCGGTCATGGCGGTGCCAAGGGCAAGAACGGCTGCTATCCGGGCGGCGATCTTGAGATCCATGCGATTCTCGCCTCAGTCGTGGAACATTTTTACCGATGACGGGCTGTAACTGCTGCCCGTCATGAAACGGCTGAACTGTTCGCGTGCCTGCTCCTGCGCGGCCGCCCGCCTCGCCTGCTCAAGGGCTTCGGCTCGCCCTTGTGCGGCCAGCATCGCAGTGAGATCGGCAACTTGCTTGGCTTGCACGGCGAGGAGCTGGTTGCCGGCCTGCGTTGCCTGAAGCACGCCGACGGCCGACTGGCTGGCACCGACCAGCGCACTCGTCTGCTCTTGTGTCCCGGCGATGTTGTCGACCGCGACGGCGCCGGTTTTCAGCGAATGCTCAAAGGCAGACACCGAGGTCTGCCATCGTTGACGCGCGCCGTTGACAAGCTGCTGGCTGGAGAGATCCGAACCGAAATTCTTGTAAGCGGAGGTAAACTGGCTCTCGATGTCCTGGACGCTGTAGGCCAGCTTCTCGGCCTCGCCGAGCAGGCTCTTCATCTCGGAAAAATTGCCCTCGATCTGGCCAAGCAGCGAGGTCGGCAGCGACGTGAGATTCTTCGCCTGGTTGATCAGCATCTGCGCTTCGTTTTGCAGCGAGGTGATCTGGTTGTGGATCTGCTCCAGCGCACGCGATGCCGAAAGCAGGTTTTCGGCATAGTTCCTCGGATCGAACACGATCAGCGCCGATGCTGGTGCCGATGACAGCGCCATGGCGACGGCGATGGCGCCGGCTGCCGCCTTGCGACGGATTCGGCTGCCTGCAAGATTGGAATTCATGACGAAATCTCCTCTGTGGACTGGTCGATCACGTTGGTGAGACCTGGGATGAGGTCGGCCGCCCAGGAGAGACCGCGCTCCGCTAGCCAGGCCTCGAGGAAATGCTCTCGGCCGGCCTCGGCGATTGTCCGGTCGATCGCGGCCTGGTCTGATTTGGACGATGTGGCGCAGAGCGCCAGCGCGATCGGACCGAGTCCCAGTTCGAACAGACGGTTGCCGCGGCGGCTTTGACAGTAATAGTCGCGCTTCGGTATCGCCCGGGCGATGATCTCGATCTGACGATCGTTGAGACCAAAGCGTCGATAGATCTCGGCGATCTGCGGCTCGATAGCGCGCTCGTTCGGCAAGAACAGCCGCGTCTGGCAGCTTTCGACGATTGCCGGCGCGATTGGCGATCCGGCGATGTCGGAAAGCGACTGCGTGGCGAAGACCACGCTGGCGTTCTTCTTTCTCAGCGTCTTCAGCCATTCGCGCAGCTGGTCGGCGAAACCGCCATCGTCGAGCGCCAGCCAGCCCTCGTCGATGAGCAGCAGTGTCGGCCGGCCGTCCATCCTCTGCTCGATGCGGTGGAAAAGATAGGCAAGCACCGCGGGAGCAGCACCCGTGCCGATCAGGCCCTCGGTTTCGAACGCCTGGACGGAGGCTTCGCCGAGACGCTCATACTCGGCATCAAGCAGCCGGCCAAAAGCGCCGCCGATGCAGTAGGGACCAAGCGCCTGTTTCAGCGGCGAGGACTGCAGCAGCACGGACAGGCCAGTCAGTGTCCTCTCCTGGACTGGCGCAGACGCCAGCGACGTCAGCGCCGACCACAGATGTTCCTTGACCTGCGGCGTGATGGGCACGCCTTCGCGCAGTAGAATGTCGAAAAGCCAGTCGGCCGCCCAGGCCCGCTCCGGCGTATGATGGATGCGGGCAAGCGGCTGCAGCGACACGGTGTCAACGTCGTCCGACAGATCGGTCAAAGTCAGCAAGGGCAACGGATCGTCAGACCCCTGCCCGCTTGCGGTATCGCTTCCGAGATTGTGCCAGTCACCATTCATGGCGAGTATGGCCGCGCGGATTGAGCCGCCGAAATCAAAGGCAAAGACCCGGCTGTTTTCGTAGCGCCGGAACTGAAGCGCGATCATCGCCAACAGGACCGACTTGCCGGCGCCCGTCGGGCCGATGACGAGGGTGTGGCCGACGTCTCCAACATGCAGGCTGAACCGGAACGGTGTGGCGCCCTCCGTTCTGGCGAAGAACAGCGGCGGCGCTCCAAGATGCTCGTTCTCGATCGGACCTGCCCAGACCGCGGAGAGTGGAATCGTGTGCGCGAGGTTGAGCGTGGAAAGCGGCGGCTGGCGAATATTGGCATAGACATGGCCAGGAATACCGCCCAGCCAAGCTTCGACAGCGTTGACGCCTTCGGCGATACAGGTGAAGTCCCTGCCCTGAATGATCTTTTCGACCAGACGCAGCTTTTCGCCGGCGATCGACGGATCGGCATCCCAGACCGAAACGGTGGCGGTGACATAAGCTTCGCCGATCTGGTCAGAGCCCAGGTCCTGGAGCGCCGCGTCCGCATCGGCCGCCTTGTTGGCGGCGTCCGTGTCGACGAGAACGGATGCCTCGTTGGTCATCACCTCTTTGAGGATCGCGGCGACGGATTTCCGCTTCGCGAACCACTGACGGCGTATCTTCGTCACCAACTTGGTCGCGTCGGTCTTGTCCAGCATGATCGCCCGCGTCGACCAGCGGTAGGAGAAGGCAAGGCGATTAAGATCGTCGAGAATCCCCGGGAAGGTCATCGTCGGAAACCCGGTGATGGTGAGTGTGCGCAGACGCGCATCGCCAAGCCTCGGCTCTAACCCGCCGGCCAACGGCTGATCGACAAGCAGAGCATCGAGATGCATCGGCGTTTCTGGCACGCGAACGCGATGCCGCTTGGTCGAAATGGTTGAGTGTAAGTAACTCAGCGTCTCTCCGTCATCGAGCCAGTCAGCTTCGGGAACGAAGCCCTCGATGAGGTTGAGCACGCGGTCGGTGCGGTCGACAAAAATCTTCAGGAGCTCCCAAGGATCGACGCCGGTCTTTTCCCGGCCTTCGTAGAGCCAACTCTCCATGCGCGACGCTTCCTCGGCCGGAGGCAGCCACACGACGGTGAGGAAGTAGCTGCTTTCAAACAGCACACCGGAGTCTTCGAACTGTTCGCGACGCTCGATGTCGAGAAGTGCGGATGCGCAATCCGGGAACCGGCTGTCTGGGTAGCCGCTGGCAGGATTGCGCTGGGCTTCGACAAAAAGTGCCCAGCCGGAGCCGAGCCGGCGCAGCGCGCCGTTGAGCCGCGCGGTCGTGCCGACGAGCTCCGCCCGCGTCGCGGAGTCCAGATCCGGCCCGCGAAAACGCGCCGTCCGTTGAAAACTGCCGTCCTTGTTGAGCACCACGCCCGGCGCTACCAGGGCAGCCCACGGCAGATAATCGACGAGGCTGGCACTCTTCTTTCGATATTCCGCGAGGTTCATCATGGCGAAACCTCAACATCCGAAATGCACGGGATAGCGCAGGTGGCGGCGAACCACATCGACGAATTGCGCATCGCGCTTTGCCGCCCAGACGGCCACGAGATGTCCGACCGCCCAGATGATGAGCCCCGCGATCCACAAGCGAAGCCCCAATCCAATCGCGCCGGCCAGCGTGCCGTTGGCGATGGCGACCGCACGCGGCGCGCCGCCGAGCAGGATCGGTTCGGTGAGCGCGCGATGCACCGGCGCGAAAAAGCCACGGATCTCCTCATCCATCAGATCAGAGCTCCGCCACCGAAGGAGAAAAAGGACAGAAAGAACGAACTTGCCGCGAAAGCGATCGACAGCCCGAAGACGATCTGGATCAGCCGGCGAAATCCGCCTGACGTGTCGCCGAAGGCGAGCGACAAACCGGTGATGATGATGATGATCACCGCCACGATCTTGGCGACAGGCCCCTCGATTGACTCAAGGATTTGCTGAAGCGGCTCCTCCCAGGGCATGGAGGAACCGGCAGCATGGGCGGGCGCAATCGTCATGATCGCGGCGGTCGCCGCATACGACAGCTCCACGGCAAGTTTGCGGATAGCCGATGAATTGAAGCGGATCTGGGTCATTCTGAAGCTCCATAGGGAGAGTGGCGATTCACGGTCGTTGTGGTCTCGAAATTTGCTTCCAGGGTGCGGTAGTCGCCGGTGGCCGGATCGAGCCCGTCGACCAGGGCGATCTCGACGAGCCGGCGCGCTGAGCCGCGGCCAGCGAGAACTGCGATGAGATCTATGGTTTCGCCAATCAGTGCGCGCGGAACCGTAATGACCACCTCCTGCACGAGCTGCTCCAGTCGCCGCAGTGCGCCAATGGCAGAATTGGCGTGGATGGTGCCGATGCCGCCGGGATGGCCAGTGCCCCAGGCCTTCAACAGATCGAGCGCTTCCGCACCGCGTACCTCGCCGATCGGAATGCGATCGGGCCGAAGGCGTAACGACGACTTCACCAGATCGGAAAGCGAGGCGACACCGTCCTTGGTGCGCAGCGCCACAAGATTGGGCGCAGCACACTGCAGCTCTCGCGTATCCTCGATCAGCACGACGCGGTCGGCGGTTTTAGCGACCTCCGCCAGCAACGCGTTCACGAGCGTGGTCTTGCCCGTCGACGTGCCGCCGGCCACCAGCACGTTCTTCCGTGTCTTCACGGCAAGCTGCAGGACGCCAGCCTGGGCTTCGGTCATGATGCCGGCGGCGACATAGTCTTGAAGCGTGAACACCGCGACTGCCGGCTTGCGGATGGCGAAGGTTGGCGCCGTGACAACAGGCGGCAACAGACCCTCGAACCGTTCGCCGGTCCCGGGCAGTTCAGCCGAAACGCGCGGCGAGCCCGAATGCACCTCCGCACCGACATGGTGCGCGACCAGCCTGACGATCCGTTCGCCGTCTGCCGCGATCAGTATTTCATTGCTTGCAGCGAGTCCTTCGCTGAGATGGTCAACCCACAGGCGACCGTCGGGATTGAGCATCACCTCGACAATGGCTGGATCGTCAAGGAAGCCGGCGATCGCCGGGCCGAGGGCGGTGCGCAGCATGCGCGCGCCGCGCGATACCGCTCCCTTGCTGGCACGATAGTTGGTCGCCATGCGGGTCCCCGTTTCTCGCCACGAACTGGTTCTTGCCGCGGTCGGGGATCATTAGAAAAGGCAGGAGCGCCGGCCTTGCAACAAGCAAAGCCGGCGATCGTGGAATGACGTGCAGAGACTTGCGAAATGCGGCCGCGACCGCGATAGCTCAGCAACCCGGTGCCCGACTGGCCATCTCCGCTCCAGCAGAACATCCGGCTATATCTAGGGCCGCAAGCGAAGCCCGATTGGGAAGTCATTCTTGGCATCGACGTTCCAAGGATCGGCTCGACGTGCATGTTTTGCCGTCCGGCGAGGCGTTCTCGGTGGGTATGACCATGCCGGGGTGGAGGATCTGGTTCGGCGATTGGCAGCCCTTTCGCCGGCCGTTGTCGGATTGGAGTCGACAGGCAGCTTCGAGAGACTGGCGGTCGCCGCCTTGGCAGGCAACGGCCTGGCGATTGTCATGATCAATCCGGCGCGGGTGTAGGCGAGGCTAGCAGGTATGTTGAGGAGCCTAGAGAACTATGGTGGAAATTGCCAGAAAGGTAGATTTTTGGAGTTTCTCGTGTCCCTGAATATCAAAAATCCGGCCACCGTTGCTCTCGCCGATGAACTCGCACGCCGCCAGGGTATCAGTAAGACAGCAGCCATCCATCAAGCCCTTAGCGAGCGCTTGCATCGCTTGGGCTTTGGAGAGACCGCTCAGGAGCGTCTGCTGGCAGAATTGCGCGCCATCCGAGAAAGAGTGGCACGATTGCCTGAACTGGATACTCGCAGCGACGAGGAGATCATCGGGTATGACGAGCATGGAATCCCTAACTGATGGTGATCGATACCTCAGCTGTTGTAGCGATCCTTCGGAGCGAGCCTGAGGCAGCAAGGCTGGAACGAGCGCTGGTCTCCGACCCAATCCGACTGGTCCCGGCAACCGGGGTGCCCGAGGCACGCATGGTGCTGGTCAGCAGGCGCGGGCGAACACGCATTGGCCGAGATCGATCTTTGGCTGCGCAATATCGAGGCCGACATCATTCCTGTCGACTCCGAATTGGTTGATCTGGCGACCCAGGGTTGGCTGACCTACGGCAAAGGCCACCACCCGGCGGCGCTGAATTTTGCCGATTTCCTGTCCTATGCTTTGGCAAAGCGTGCAGACGAACCGCTGCTTTTCATCGGCAAAGACTTCTCCCAAACGAATATCGAACCGGCATGAGCACGAGACTCTAGGATCATCGGCTGTCTCCAGCTTGAACCCTGTAATAGCGCCAATTAGTTTCGATCCTGTCGGCTGGGCCTGCATCAAGGGGGTCGTGCCAATTGGTCCCAAAGCAGAGCAAGCTGGCGTCTTTCGTCCCTCCGATCTGGCGCTGCTGGGCCGCGTCTTCGATCGGTTGGAAGTTGAGGGCCAATCCAGCCGGCCAACATGTCGCTCAGACATTCACGGCCGCGGCGCTGCTTGTGCGAACAAATGATGGGCCTCGTCGAAAACGGCCCTTGGGAGGACCCGAAGCTCGCTTGCTTCGTAGGGGAGATGCTCGAGATACTGCGTCGTCAGCCGGGCAACCACTTGCGCTTGGGCCAGGTCGCGACGGCGCTTGATTGGCTCGCGATCAGCTCGTTTTGAGACCCAGAATTTGTGGGCGGCAAAAATACGCGGATCGGGTGCCACGAGCCGTAACGGTCCGCCTTTTTCATCGATGGCGATTGCTTCGAAAGCAGGGGCATTTTCCAACCATGCCAGGCCGGCGATCTCGGCGGCCACCAATTCGTCGTCAGCCTTCCCGATAGTTTCCCGGCTCGGCTTCCACGCCGGGTTTGCGAGCGGTTTGATCAGATCGACGAGATATCCGTCGCGGTTCACCGCGCGGAATGTGGCGGATGAACGCTCGAAAGACCGATCGACCTTGCGCAAAAGGTTGATGAGCGCTCCATCTTCGACGTTGGCGCCAGACATGATCCTGAGGGACTGGCGCGAGTCCATGAGAAGATCGATATCTTGCGTCGATGTGATTCCGGGATCCACGAACACTCCGGCCGCCGCCTCATAGGCGTAGATCGCATTCGTGCCTGCAATACGAATGCCTTCCCCGAGAAGACCGGCGTTATCGATTGCTCTGATAATTCTTGCGGCGATCAGGGGAACACGCCCAAGCCGGAGCGCGCGATTGACAGCAGATTGGCGCTCCATCTGCTCCTGTCGCGCAGAGAGCGTTTCTTGGGCGGACGCGCGAGCTGCTTCCCAATCCGCCTTGACAGCTTCGCTCGCCGGGGAGCGCCGACCCTCTGCCTTTTGGTGTCGTACGCCAGCGGCGTCGTAGTAGCTTCGCATCAAATGGTCGATGCCGTTCACGGTGTGCCAGACGAGGGATCCCCGAAAGCTCTTCGCCTTCCTTTGGGCCTCTTTGAGCGCAATGAAACGTTGGTCGGAATTGACTTTTTCCCGACGCTGATCGTTATTTAATTCAACAAAATCAATCAATTCAACAGTTACCATACGTTTAGCTCAGAGCTGTTGCAAGACACAATAGGCGGCGGAGCGCCCGATTGCAACAGCTCTCACGTGATTCCACTGCGACTGTTGAAGTAACTGTATTAATCAAAAAATATGACGACGGAGCGGCTTTTCTACGGCAGCGCAGTCGAAGCAAAAGCGCCGCTCGAACGCGGCCTTCGCTGGTTTTATTCGATCCCAGACCGGGCCGGTGCAAACGGTCTGAGAAAGCTACCAAGATGTGGTCATTCGTCACCTCAAGCCGATCCGCTCGATTTGCAACTCCGCGGATTGCCGTGACAAAGCTCCCTTTCCCCTCGGCTTGGAAATGCTTAGCTGTCGTCCCTATAAGACTTGGCGGCTTCATCGATCTTACGCCAATCGTTTCCGTGCCGCCGCACAAGCTCTCGCGCCTGGGCTGGCGATACACTTTGCGTTTCGACGATGTGGTTCACTTCCGTCTCCTCGCCTTTCAGGGGACGCGAACGAGGCATCGTTGGCCGTCTGGCCGCTGGGTTTTTGCATCTCGTCTGGGCATGAATGGACCTCTCCTGGAGCAGAATAAACGTCGGGTGCGGCGAAGATTTCCCCACGCTAGCTCGTTGAGCAGTTTCACCGATCGCCTCATTGGCTTCCCTTGCGGCTCTGACCATACGTTCTGGTGTTCTTGGACCCAAATGAGCTGCACCGCGTTGTTTGCGAGCAGTGCTGTGCTTCGCAATCTGATGGAAAAATCCGACGCCCCTGCTGCACCGCAGACAGTTCCTGGTGCCGAAGCGCGCTTTCCGTACGATCGAGCGGCGGTTGAGCGGTTTCGACAGGCATTCCCGCGCGCCAGGTGGAGTGACGAGCGCACAAGCTGGTTCGTGCCGGGAAAGACTGCCGCGCGGCGCATCCAGCGCTGGCTTGCGCAAGAGGCGGATCTACGAGCAGCACATGATGACAGCAAGGGACGAGACGCCTTCGCCTTCGATCCCCTGTCGAGCCGGTATCTGGAAGTCGCGGACGACCTGCGCATCCGCACGCCATATTCGCGGACGGTTCTCGAAGAACTGCGAGCCGTTCCATGGGCGAGCTGGGACGACGAACTGCGGGCCTGGAGGGTGCCTTTCCGCTCCTACGAGGAGTTGAGGCGCCATTGGCCAAGCATCGAAAGGGCCGCACGCCGCGCAGAACCGGAGGAGAGGAAACGGCGACGGGAAGCGTCCAAAGACTCCGAGGAATATAAAGCCGCCAGATTACGGTATGCCGAACGCAGGCGACGTCGCTATCCACTGCCCCCTGACGATTTACCCCAGCTTGGCCCTGCCGTGGCAACGGAGCAATACGGCGTCGTGGTCTTCACCGAGATTTCGGGCGAACTCGTCGCCTCGGAGCTAGCAGCGTTCTATCCGCATTTGATCGAGGCGAACGTCGACTATATCTGGGGCAGATGGCGTCCGGCGACCTTGACTGAATTGATTAGAACATGGCCCGCTCGGCGTGCTGCCGAGTTAACGGAACGGCAGCGAGGCTGGTGGCAACCAACGCTGCCCGAGCTCAGGATAGCTCGCCAAAAAGCCCGAAGCATGGCCCGAAGAAGGGCAAGGCTTGGGCCGCTTCCAGCGTCTGTCCGGTTGCTCTAGTGTTGAAATGTCAACCGATCGGAACCTTCCATGTGCAGCGATTGCGAACAACATATGAGCTGGCTGAACATTGCCCGATGATGGCGTCGCTGGCGTTGAAGATCGGGGCGCATGAAACCGAACTTGACCTGCCGTAGGCGCGCGACACCCGCATCAATGATCTGGCTCCAATAACCCGCGTGGCAGCTGAAGCCAGCGTCGGCGTTCTTCGAATTTACCGGACGAAGTACCCGAAGGCGAAGGATCTATTTTCGCTCCACGCTCCGCGTTTATGGCCATCGCCGACCGAGAGGAAGTTCGCCGCTCCGCTGACACGGGGCTGGGCGCGCCAAGGTCATCGCTGAATGTAAAGCCATTTCTGCAGGACGACGCACACAATACCGATCCGAGGCCAACTGGGAGTGCACACCAGCTTGGAATTGTGCGGAACCGTACGAAGCCGATTGCAAGCAACCAACCTGGTTGGCCGGGCATTAGCAAAGCATCAAATAGGAAAGCATCGGGAGGAAGACCATGCTGCACGTTAACATGCCTCGCGAATTTGAGGTCGGCGATGAGGTTGCGCTGGCAGGTACCGTCACGGCGATTCTCCCCAGCGGGCGCGCCAGGGTGAGCATTCCTTCGTATGACCATCCTTATACGATTGATCCGCCACCCAAAGTCCGGGCCGGCGACCGAGTGATTCT
>NZ_JAMYQC010000049.1:0-36086 GCF_040320645.1 Mesorhizobium sp. M0633
TCTCGATCGGGCGAACTGGATGGTGACGACCGGTTACAAGGAATTGTTCGCCGGATGAGGGCGAACAGGCGGCGACACGCTCCGCCTGTTCAGATGTGGTTACGGCGTCCGCGAAAAGAGCGGTCTCACGGTCGGGGCTGCGGGAATTAGGTTCAAATTGAAAGACCTCAGTTCTTTGCTCCATCATGACGATCGACCAGATGGCCGGCGACCGGTGCGAGCACCAGACCCGCCACGCTGGACGACAGCAACACGAGGCCAACCAAACCCGAACCGCCAACATGAAAAGCCAACCATGCAGGCAGGACAATTCCGACGCCAACGATAACGAAAGAAGCCGATGAAAAAGCTATAAACAGCGGGTCTTTCGAATCGTCAAGCGAGACACTTTCCCGGCTCGCTTTCCGATGAAGATAGCGGTGAAGGAGAAGTCTTTCCGCAATGGGAAGCACAAGGCGCAGTGGTCGATGACGTTGCGTGAATATGCCAAGCCGCTGCACAAGAGGCCGATCGCCGAGATCGCGCGCGACGACGTGGTCGAGACGCTGAAGCCGATCTGGGAGAAGATACCAGAGACTGCTGACCGCCTCCGCATGTGCATTGCAGCAGTAATGGATCACGCGAAGGCGAGGCGGCTTTTATGTCGGCGACAACCCTGCCGACTGGCGGAGAGGCCTGAAGGATATGCTTCCGGCTCGACAGAAGCTCACGCGCGGCCATCACGCAGCAGTCGGCTACAAGGAACTGCCTGCCATCATCAAGCGCCTACGAGCCGCCGCTGGCGTGTCAGCTAGGGCTGTGGAGTTCGCCGCATTGACCGCAGCGCGTTCCAGTGAGGTTCGCGGCGCAGTGTGGCCGGAGATCGACCTTGATGCGGCCTTGTGGACGGTACCCGCCGCAAAGATGAAGGCTGCGCGCGACCATGAGGTTCCGCTTTCCGAGCGCGCCGTGACAATCCTCCGCGCTACACAGCAGCAGTCGACCAGCGATCTGGTGTTCGAAGGTGGACGCGACGGAAGGCCAATCAGCGACACAGCGATGACGAAGGCGCTTAGGGCCGCTGGTGCGGGCGATGCGACCTTGCATGGTCTGCGCTCATCGTTCCGTGATTGGGCTGGCGATAGACCGATTACCCGCGCGATGTAGCCGCGGCGGCCTTGGCTCATGTGCTCAAGGACAAGACCGAAGCCGCATACAGACGTGGCACCGCGTCGCAAAAAAGACGCGGCTTGATGGTAGACCGGCACAGTATTGTGAAAATAAAGCCCGTTGACCATATTGACATTACAGGCGAAAACGCATATTGTTCTTCACCTTGGCTTACCTCGCCTAAGTTAACGGCGACCCGAATCCCTCTCTAAAGATTCAGATTTGAACGTGCCCCTTCGCACGTTGGATTTTCCGCACGCTCTTTTTGCGCCGGGTTGCAATGGGGATTCCGATGACAGCAAACGACAACCGACCGCGCCTGATCGCACCAAAAGACGCGGCGTCAGCCACGTCTCTTTCTCGTACACTATTGATTTTGATGGCCGAAGCCGGGGGTTCCCGAAGCCCGTTTCGCTATCCGAACGACGTAGTGCATATATGCGTGCCGAGGTCGAAGAGTGGATTGATAAGCGTATCGCCGCGAGCGCGGCAGCATGAGCCACAATGCCGAAACTGTTGCGAAATGTTTATGCTTTGGAAGGCTACCGAGAAGGCGTTCCTGCAGCATCTTCTGATCCGATTCTATAGAGGATGTTCCGGACTTCAATACGGAAAAGTTCGCAACCGGCTTGCACCTACTGCAAGAGGAGTGGCCCATCGACCGAACAGACAAAGATCGAGAAGCGCAGGGCTTAATCAGCATCCGCTTCCTTGGCGAATTGATTGAAATGACAGCAATGCGCATCGCTCGAGATTGAGCACACTGACGGGCCGCGCGTTTCTTCAAAAAACACCGCCGACCAACGGCGGCACTCCAAGACTGGACCGCTCCCCTTGAAAATCCTTGATGCCCGACCGGAGCCGCCAGGCTGCGGCAACGCAAGGGAGTGTGAGTATGGAACGGCGAGAATACGAAACCGCCACGGATAAGGGCGCCCTGGTCAACGTCTGGTGAGACTGCCGGGCGATAAACAGCACACCAAGCGTGGTGACAGCGCAAAGGTCATCGCGCGCCGCATTGCGCTAGACAAAGCGGAGAAGCGCCTGCAGAGGCTGACGAATGCTGAGTATCGGGCTACGCCATCCAATGGAGCCAACCCGCGACTATCGCGGGTCTCTTCGTTGAACAGTTTGCGCGCGGATCTTTCGACAAGTCATTGCTCCACAATCCTGACGTGGCGACTCTGTGGTCGCATGACAGCAGCCGGCCACTTGGGTGTGTTGGCCGCCGCGACAGCAAATATCGCAGCGGCCGGTCCACCCGCCGAGCAAGTCATATTCTTCCACCATGTAGCTCTTGATCTTCAGCCAACTGCCGTGCCGCCAACCGGCTTCCATGGATGCAGGTCAATTCACGATTTGCTGAAACGCGCTGTTTCCGCCCGGGTGGAGCTAGCCTGTCAGTTTAGTGAAGTCGTGGCGCCGCGCGCGAACATGTGCCAGCAAATTCGTTTCGTTTACGACCCCTGATTGAAAGAGATTCAGCGTGGTCGAGGCCAGAATCTGACCGTCTATCGAAGTGCTGTACCATTTAGCGTCGGCGGTTATCTGGTCGACAACCCGCTGGCAAATCGCCCGATCTTTAGGTCTAAGGAACTGACTTTTCGGCGCTCGTAGCATCTCGATGCCTTTAAAGGGGAGTCACTTGTCTCCCAAGCGACACCCATGCGTGGGTCTCCCGAGAATGGATACTAAAACGCATCCAGGCCATTCGTTTGAGTGGTACGATGCGGGGCGTTGGCATCGGTGACGTGGTTGCGATCACGGCCGCGGTACGGAGGCGGTCACCGACGACCGTATCAGTGATACAACGCACTTCCTTAGCGGGCGGCCCAGCAGCTTGGGTTAGGGGGCGGCCGCTGGGCCTGACCAGCGAGCGTTCGGGAATGCTCGACTGGCTGGTTGGTATTTTAGATAAATCTAATATAATCGAACCATGCGAACGAAGTACGCGGCGGTAAGAAAGTGGCTGGCGTCCGATTCACTTACCGCGCGCTTTTGCCTTGGGTTCTGGCGAGCTTTCGGACGGTTTGCAGCCAATTTTGCAGATCGCCGATCTGTTACGCACAGGGACTTTTTCCTCGCCACCAAATCGTCACGATCGCCCTCAGCGGTCGCTCGGCTATGCATGGCAGCTATGGCGTAGTCGGCTCTGTTGGTTCGATAGTCTTCTTTTTGGACAGTCATCGTTTTCTCCCAGTTTCATAGCCCCTCTTTTTGCCCTGGCGGGGAGATTAACTGCCGGTGCATTACGCGAGTCAATCGATGAAACGACCACTCCGCAGTCGCGAGGGCGGGGAGCAACCCTACAATTTTTAACGTTGGAACGGCTTACAGACTGCAACACAGCCGCCCTTTCGTCGGGCTGCGTTGATCGCGTTCATGTTGCCCTTCAGCTCGCCGGTCTTGGCTTCACGTGCCTTGATGTCGTGTTGTCGCATCATGCTGCCAACCGGCAAGCCAAGCCAAAACACGCCATCCACGTCATGGCGGGCCGTCCTGTGTTGTACGGCCATTATCGGCACCAGGTCGGAACTCGTTCGGTAAAGTTCGGCTTCCAACTGGCTGCAGGACTTGCCCGCGTATACGCTGGACGAAACCAGCGTGGGCTTGATGTCGGCTGGGCGAGTAGCGCAGCCCGACAAAACGCTGATGGCTACAAACGCACATAACTTGATTTTCATGCTTCGCCAAAATGCGCGCGGCGAGCAGGCGCTGAGGGCAGGACGAAGTCTATGTGCCTTGACGGCATGCGGAATATATTCCTATTCTGCGGGATGCCGCACCCTCGCCGACACGACGCTTTTGGACCTCAAAGTGTCCGCTGCCGACCTCGGCCTGCGGGTTGGTGAACCCGTTGAAATCATCGTTGATCTGATCGCCGCACAAAGCCTTCAGATCATCGGCAGCATCGCGGTGTCATCCGGGGTGGCGCACAACGAGAGCAACACGGTCAATCCGGCAGTGGCGGGCGGGCTGGGCTACATGAGCGTTGGGCTGACCGTCACGCCGACCCAGAACGATGTCACGTTTGGCAGTCGTGCAGCGTGGCCGGCCGGTAGCTTGATGGCCTTGGTGCCGAAGGGCGAGCCTGCCGGCGCGTTGACCAGAACAGGAGGAAACCCGCCAGCCGATGCTCCGATCAGGGGGTTGCCAGCATAGTCGTTGGTGACGGCCGCTGGCCGCAATGCGGAAGAACGGGTCGATGTTAAGCTTCGGGTGCGCATCCTCCGCCACCATGGCCGCAGATTGGAGAGCCCCGCCGATGTAGGTCAGGCGTGACTTGGCCTTCTGGACAGCCCAGCCGAGCACGAACAGGCCATTCGCACCGACGCCGGCAGCGATGTTGAGCCGAACCAGCAGGCTCGTGGGGTGACCCAGACCGTTCAGATAACCAAAACGGTCAATGGCCTGACGTATATTTCGCTGCCCATCGTGGTCACCCAGAACGACGTTACCTACGGCCTTAATCACCAGCTCCGCATCCTTCCGACAGGGGCCTTGGCCGCGGATGCCTACCTTCCCGGCTGGGCCATCCAGAAGGCACCGGGCCGGCTGATCGATAACCATGGCCGGTTTGACAAACTGGCCAAGGACGTTGCCTCCGTGCCGGCCTCGCAGTTCGCCGGCAAGATCGGTGCGCACTTCGGCGACAGCATCATCGAAAGTGTCATCTGGCCGGGCATCACGCCGACCGCCAAGATTGCCCAGCGCACCGGCATGACGATCACCAACTGCGGCGGCGGCGGTACCCGCATGGCCAACCATGCTGCGAACTATGACAAGTTCTCGTTTTACCGGCTGGCCGATGCCATTGCCTCCGGTGATTTTTCCCAACAGATAGCCGCAGCAACGGTCATCGGAGGCACCTTTCCAGCGATTGCAGCGCGCATGGCATCGGTGGATTACAGCCTGCTGGATTACCTGATCCCCTCGTTCGGCACCAACGACTTCACCGGCGCCGGCCCGACGTGCCCCATCGGCACCAATGCGGACATAACCGGGGCGACCTTCAAGGGAGCCATCAACTACGGCATCCAGACGATCATGACCGCCCGGCCGAACCTGAAGCTCATCTTCACGACGCCGATATGGCGGACGCTGGACGGCACTGCGGGAGGAGCCGGAAGCCAGCTGATCGACTACGCCAACGCCATGCTTGAGGTCTGCGCCCTAAACAGGGTGCCAGTGGTCGATCTGTACCGCCGCTTCATCATCAACCAGTTCAACTACGTTCATTGGATGGGTCCTGGAGACGGAACTCACCCCAACAATCTTGGACAGGACCTGATCGGCGGCATGATGGCGGCGGGGCTGTTCGACAACTTCTAAGTTGCGCCTAGACAATCTCGGCGCGGACGAAATGCCATGACGCCGTGTTAATGATCGTGTCCGGGGTGTAGGGATTGGTGAGTTTCACTAGCGTCCCATCAACTTCCGCGACCGTCCAGACGCCAGTTTCGTCGCTCCAGTTGCCCGGAACCGCTACAATCATGGTGATGCGGTAATCTCTTCCGATTTCGAACATTCGGCCCTCCCCACTTTTTTGGTTCGGGGCAGAATGCGCGCGTGCTTGGGTCGGCGCAAGGGTCACCGACCTCGCAGGCGCGGATGGCGTCGACCAGCGCGACAACCGCGCCACGGGCCAGGTGGATGCCATCCTCGACGTGATCTCGAGCAACCTTTTCACGGCGATGGCAAATCTACCCTAGTGGAAGTCAATCTTTTTCGACGGCTGCGCGGTGTGGCTTTTGAGACTGATGAGCGCAGGCGTGTCGATCTTCGACGCTATCCGCCGGGCCAGTTCCCGCAATTCGAAAAAGCCGTCAATACTCATCAGGCTCAACGGTGTGCCTGACGAAGTATCCCACCGCAAAGGTACTTTGTCTTGCCTATACGAAGATCCGTTCATCTCGCAAATGGCGTCGTAAATCGCCTGTGCGATCGACATTTCGGCACGGATACGCTCTGCGTCTTTTTGGCTGTTCATAAGAATTTTTCCACAAACCATGGTCCCCCTTAGCCGCTTTCATTAGGTGTCGCTGGATCACGCGGATGTGACACGTCGGATAAAATCGATTGATATGGCCGAGGGAGCGCACGCGGTTTTCTTTGGTCTTCGCCGTGTTGAGCGCCGTGCAAGACTCGTGCCGCGTCCATCTTGATCGCAGCGTTGAATGGGCACTATTCGCAATGTATATTGCGCCCATGAGCACTGCAGCTGACAACAATTTTTTGCTGCCGCCCCCGGCTCCAGCGTATCTGCCGGCGCGCGTCATCGGCGACCCGAAGAAGGCGGCGTAGTGGTCAGCCCGCTTCCGGATCCCGAGGTCGCGGACGAAGCGCCAAGCGAGCCCTACCTCACCCCATACGACAATAAACGCGTCGCCATGTATATGTGGCTGCTGGACGCCGCCTATGACGACGAGGATTGGCGCGTGGTTGCCAGGACTGTGCTGCATATCGATCCCGAGAAGGAACCGAAGCGGGCGCACCGAGCCTGGGAAACTCATCTCGCCCGCGCCCGGTGGATTCTCAAGGAAGGGTACAAGTTCCTGTTCCCGAGCCCCATGACTCACTGACGAGTCTGTCCGTTAGGGCCGAAATTGGGGCCGCAAGAAGATACCGACAAAAGGTTTAATGAAATCAACGGCATCTGGCGGAGGGAGTGACCGTCCGGCTGTTTTTTCGCGCCGACGTCATGCCTTTTCTTCGCACCGGTTAAAGGTTTTGGTTCCCTGGACCAGGAAACATCGATGGGGCTCGCGGTCACCCAGGTGAACCCACCGCATCCACCATGCGCATCAAGCGCACGGGTCAGTCGACGCGACAATACACGAGACCCGCCGCGCAGTGCCTGCAGTTCTTTGAGACTGGCACTGATGAAGGCAAGTGCCTCGCCGCGGTTGGGAACCGGTCCCTTCTTCATAGCACGAACCCTGCTGCCACGGATTGACCCCAACTTAATTAAACGCCCTCTCATGGCGTGAAAGTGACTGTCAGCATTGGAGGCGCGGAAATTTCTCCCAATGCAGATGCTCAGGACGTCCTTCGCACTGCCGGACGGTGCCTTTTTGAAGCGAAACAACATGGACGAAATCGTGTTTCGTTCGTCTATGAAGCCGCCATGTTGCGGGTCGTGACGCCCTAACCTACCGCTGGCCCAGCCCTGACGCTGGCAGAGTATCGCGAGAATGGGGCCTGCCTTCCAACCGATTGCGGATGCACCAACAACCCGGCCACGTACGACGTTTCACAGCCTGGGGCCTATTTTTCAGGTAACCGGCAATTCGTTGGAGTCCGTTCTCCTAAGTGACGCAAAAAGGCCCGCCCCATTGTCTGGAGCAGGCCCTTTGACTTGCGCGGTACTCAGAACCTTGCCGCTTCGCGAAAGATAATAGCGAATGGTAAACATCGACTGAACGTCCGTGCCGCTTCGGTGGCCTTGGGTTAGGTGCGGCCTGTCCTTGTTGCTTGGCGAGATCGGGGCGGCTGATGCCGGCTCAGTGCGACACGGATTTCGTGCAAACCCCAACAATGCTGCCCCCGCATCGATCACCGCAAGCAGATTGGCCAGCTAAATGTCATCCACTGCAGGGCAAATTCGTTGCTCGCCGGCCGACAAATGCTGGGAGGCACTGCATGCGCGCGCTCGCGCGGACCTGTGGTGAAAGAATTGGCGCCCGGCCGCGATTGATCAAAGTTGGGCCTGCGGACCGAGTGTCACCGCTTGCGATCGTAACATTGATGCGATCCGAATTTACTCTTTGGCTCGCGCCCAAGCTGGACGCTCAAGGATGCCGCGTCTTCGCCGATATCCTGACGCTTCAGCCCGGCGACCGGTGGCGCAGAGAAACCTCACGAACGCGAGCCGGATCGCGAGCCAGATCGAAGATGAGCTTTCCACCCCTGCATGGTACCGGAGTCTGGGCCCGTTGGCGCAGGATGGAAGTCGATCCTGATGTACGATGATACACTTCCCGTGCGTCGAGATGGGCGGACTCGAAATGAGGCCGCAGTTCGTCAACGACACCGTTGTCGCTCGGGATTGCCTGCTCGAACAGCAGATGTCCGTAATCGGCCGTCAGGCTTCGAGCTCCTTCGGCTGACTTTTGAGGGCGGCGATGAGTAGCCCCAAAAGAGCCTTCCGCCACCGGAGCAGGAGCGAGAAGTTGTAGCCAGCGGCGGCCAGGACGGCGTCGCCCTGCTGGCGGGCGAGGTAGTTGCGGCCAGCTTCTTTCGCTTCGCGCCACTAACCCTTCGACCAAACCGGTGCCGTGACACCCGTTCCGAGAACAGGCGAGCCGCGCGCCGGTCTATATGCCGCGAAGGACAGACGAGCCAACATCCCGAAACTTGCTTACGTCGAACTCGCGGGAGACCGGCACCAGGGGGCCTGACACCAAGTCCTCGAATGCCCTCGATGTGTGTTCAAGATCCTAGGAAGTTCTCTCCTTACCACTGGAAGACAGCTCGTCCAGCCGCATCTGAACAGGAGGCCGGTGCTCAATCAGTGCCGCGCAGGATGTGCCCGATTGACAGGCATCAGGGAAGCCCAGGTCCTTAGTCCACAACGCTGTGACGAGCGCGACAACCGCGGCGGGGTTAGCCAGCTCACAGTTCAAGTCGATGGCTCAACTGTTGCATGGGGAGAGCTCTTACTTCTCGCTCCAAGTGCGGACGCGGCGCACGAGCTCGGAAGTTGAGATCCCGTAGCGATCGTGAAGCGTCGGCAGCGCGCCAGCGTCGAGGAACTCGTCGGGCAGGGCGATCTGCCGAAAGACTGGGGCCACTCCCTCCCGCATCAGCAGCGCGGCGACACCTTCGCCCAGGCCACCGATGATGGTGTGATTCTCGGTCACTATCACTAGCCGTCCCGGACGGCGCGCAGCGGCAAGTATCGTCTGCGTGTCCAGAGGCTTGATCGTCGGAACGTGCAGAACGGCGCAGCCGATCCTGTCGGCTTCAAGCGCCTTCGCCGCCTCCAGCGCGCGCATGGTCATCAGGCCGCTTGAAATGAACAGCACATCCTCACCCTCGCGCAACAGGCGTGCCTTGCCGATTTGGAATGTGTAATCGTACTCGTCGAGCACGACAGGGACCTTGCCGCGCAAAAGCCGCATGTAGACCGGCCCGTTGTAGTCCGCGATCGCCTCCGTGGCCTGTTCGATGTCGAGCGCGTCGCAAGGGTCGATGATCGTCAGGTTCGGCATCCCGCGGAAGATCGCGATGTCCTCCGTCGCCTGGTGGCTGGGGCCGTAGCCGGTCGTCAGCCCCGGTAAGGCGCAGACGATCTTCACATTGAGTTTCTCCTCGGCGATCGCCATGCAGATGAAATCGTAGGCCCGCCTCGATGCGAAGACGGCATAGGTCGTCGCGAAGGGCGTGAAGCCCTCCCGCGCCAGGCCGGCGGCGGCGCTCATCAGCACCTGCTCCGCCATGCCCATCTGATAGAAGCGGTCCGGATGCTCCTGTGCGAAGACATGGAGATCGGTGTATTTCGCGAGGTCTGCCGTCATTCCGACGATCCCGGGCCGCTGGTGCGCCAGTCTGGCCAGTGTGTGCCCGAACGGCGCATTGCGTGTCGGTACGCCATCGGGCGCGATCGACGCGATCATCGCCGAGGTGGTCTTGCGCTCACCGGCATTGGCGGCGTGGCGCGGCGCGAATTTTGACAGCCTCACTGTGGGCGTCCCTTCTCCAAAGCTTCGAGCGCCAGCGCCCATTCATGCGGTTCGACGCGGATGAAATGCGTGATGTCGCGGGTTTCCAGGAACGGCACGCCCTTGGCCATGCGGGTATCGCAAACGATCACACGCGGACGAGGCTCCTTCAGCCCGCGCGCCAGGTCGAAGGCCACGCGGACCGCTTCGATGTCGTTGCCGTCGACGCGCTGCGCGTGCCAGCCGAACGCCTCGAACTTGTCTGTCACCGGCTCGGAGGAAAGCATGGCCGTCGATGGACCGTCGGCCTGCTGGTTGTTGAAGTCGACGATGGCAATGAGATTGTCGAGCTTGTGGTGGGCCGCCGACATCGCCGCTTCCCAGGTCGAACCCTCGCCGAGTTCGCCGTCGGACAGGAGGTTATAGACGAAACTGTCGCTCTGCTTGCGCCTCAGCCCCATGCACATACCGACAGCGATGCCAAGGCCGTGACCGAGCGAGCCGCCGGTGATCTCCATGCCGGGCGTGTATGCCGCCATGCCGGACATCGGCATGCGGCTATCGTCGCTGCCATAGGTCTCGAGCTCTTCCTCCGGTAGCACGCCCGCTTCGATCAGCGCCGCGTAGAGCGCGATGGCGTAGTGTCCGATCGACAGCAGGAAGCGGTCGCGTCCCTCCCACAGCGTGTCGTCCGGCCGGTAGTGAAGCGCATGGAAATAGGCGACGGCAAGCACGTCGGCGGCACCCAGCGCCTGTCCGACATAACCTTGGCCCTGGACTTGACCCATCCGCACGGCGTGTCGGCGGATACGATAGGCTCGTTCGGCCAGGCTGACATTGCTGCCAGCGCGAGGCATCTCAAGCTCCGTTGTCCACTCAGCCATGGATTAGCATCCCACCGTTGACATCGATCACGGCGCCGGTGATGTAGCTGGCCAGATCGGAAGCCAGAAAGAGATAGGCGCCGGCGACGTCGCGTGCGTCGCCCAGCCGGCTGAGCGGGATTCCCTTGATGATGTCGGCGCGCATGGCGTCGGTCAGTTTGTCGCCCGTGATGTCGGTCTGGATCAGGCCCGGCGTGACACAGTTGACGCGGATGCCTTCGGGACCGAATTCGCGCGCCATGGCCTTGGCAAGCCCCAGAACACCCGCCTTGGCAGCCGAATAGTGCGGGCCACCGAAGATGCCGCCGCCGCGCTGGGCCGAAACTGACGACATGCAGATGATCGAGCCGCCGCCATTTTCGCGCATGTTCGGGATAAATGCCTGGCTGAGATAGAGCACGCCGCGCAGGTTGACATCGAGGATGCGGTCCCAGTCAGCCGGGCCGATATCCAGTGTCTTTACGGGCTGCGTGATCCCGGCAATGTTGCACAGCACGTCGACCTTGCCGAAGGCTACGGTCACTTCTCCAGCAGCCTTCGTGCAGGCATCGTGGTCCGCGACGTTACAGGCGAGGCCAATGTGCTCGGGCCCAAGTGACTCGGCGGCGTCACGGGCCTGCTGCTCGTCAAGATCAAGAATAGCAATGCGCGCCCCTTGCTCCGCCATCAGCGTTGCCGTGGAACGGCCAATTCCCCGAGGGCTCGCGGCACCCGAAATCACCACGGCCTTGCCCTTCAGCAACATGTCAAAGTCTCCTGCTAATTCAATTATTTCGGCGTATGATCTAGAGCCGGTAGTAGCTGGCGGCGTTGTCGTGGAACAACGCGAGCCGCTCCTGGTGCGTGTAGCCTCGCGTGATCTCCTTGAAGGCGTTCACGATGGCGTCGAAGCTCGAGAACAGCTTGTCGACCGGAAAGTTCGTCGCGAACATGCAGCGGCCGACGCCGAAGGCCGCGATAGCCGCTTCGACATTGGGACGGATCGACGCCACGGTCCATTTCCAGTCGCCCATGCCCAGGCCCGATATTTTGCACGCGACATTCGGCGCTTGCGCCAACTGGTGCATGCCCTTTCTCCAAGCATCGAAATGCTCCGAGCCATCGACCAGCATTCCGGTGTGATTGAGAATGATCTGGCTGTCAGGAAAATCGCGCGCGAGTTCAAGGAACTCACCCATCTGCGGATAATAGAGCTGCAGGTCGAAACTCAGCCGGCGTTTCGCCAGTTCTCCAAACCCCCGCCGCCATTGTGGCGTCCGGCTCACTTCCGGCCGCGTCTGATAGGTCTTGGCCGGGTCGGGATGGTAATTCATCGACTGCCGGATACCCCTGAAGTTCTGATACTCCATGTGCCGATCGAGAAGGTCACTCACATCGGGTTTGGAGAGGTTGGCATAGCCGACGATGCCGTGGGGGAAGCCCCGTTTGTTCGCGATCTCCTGCAGCCAGCGGGTCTCCCCGACCGGATCGCTGGGATCGAACCCTACGTCCAAATGTACCGATTTCACCAGGGTCTGGTTCCTGGCGTCTTCCAGATAGTCGTCGAGAAGGTAGCTTTTGCGGATCGCCTCGTAGTCACCGAAAGCCGACGGCTTAACCCCGTCAGTCAGCCACGGGTAGTAGTTGGTCTCCAGATCCCACAGATGATGGTGCGGATCGATGAACGGCAGCTCGGCCACGGTCGGGATTCCTCGCTCGGGGTCTGGACCCGCCGCCGGCTTGGCCGACGGGTCCATCGGGTGGCGGTCAGTTGCTCGGCGGAAAGACGCGGGCGATGACCTTCTTGGCCTCAGCACTGTCGACCTTGTCGGCGGTAACAAGAGGCATGACCAAGGCCAGGTCCTGGGTCACCGGTGCGCCCGTCAGTGCGTTGTAGACCTGTTGGGTTCCGTCGATCCCTTGGCCCACCGCCTCCTGGAAGAAGATGCCTTGGATCGCTCCCGTCTTGAGCAGCGCAATCGTTGTCGGCGAGCCATCGGCGACGGTAATGCCGATCTTGCCGGCCAGGCCGCGCGTTTCGACCACCTTGGCGGCGCCGCTGCCGGCTTCGTCATACATGCCGTAGATAGCCTTGACATCGGGATTAGCGGTCAAGAGGTCATTTGCCTGGGTGACGGCTTCGTTGATCGTCAGGCCACGCGTCTCCAGCATCTGGACGAGGTCACACCCTGCGGCCGCGAACGCCTCCTTGGCGCCCTTGAGGTATTTCTGCGCATTCTCCCGATCCTGCGGCAAGGACAGCATACCGACCTTGTTGCCGCCACGCTCCTTGGCGAGCTCGCAGGTGAATTTCCCCTGCGCCTTGCCGGTCTCATAGTTGTTCGCCGTGACCGAGGATGTGTAGTTGGTGAGGCCCGGCTGCGGCCCGATGCCGGCGAACGCGATCGGTACTTTCTGCTTCGCCAGATAATCGAGCAGCGGCGGTGTCGATGTCGAGCTAACGGGGCCGATCACAATGGCCGAGACACCTTTGGTGACGGCGGTCCTGGCATTGTCCATCTGCTTGGCGGGCGAATTCTCCGACGTGTACTCGACATAGTCCATGCCAAGCTCGTTGGCCTTCTCCTTCACGCCGTAGCCGACCCATTGCCAGTAGGAGATATCCAGCGATGGGGCGATATAAGCGACGGTCTTCTTGTCTTCAGCATATGATGCGCTGGACAGGCCGGACGCCGCCAATGCTGCAAGCAGGATTGTCTTCATTTTCATCTTGGTTCCTCCCGTTGATGATCTAGATGCGGTTGTTATTGCTGAAGCGGTCGATCAGAACCGCGAGCAGGATTGCAGCGCCGGTGACCGAGCCTTGCCAGAAGCTGTTCACGCCAATGAGGTTCACGCCGTTCTGGATACAGGTGATCATCAGCGCGCCCAGCACGGCGCCGATCGCGCTCCCGGTTCCGCCAAAGAGGCTGGCCCCGCCAATGACGACGGCGGCGATTGCCTGCAGCATCAGGCTGGCGCCGGCAGTGGCTTCGGCGTTGAGGATGTAGCTTACCGTCAACAGCCCGGCGAAAGAGGCGAGCAGGCCCGAAGCGACATAGGCCGCGAACTTAATGCGCAGAACCGGAATGCCGAGCAGCCGGGCGGCAATTGCCGATGAGCCGACGGCGTAGAACCAGCGTCCAAGGACGACCTTGCGCAAGGCGTATTCCAGCAGGACCATCAGGATGATGCAGAATAGAAGATGGTTGGGCATGCCGGCAACGATCTCGCCGGAATTCAGGAGCCAGAAATCCGGGGCGCCGATCGGCATCGAACGCCCATTGGTGACGATGAAGGCAAGGCTGCCCGCCACCGCGTAGGTGATGAGCGTGACGACGAAAGGCGCGAGCCCGACGACCGTGACCAGAAGGCCATTGATCGAGCCGAACACAAGGCCGACCGCCAGGCCGGCAGCACTCGCGGTCAGTCCGTCACCGCCATTGGCCATCGCCAACGCGGTCACCATTCCGGTCAGGGAAAAGACTGAACCGACCGAAAGATCGATTCCGCCGGTAATGACGACCAGCAAAACACCGAGCGACATGATTATGAGAGGCGCGGCGGCCTGGATGATGTTTTGCACATTGCCCATGCTGAGTGCTGCGGGCACCAACATGCCGACGGCCAGCAGCAGGACGACGATCGCAGCGGCAATCGCGGCTTCCGTGCGGTAGGACAAAAGAACTACTGGGACGCGCGACGTGGTGGTCCGGAGTTTTTTCGTTGTGGTGGTGCCGTCGGTTGCGTCGGTCATGCCGCCATCCCCGTCAGTTCGGCGAGCCCCTCCTCGGTGAAGTGCTCTTCAGGCAGAAAGCCCTTTGGCCGCCCATCGGTGTCAAAGGCGAAAATGGCCTCGCAAAGCTCGAGCAGTTCGACGTTCTCGGTCGACCACCAGATGATGATCGCGCCAGCGTCGGCCATCTCCCGGATCAAACCGTAAATGTCATGCTTGGTGCCGATGTCGACGCCACGCGTCGGCTCTTCCAGCACCACCATCCGGAGCGGCAGCCCAAGCCACCGTGCGACGAGAAGCTTCTGCTGGTTGCCGCCGGACAACGAGGCCGGCAGGTCCCAGATCGAGCTGGCTTTCAACTTCAGCGCCGAAACGAGATCACGACATTCCTGCCGCTCGGCTGCGGCTACGATCCGCCGCCTCTCGCGAACCCTGCGTGCTGCAAGCACGTTATCGACGATGGGCAGCTGCGAAAGGATCCCTTTGGTTGCGCGGTCGCCCGTAACAAAGCCGATACCGGCCCGCGCCGCTGCCGCTGGGGACGAGAAACGGTCCCCAAAACCCCCGCCCGAAAGGCGCCAGCCAGCTCCGGGTCCGGCACCTACAAGGGGAGCAATGAGGCCGGTCGGGCCCGCCGGTGCGCCGGCCAGTCCCAAAATGGTCCCGGACAAAATCGCGATCCTGACGTTGTTTGGGCCCAGCAGCTCGATCGGTGGGCTCTGTGGGAGGCCCCTTTGCGGTTTGCGGTGGGTTGCTGGACGCTGCGCGTGTTGGCCCATCTGCTGGATGATGTCCGCGTCGCTGAGCGAGGCGAGGGGCGTGGCATTCGCGATCGTGACGCCGTCCCGCAAGACAGTGCAGACATCGCATAGCTCGCGGATTTCGCGCATACGGTGAGAAACAAAGACGATACCAATGCCTTCTTCTCGCACCAGCCGCTTTAGCACCGAGAAGAGTTTGACCGTCTCGCCGGCTGTCAGGTTGGCGGTGGGCTCATCGAGAAGCAGCACTTCCGCTCCAGTCGAAAGTGCGCGGGCGATCTCGACGATCTGGCCTTCGTGGAGGGACAATTTGCGTGCCGGCCGATCGATGATCTCTTCGCCGATCGCGGGGTCGATCAGGCGGAGCGCACCAAGCGCGATTTCCCGCATGCAGCGACGGCTGATCTGCGACCAGCCCGCCTTTGCATGGACGATGCCGATGTTTTCCGCGACCGACAGCTCGGGCAATAGCGCCAGCTCCTGATGCACCACCGCGATGATCGGCCTGGTGTGGCCGGCCTTCGACGAGGCGAAGCTAATATCGCCGGCATCGCGTGAGATCAGCCCGGTGATGATGCGGATCAGGGTGCTTTTGCCGGCGCCGTTGCCGCCCAGGAGCGCGTGGATTTCGCCAGGCCGGACCTGAAAACTCACGCCCCGAAGGACCCGTGTTGCGCCGTAGTTCTTCTTAACATTGGAAGCCTCGATCAGGGGCTTCCTGGTCGATGCCTGTCCAACTCCCGGCACCTTGCCGGCGCTACCCAAGCTTTGGGCTGAACCCGGTTCCATCCTGTATCTCCTCCCGAGACCACAGGATCCTGCGACCGATTGACATTCGGCTCAATTCTCGTTTCTTAACATTCTGTGTAGCTGGACTTAACTGACTGACCGGAACGATGTCGGATTTCAAGTTCAATTCGATGACCCATTTCGAGGCGGTTGCGCGCCTCGGCGGCGTGGCAAAGGCTGCGCAGGAGTTGCGGGTGACACCTTCGGCGGTCAGTCAGCAGCTGCGGTTGCTCGAACACCAACTCGGGGTGCGGCTTTTTCAGCGCGAAAAGCGCCATCTCTCGCTCACGATCGACGGTGAGCGGCTCTTCCAGACCACCACCCAGGCTTTCGAATCCATACGCGAGGTGCGCAATGCCATTGTGCGGCAGCGCGAAAGCTTTCAGCTCAGCCTGCGCGTCAGTCCTTCCTTCGACGAGAAATGGCTGGCGCCTCGGTTGGCCGAGTTCAGCAAGGACTATCCGAGCTGGAATTTGCGCGTCGACGCGACGCCGAATTTCTCGGATTTCGAAACGGAGGTCATCGATCTCGATCTTCGTTATGGCGACGGCGGCTGGGCCGGCCTTTATTCGGATTGCGTCGTCAACGATCTGATCCTGCCGATGTGCTCGCCTTCCTATCTTGCCGGACTGCGCGCGATCTCACCGGATCCGCGCGAGCAGCTTCGCCGTGCGCGGTTGATCGACAGTGTGAAGGCCTATTTCCGGTGGGATTATTGGCTGCCGCGCAACGGTATCCAGGGCGCCCGCATGGCCTATCCTTACCGTTTCGACCGTTCGTCAATGTCGGTTCAACTGGCGAAGGACGGTGCAGGTGTGGTCCTGGAAAGCACATCCCTCGCATTCGAGGACCTGGTGTCGGGTTCTCTGGTTCCGGTCTCGATAGAGTTCGAGGTCATCGAGTTTCCGGGATACTGGCTGGTCTGTCCTTCGCGGCATATGAACCGGCGCGCGGTTCGCCTGTTTTCGGACTGGGTGTCAAGCGTGGGTAAGCGCGACACCGATCTGGCTCGCCGGTTTCTGGCGGAAAAGCAACTGCGCATATCGTTCGAACGACGGCCTCATTTCGGGGCACGGGATGACAAAGCGGCGCCAATGGCGTGAACAGTTCGGCGTTCAAGACATGGCAACACGAAGATTGACAGCACGTTGCGGTTGAAGAGCTGGCAAGAACGCAGGCTGTGTGCAAGGGAAGGCGGGTTGGCCCCGCTTTTCATGCGTCGATTGTGCCTCTGGCTGCCCGCGCCACAATGACCCTAGAGATCAATCAAGCTGCGACCTTCTTGCGGCTCCGCTTCTCGGCTCCGGCGCGTGCGGCTCTTTCAGTTTGCGGCCGAGCCCGATCGTCTTTGGCTAATGGAGGGCATCGCGATAAAAGTACGCCAAACAACGCGGCCTTTATCAACCAAAGACAGCTAAAGGCTTGTATTAATGGCCTTCCCATGCGATTCTTGGACGGTGATCTGGAGGGGATGAGAATGCCTGAAACGATGCTGGCAGCGCTTTCCAACATTCGGACCGTTGAAGAAATGATCGTGGCCTTCCGGGATGAAGAGCATTGCCGGCGATTGCTGGAAACCATGGTGTGGCCAGAAGGCAGGATCTGTCCCGCCTGTGGTTACAAGCGGTCGATCGCGCTTGCCGGCCGCGATACAGGCAAGCGGCGTGCGAGACCGGGCCTTTATCAATGTTCCAATGGCGCTTGCCGGTTCCAGTTCACGGTGACGACCCATACCCCGCTGCATTCGACCAAGCTGCCCTTGCGTGTTTGGCTGAAAGCCATGTGGCTGATGCTCCAGTCGGACAAGGGCTTGTCCTCGGTCCGGCTCGCCGAGATCCTTGGCGTGAGCCAACCGACGGCCTGGCGCATGGGTCACGCCCTGCGGCTGATGGTGGCCCGGGAAAACATGCTCGACGGCACGGTTGAGATCGATCATTTTCATCTCGGAGGAAGTCCCCGAAAGCGGCCGGATGAGCCACCTCCAGGACGGGGCCGGAAAGGTCAGGCGAATACAGAGAAGGCGCCGGTCATGGCGATGGTGCAGCGGCCGACCGACGTCACGCCCGGCGCTCCGGCCGGTGACGCACGTGCCGCGGTCGTGACCGGTCTTTCGTTGCGCGCGGCCGAACGTGCGATTGAAACACAGATCGAAACCCACGCGCATTTGATGAGTGATGAGGCGAAGGCATTCATGGCCATAGGCGAGAGTTTTGCCAAGCATGAAACCGTGAAGCATTCCAGCCACGAATATGTTCGCGACACGGTCCACGTCAATTCGGTGGAGGGTTTCAATTCCCGCGTGCGGCGGACGATCGCCGGAGTCTTCCACCATATCAGCCCGCAACATGCTGACCTCTATTTCCATGAGATCGGCTTCCGCTGGTCCCAGCGCGTCGTGTCTGGAAGCGCCGTTCGGAAAACTCGGCATGGCCGGGAAATCATGCGAACGCTCTGGTCGCGGGTGCCGCCGGCGCTGCAACTGCCGACTGTGTTTCGGACCGCAACGGGGCGTCAGATGCGCCGAAGCCCCGATGGCGGCATCACCATCAAATCGGCCGTAGCTGTCTTTGGTTGATAAAGGCCAACAACGCTAAGGGAGAACAAGCGGTGATCTGATTTCGTTCGACGCTCGTTTCGAGAGCCGTTCTGGGTCGTTCGCAATCAACTGTGTAGGCCAGCGGAGCGAGCAAGGAGCGCCACATCCGGAAAGGCTGAGTGGGTGTTTCTGCGAAAGGTGGGGCCATGCCCTAAGGGACACGCGAGATGTAGTGGACTCGTCGATCCGCGCGGCTCCGATTCGCGCACCCGGGCACAACGCTTGGACAAGTCCCATCAAATGCTCTCCGGTGGCCGTCATCTGTTTAGCTGACATAGGGCCGAGGGCTTCCAGCACGAGCCACATGGCGCGGGTATCGACCGTGACCATGGTGCGCCGCCCCTGCCGCCAGTTCCAGCGGCGGCACGTGACACCGGCATCATCGCACCAGATGACTTCGCCCGGTTCGGGATGCTCGGTTACCATTTCACCTTGCTCGATCGTGTCGAATGGCTCCGCTCCCTTCGCAATTAAAAGTCTCGGGACCCCCTGGTAAAGATCGAGATCCTCCCCGCCAATCGGAACGCCATATCCACCGAGCGAGTGGTCGAACCTTACGGAGTGTTGATCGGAATCCGACGCTATCTGGTGGCCAGGCCAACAACCGATCGCGCGGGTCCGCTCAGGCACTTCGTGGCTGAGAAGATCGAACGCGCGGAACTGATCGGCGAGGTCTTCGAACGTGATCCAGGCTTCGACATTCATGCGCATGCGCGGAAGGCGTTCGGAGCTTTTCAGAACGACAGTGAGTTTGGCGAAGTCATCTGGAAGTTCAAGCCTGACGCAGCGCCGCACGCGCGAACTTTCCTGTTCCATCCGGCTCAGATACTGGAGGATCAACCCGACGGTTCACTGATCGTGCGTTTCTGGGCGTCCGGTCATATGGAGATGTGCTGGCATCTCTACATGTGGGGAGACAAGGTTGAGGTCGTAGCGCCGGAGGTCCTTCGCCGAATGGTCGAGAGGCACCAGCGCTCTGACTTTCCCTCGCTTCCATAGAACGCAATTTCCCAAACAGCTTTGAACGGTGGGAACCGCACGATCCGCGGCTGGTGACAGGTTCTGTCATTAGCCTGTGGAAACCTGAAATCCCGAGGGCTTGGCAGCCTAGGCAGAAACCTAAGCGCAGCCCAGTATCTGTTTCGGGGAATCAAAGCCTTCTCACGCGAAGGCAAAAGGTGAGGGCATGGCTTTTCGATTTGTTCATACGGCGGACGTTCATCTGGATTCGCCGCTTCGGTCGCTGGCGCTGCGCAACCCGGAACTAGGCGAACTGATAGGCAACGCGACCCGGCGTGCCTTTGTCAATGTCGTCGATCTCTGCCTATCCGAGCAGGTCAACGCGCTTCTTCTCGCGGGTGACCTGTACGACGGCGATCAGACCTCCATGAAAACTGCGCGGTTCCTTTCCGAGCAAATCCGACGACTGGACCAAGCCGGAGTGCGGGTGTTCATCATCCGAGGCAACCACGATGCGTTGTCGAAGATCACCAGAGAACTGACGTACCCGGAAACCGTAAAAGTCTACGGTGGGCGCCCGGAGGCTATCTCGCTCAAATTGGATCAAGCGACCCCTGTGGTTATTCACGGGCTTAGCTTTGCGCAGGCCCAGTGTCCCGAAAGTCTGGTGGGAAAGTACAAACCACGGATCGAGGGCGCTGTTAACATCGGTCTTCTGCACACCAGCCTCGCAGGAACGCGGGGGCACGATCCATACGCCCCCTGCAACGTCTCGGATCTGGAGGCGACAGAGTTCGACTATTGGGCGCTCGGTCACATTCACAAGCGGTCAATCAGTAACGGACGCTGCACGATCGTGATGCCTGGCATGCCCCAAGGGCGCGACATCAACGAATCCGGTCCGAAATCGGTGAGTCTTGTTACGATCGCTGATGACCGAACCGTCCACATTGAGGAAAGGTTCACCAGCATCGCACAATTCGAGCGCGTCGTGATCGACCTCGACGGCATCGCAGATTGGCGTCAGATGGTGACCACGGTAGCGGGCAACCTGGGGGCCGCGCGGGAAGCTGCAAATTCCGAACATCTTGTGGTCCGGCTTTCCTTCACCGGACGAACGCCGCTCGCATGGCAGCTCCGTAACGACGCCGACCTCGTCAAGACCGAAGCCGAGCACAGGGCATCCGCCATTGGCCGGACCTGGATCGAGAAATTGGAAATCCAGTGCACCGACCTCGTTTCCTCCGATGGGTCCAACGGGGATCCGCTCATCGAACTTCGGGAGCTTGTCGGAAGCGAAATCATCGGCTCGGAAGCTTACCACGCCGCGCTCATCGATATCGGGGAGGAGCTTCGTGGTCATCTGCCACCTGAAAGCAGAGGCACTTTCGGTGCTGATCAGGAGGAGTTTCGGGCCACGTTGCGCCTGCTCGCGCAGGAGGGGGTCGAAGATGTGCTCGCACGGCTCCATCATCGGAAGCAGGATGAGGTAGCATGATGCGCATCAACCGGCTTGACCTTACCCGCTACGGCAAATTCACCGACAAGCACATCGACTTCGGGCCCGTGGAGCCGGGCCGTCCAGATCTACATATCATCTACGGCCCGAACGAGGCGGGCAAATCGACCGCCCTATCTGCATTCCTCGACCTCCTCTTCGGCATCGAGTCCCGCAGCCGCTATGATTTCCTCCATCCTTACTCAACGATGCGCATCGGGGCCGCATTGGACATCGGTGGTGTTGCCCGGGAGCTTGTCCGGATCAAGAAGCCCCAAAGCAGTCTGCTCGGTCCGGGTGATCAGCCGATCGGCGAGCATTTAATACTCGGCGAGCTTGGTGGAGTTGAGCGGGACGTCTATTGCGCGATGTTTTCCCTCGACGATGACACCCTTGAGGAAGGCGGGAAGAGCATCCTGGCCAGCAAGGGTGATCTCGGACAGCTTCTGTTTTCGGCAAGCACAGGTTTGGCCGCACTAAGTCAGACACTTGTTGAATTGCGTTCGCAGGCCGACGGCCTTTTCAAACTCCGTGCCCGCAGCAGTGAAATCGGCGACTTGAAAAGTCGGCTTTCCGACCTGAAGGAGCGAAAAGAGCAGATTGACACTCTCGCCACCCATTACCGCCAGATGGTGGAAGCCAAGAAGCGGTCACTGGCACACTACGACGAGGCGATGGCGGACCGAACCCGGACGCAGCTTCGGCTTGACGAGATCAAGAACCTGCTGACCGCACTGCCACGACTGGCGGAATTGCGGGACATCCGCGACAGTCTCGCTGAGTTGCAAGATGTTCCCGAAGCGCCGCCTTCCTGGGGAAACGAACTTCCGGCAATTCATCAGGAAGACATCGAGCTTGCCGTGAAGCGAGAGACGGCGAAAGCGTCCATCGCCGAGCTTGAGAAAGGGCTCAATGCCATTGCCGTTGACGACATCGCGCTCACCTTGGGGCAAAGGATGGACGCTATCGGCGAGTTGCACGCCCGTTATGTCACCGCTGAAAGGGATCTGCCGGACCGTCGCCTGCAATTGATGGAAGTCGACCGGGAAATTGCGAATATTCTGCGGCTTCTCGAGCGCCCTGAAGGAGACGAGCCGAGCAGCCTGATGCTCGGAAGTCGCATTTCTGGGAGCATCAGAGATCTCGTTGAACGCCGCTCCGGTATCGACGCGACACTTCAAAACGCGAAGCGCGAAGCCGAAGAGGCGAACCGCCGTCTGATCGAGTTGCGGAGCAAGCTGTCGAGCGAAGCCGCTGCCTCCATAAAGGGCAAAGCCATTGCGGCGCTGGCGAGGGAGCTCTCGGCGCTTCGAGAGAACGATCATGCCGCCCGTCGCCGTGTCGCCGAACGCTCGCGTGTGGATCTTAAAGAAATACTGGCGCAGCAGATGTCGGAACTCCGACCGTGGGGTGAAAGCGTTGACCAGGTACGGCAAATGAGAGTGCCGGCACCTTCTGAGCTGGAGGCCTGGAAATCAGCTCTGTCTAAAGCGGAAGCCGAGATCGATCGCTACAGCGATGACAGCGGGCGCCTCACGAGTGAGCTGCGGTGTTTGCGAGCCGAACTGGATGCGTTGAAGAATTCCACCGGCGTCGTGGACGATCATGAAGCAGCGACGTCGCGATCCGCGCGTGAAGCGGCATGGGCTACGCATCGTGACGCGCTCGATGAATCGACCGCTGCGGCGTTTGAGATCAAGCTGCGGAAAGACGACCTGATCACCAGCGCACGGCTGGGACACATGAGCGACCTGGCGAAGCTGAATCAAACTTATCAGAGGCTCGCCGTCGCGGAAGCGGAATTAGAGCGCTCAGCGGAGTTGCTGAACGCGGCGAAGTCGAAACGCGAAGCTATCAGGGCCGAAATTCTGGAGTCCGCTCGGAGAATGGCTCTGACTGTTTCTGGCGAGATCAAGCTAGGTGGGCTTGAGGCATGGCTGAGACGCCGCGAAATGGCCCTCGCGACAGCCGACTTGCTCCGGGAGGCCGAAGGTGACTTACGCCAGGCGGAAGCGGACGGCTCGGCGACGCGCAACCGGCTCTCGGCGGCACTATCGGCGGCAGCCGTTTCCCAGGATCACTCTGACTCCTACGAAGCGCTTTTGGCCAGGGCCCAATCCGCCGTTGATCTTGAAGTCGAACACAAGAACTTGAGGGAGCAACTTGAACGCTGCGAAAGGGAGCAGGCTTCCCGCCAGTCAGCCCTTGAAACGGCAACTGCCGACGAGGCGCAATGGGACGCGTCATGGGCTGAGGTTTGCAAGAGCTGCTGGCTCGGCGCGGGAGGGACTATCCCCAGCCTCGCGACCGTCAAGGAGGTCATGGACAGACTTGCCGAGCTCGGCCCGGCCGCTCAGCGACAAGCCGGTTTAGCAGATCGCATCGCCAAGATGGAGGAAGATAAGGCGGCTTTCTCACGCGAGCTTGCAGTCATGGCCGCGGAACTCGGATTAGATCGACCAGCAGAGAGTGCCCTGAGACTCTGGGCGCTGATGTCCGCCAGAGTGGAAGAGGCCCGATCGAAAAAGGCGGAAAAGGAATCCAAGCACCTTGCACTGGAGGATCAGATTCTCAAAGACCGGGACCTGGAAGCTGAAATCGCGGTTTGCGAGCGCCGCAAATCTGAAATGACGCAGCTGTTCGGAGTATCATCCTTGCGGGAGGCAGAGAAAAAGCTGCTCATGATCGAGCAAAGGAGGGACTTGCGCCGGCGGTCCAGTATCATCGAACGCGAAATCCGAGACGCGCTATCAATCCAGGACATTGCCGATGTCGAACAGATGCTTGACGCCGCGGATCGGCCTGCGCTGGACTCCGAGCAGGTAGAACTCAGAGCCCGGTTTGAGGATCAGGATCGGCGCGTACGAGAGTTGTTTACGGCATACAGCAAAGCGTCCGACGAGGTGGATGCCGTCGACGGCGATAGTGCCGTGGCTGCTATTGATGAGCAACGGCGCACGGTCCTCCTGGAAATTGAGGATAAGGCGTTCAGCTACTTCCGCCTCAGGGCCGGCGTCGTAGCGGCCGAGCAAGCCTTGCGCCTCTATCGCGACAAGCATCGCAGTTCGATGATGCTTCGCGCCTCGGAGGCTTTTCAGGTGATCAGCCGTGGCGCCTATCGTGGCCTGGCGACCCAGCCTGACAAGGACACCGAAGTCCTTATTGGCATCGGGGCTGATGGGAGTTCCAAGCTTGCGCAGGAAATGTCAAAGGGAACACGCTTCCAACTCTATCTCGCGCTCAGAGTGGCCGGCTACCACGAGTTCGCCCAATCTCGAACTCCTGTTCCCTTCATTGCCGACGACATCATGGAGACGTTCGACGACTTCCGTGCCGAGGAAGCCTTCCGGCTATTTGCCGATATGGCGGAAGTGGGCCAGGTAATCTACCTGACCCATCACCAGCATCTTTGCGATATCGCCAGGCGGGTTTGTCCCAATGCGCGCATACACGAGTTGGCGCCGCCGCTCGCTCTGGAAAGCCGTGCGGCATGAGAGGTCGGAGCCGAGTGGGGGATTCGGAACGCTACCGGCCTCGGAGATTCCGCCGGTACAGTCTCAGCTGATTTCATGTCACTGCCGATTTCCGATGCGAGGGCGCTGGCGTCCTCGCGCGCGCGCGAGGAGTTTAGATATTCGCTGTCAGGTCGGCTTGCAAACGAATTTCGTCTCGCCGATGGTGCGCCGGGGTAACATCGGGGGGGCAATGAATACCATCACCTCAATCTCAAAGCTCGACGAGCGCGTTGCGCGTGACCAGCGCCATGCCGAAATCGCGGCCAGCGCAGCGAGGGCTGAACTTGTAAGTCTTCGCCCGGCGCTGGCTCCCGTGGATAGCCGCTTCGGTCTAACGGACCACGATCGAGGCCGAATGGATTATGCCGACCGAAGGCAGGCTGCTCTTGAGGCGATCGAAGCGCAACCGTTCCAAGTGATGGTGGAAGCCTACACCGAGGTGGCAGGTGAGGACGGGAAAGTGATCGAAAAGGAGCAGCTGTGGTATGCCAACGCTGGGTCCTCCGCGAACGAAGTCTTCAAGTACGGCAGCACGACGGTCGCCGTGCTCGCCTGGACCCACCCAGGCCTTCAGCTGGCGCTAGGGACTAAACTCGGTGATTTCCGGGACGTCCGGGCCAACGGCTATCGCCTTCTGAGCGTTGAGCCGCTCGCGAAAGCACGCTTCGACGAAACCTTGCCGATGGTTTCGGCAGTCTACGAACCGGGTGGCGCCGTTCGTCCGCAGGCAGCTACGCCAGCAAAGACCGGACTAAAAGCCGTTAAGCTCCACATGACTCAGGACCAGGTGCTTGCCTTTGTATCCCGGATGTCGGGGCTTATGGTGGTCACTGGCGCCCCTGGGTCAGGCAAAACGACGGTTGCCTTTCAGCGCATCCGCTTTCTGTTCGACCAGCAGGAGCAACGACAGAATGGTGGACGCTTGGTGCCTTACAAGCCGGAGCTCACCCGCGTCTTCCTCGCTAACCCGAACCTCGCCGATCAAGCCAAGGCTCTTCTAGCAGACCAGCTCAACATCCCGACGTTCGTCGTCCAGCCCGTAGACGACTTCGTCGTGAGCTACTTGGACCAAGTTTGGCTGTACAAGCACAATGCCCGACCGCGTCAGCGAAAGCTGCCTCCGTTGGATATCGCTGCGCGAATGGCTGTGCTCGGCCTTTCAGATCACCACGATCTCACTCGCCTCTGGGAGGTCTACGAACATCAAGTCGCAGATCGTCTCGGATCGGCCGCGGAAGCGCCTTGGGCGAGGGTTGACGTAAGCAATGTCGCGAGTTTGACCGCATTGGCGAACAGTCTTCGAACCGTTGCCGAACGAGCAACCGCCGGTAGCGACCCGTTGCGGTCGAAGCTCACGATGGGAGCGATATTCCGGGGGGTGACGAGCAGCTACACTGCAGCACGCGAGGGGATGCGGGCAGGAGTAAGAAGCCGATTTGACGAGCTTTTTCAGCAATGGCTGTACTTCGTCTACGATCCGCTCTCGGCCCTGGCAACGTACTTTGGATCCCGCGCGTCGGAAGCGGCCCACAGAATGAGGCGGGGCACAGGCGCTCGCGTTGACGAAGCCGAGATCCTAAAGAATGCAATCTCTGAATGGGCTGAGCGCGGGTTTGGCCCCGAAGACCGATCTTGGCTCGCTTGGCTCCTGCGCTTTGCACTACCTGAAGCAACTGATCCCGACTCGCGATTCCGCGAAGTGCCCTCGGCTATTGCACCGGCTATTTCAGGCCGCGAGCGCTGGACGCATGTTGCGATCGACGAGGCACAGGATCTCTGCGTAGCCGAAGCATCACTCATTGGTTCGTTGGTCGATCCGGACGGTGCACTGACAGTCTCGGCGGACTTTCGGCAGATCGTCAGCCCGGTACACGGAATGAGAACAACCGATGCACTTCGCATCGGCAGATCTCTTCGTGGCAAGGGAGCGGAGCAGATCTACCCGTTTGCCCGGAACATGCGGCAGAGCCTTCAGATAGGCCGATTCCTACAGGGGTTCTATGAGATCGCGTTCAAGGAGCGCCCCACGTTCGAGGTGAATACCACCCTGCACGACAAGAAGCCTCAGCTCATCATCGCCCCGCCGCAGGATCAGGCTTTGCGAATCAGGCAGCTCGTTTCCGTCCTGCGAAGGTCCCATGTCGTCCGCAGCATTGCGCTTCTCCAGATCAACGAGGACGAGCAGTCTTTGAAACAATTGCGATCCGCGCTTGACCAGGTAGGCGTTCCTCTCGCGCCTCTCTGGTCAGCTGCGGGAGACGGCCTCGTCACTACTTCAGTCGAGCGGATAAAGGGGCTTGAGTTCGACGCATGCATCGTCTTGGGCCTGGAGGATGTCGAGAGCGCCGCTCTGAATTTCACATTGAACCGCGCCTATGTCGCGCTCTCGCGCCCTGCGCGGCGCCTCGCCCTCATTTCCAACGAATATCCATCACTGCTGCGTCGAGTTGATCGCGATCTCTTCGATATCACGCATTCCTGACCTCCGACTAAGGTTCGATATGTCCGATAGCGCCAGCCCCCCCCTTTTCCCCGCCTTCGAGCGCTTCGTCGAGCGCAATGGGCTCCTAGCCAATGCGAAGGGCATCCTCGCCGCGCGACTTCCGCGAATCCTGGGTCAAGGACAAACGCGAGCGGAAGGACTAAACATGCCGCCTGCGGTTATCGAGCGGCAGCAGGAATTATACGCTCTATCACTGCCCGACACTGCCGCGCCCGACCCCGAGGTTCGGCACGAGATCGCCGATGCAAAACGCGCCCTCGAGGCGCATGCCGAACATATGCGCCATCCGGACAACCGCAGGCGTTTTGCCATGCAGGTGCTCCATCATCTGGAGGGCGTTCAGACGGGCAACAAGGACAATCATTTCTTCGCCGGCCGCTTGGTTCTCGTTCCTGACAAAAGCGGCCAGAACTGGGCTTGGTCGATGACTGCCCATTACCCGGTTATCGGTAAGATTCCGGCTGACATTGACTACGTCGTAAACGCCTACAAATCAGCTGAGCGCATCGTCGACGACTGGACGTTGCCGGTCGATCTCTTCCTCGACAGGTTGCTGCTGGCCTGGACAATGGCCAAGCATTTCACGAGCGGCGAAGACATCTTGATTGCGGATGTCGCACGACTATTCAAGATCGCCGCGCAGAACGAGCGCTTCTGGGGTACGCCAGCGCGGCGGAACTTCGAAGACGTTCCAGAAGCAGTCTTTATCGCGAACCTAATTAACTGGCGTCGCAACAAGGATTCAGCAACGTCACGCGACAGCTTCGAATTTGAACTTGTACCGGCGACCCTGAACCAAGCGCACGGTCCCAAGTCACGCGCCTTCTTCGTACCAGGAAACGCCGAGGGCACAGTCGTTCGGCCGATGATCTACATGCGCCGCCAAACGGTTTAAGAGGGAGGGTCCCAGTGGAAGTCGCAATCAACAAGATCGACGCGAAGCACCTTGTCAAAGGCCTGCTCAATTCGCCCATCGCGCCGGGCAAGTATTCTCACTTCATCAACGTCGGTACGGATCACATCCTCGACGCACTTGACCACAACTATTTCCGCGGTGACCTCGCCGAGGGAATTGGCTGCTTCAAGTATCTTGAAGGGGACTATGGAAGCGGCAAGACGCAGTTCATCAACAGTTTAGCCAGTCGTGCAAGTGAGCAGGACGTCGTCACTGCTCTGGTTACCGTTGGGGCCGAATGCCCGTTCAATTCACCGGTTGCCATATTCCGCGCCATCATGGAGTCGTTTCAGCCACCGATCGAAAACCAACTGAACGGGAACGACTCCAAGGGCATCGAAATCCTCATCGAAAGTTGGATCGTGCGTCGAATTCAACAGCTCGGCGCGCAACTCGGCAGTGATGTGCCTGAGCTAGTCCAACGGCAGATTGAGCAGCAGATCGGAGGACTCTGGAGAGGTGCTCCAGATCAACAAATGGCCTCTGCTCTCACTGCACTTAGCCAGCGTTTGCTGAAGCTGGCGTGCGGCGCAGCCGATTCCGTCAGCGACAATGAGTTGATCTCGTGGATTCGCGGTGACAATGTCCGATCGACGGTCCTTAAAAGTATGGGTCTGTTCGAGCCGGCACGCGATGAAAATGCGTTTCGGCGACTCAAGACGGTCATCTCATTTCTGCGCAGCCGCATGGGGTATAAGGGCTTCTTCATCGCATTCGATGAAGGAACGCGTACGTCCTCATTCCGCCGTGGCTCGGCGAAGCAGAGGCAGGCGATCGAAAACCTGCTCACTATGATCAACCAAAACGCCGACGGCGAGTTCGGTGGGGTCATGTTCCTCTACGCCGCTACACCCGACTTTCGCTCGGAAGTGATCAGCACCTATCGAGCACTCCAGGATCGGATAGGCACCAAGGCCTTCTCGAGGGGCAGCCCTATGGTGCCGCTCATCAATATCGAGGAGGCCAACTCCGAAGCGGTAATCTACAGCATCGGTGAAAAGCTTTTGAGCGTCTTCGGTCAAGCCCACGGCATGGCATGGGATGTGCCGACCCAGATAGCCAACATGCGAGCAATTGTTGCGGCGCAGAAGGACCTGTTGTTCGAGACGCCGAAGCCGCGCTTCTTCGTCTATCAGTACTGTCGTTTTCTCGATCAACAAAAGGACGAGCAGCGCCCGATCAGTGCCGAACAGGCGAATGATTTTGTCAGCAACAATGAACCTCCGCTTGATGGCGACGGCGCATGATCGTCTCAGGCACCCAAGTCGAACACGCGGAATACGGAATAGGAACAGTTCTGGCGGTCCTCGGTGGCGTGGCTACCGTCGAGTTCTTTGGCGAGGCGCTGGACGTTGTCGCCGGCGAACTTATGCCTCGCCAGCTGTCCAAACAGACTGCACCTCCACCGTCCCGTGGGCAAACCTCCACGGACTTCGCCTTTCGGAAGTCGTTCGAGGCGGTCAATCTTGGTGTGGTGCCGACTGACCCCGACCAACTTGTAGATCTCACGATAGGCGGTGAGCAGGCGTCGGACGAGATAGGTTCACTACTAGCGAACGCATCGAAGGATGGCGTTTGCCGGATCTTCATGGGGTATTACGGTTCCGGCAAGTCGCATCACCTGCACCTTGTCAAAGCGGTCGCCATTCGCGACGGCTGGGTCACGGCATCGCTTGAGCTTGATCCGAAGGCGGCCGATCCGGCCAAGCCTGCTACCGTTTACCAAGGTCTCGTCGGCGGGCTTGAATTTCCGATGCGTGCCGACGGCAGCAGAAGCGCAGATTTCTTCGATCTTATTAAAGAGATCCGAGACAATTGGTCAGTCGTTCGCGACCTTCCCTATTTCAAGAGGTCCCCCTGGTTCAGCAAGGGGTTGGAGGCCCTCCTTTACCTCTCTCATCGTCGCGACGACACGGACTACGTGGCTGCGGTCAGCTGGCTTGCCGGCCAGGTAAAACAGATCGGCGCCATTCGCTCGCTCAGCTGGCGAGGCGGTCACAAGACCCAGATCCCAATCTTGCCTCAGACGAAAGACACGGGGCTCATCTATGCCTACAATCTCGTCGTTCTCCACGAAATCCTAAAGGCGCTTGGCTATAAAGGCTTGGCCCTCATTATCGACGAGGCCGAACATGTCCGAAGCTACTCGTTCAACCGCTACATTCGGGCGAACAACTTCTTCGATATAATCGCGCGTTGTGCTCACGCGCCGCGAAAGGACCTCCAGAAGCCGCAGAGCGACTACGAGCATTTCGACCTGCCACCCTTCTGGAAGGAAGGCCCCCATTTTACGCTGTTCGTGGGCTTGACTGAGGGCGAGGATACCCATGACCTGAAGCGAAAGATGGGTGAGATGAGCGTCTTGATCCACGATCCAAAAGACGTGGTTCATCTCGAACCGCCATGCGAGAGTGACTACGAGAAGTGGTGCGAGGCCTTCCTTGCCGAAAGTGCAGGGCGTCTTGGTCCGAAGGTGCAGCTGCTCGCGGATCCCGGGCTGAGGGCGCGGATCGCAGCAACACTCCGCCACCACTTTGACCACACGCCCATATCTGAGCGGATCCTACGCAATTGGACCAAGATGGCCGGCTTCGCGCCTGCCGTCCTGATGAGCCGCGACGGAGCGACGAACAGTGACGAGCTCGTGGAGTTGGTCGACGAGGCGGCGCGACAAATCGCCGGCGAGATACTCCCCTGGGATGACTGAAACTCGCTCCCAACTGGGCCGCATGATGCCAGACGGCTTCCCGATCTTCTTCGACGGACGGCAGCCGTACGAAGGGCAGTCAGTCGTGATGTCAGAGATCGTCCGGGGGCATCAGGTGCTGTTCGCGGCGCCCACTGCATCGGGCAAGACGGAAGCCGCAGTCACCCCGCTCTTTCAGCGGCACATGTCCTTCACGCGCCAGAGTCTCTCGACGGTCTATGTCGCGCCGACCAAGGCACTCGTGAACGATCTACATGAAAGGCTGGTCGGGTATCTCGGCACGAGGTTCCCGAGCGCGATTTCACGCTACACTGGAGACCGCCACGAACTCGGATCGGCTTCGGGCGTGTTCTGCTTGCTGGCGACCCCTGAAGCACTTGACTCCTTGCAATTGCGTCGCCCGGAAGCGCTTGCTGGGGTGCGCGCCGTAATCGTCGACGAGATTCACCTCCTGCATGGTCAGGCTCGTGGCCAACAGCTGCGCCATGTGATCGAACGGATCCGAAAAGCCGCCGTGACGCCGAAATCAGCAAGGGACAACTTCCAAGTTGTTGGGATGACGGCAACGCTAGACGACATGGAAGGCGTTGGTCGGATCTGGCTGGGCGACGATGCCAAGGTTATTGCGCACGGTTCACCAAGGGAGATAGACCTCCAGCTCATTCGGATAGCCGCGGATGCCAATGTCGATCCGTACGTCGCGCGAGCCAGATCTCTGGTCCGATGGGTGGACGAGGCGGGTCTTGAGAAGATCCTGGTATTCACGAACTCCCGCAATGCTGCGCACGCATTATCGGCGCATCTGCACCGAGAGCTCAACGGCAGGCGATGGCCGGTACACCTTCATTTCGGCGCATTGTCGGCGTCCCATCGGGAGCGAGTCGAAGACGAGATGCGTGCAAAACGGTATGGTATCTGCGTCGCTACATCAACACTGGAGATCGGCATCGACATCGGCGACATCGATGCTGTCGTCCTGGCCGACCCGCCCACGACTGTCAGCGGCTTTCTCCAACGTATTGGTCGTGGCAATCGCCGCAGTGGCATCTGCCGAGTAGCCGCCTTCAGGAGCTCCGAAGATGACGAGCGGATGATGCGCGCCTTGATCGATTGCGGGCGGCGCGGTGACCTCGACGATGCTTACGAGTATGACCGGCCTTCGGTCCAGTTTCAGCAGATCCTCAGTCTATGTTGGCGGGCCACGCGGCAGGATCGCGCTCTGTCCGTTGCCGCTCTAGCCGCGGAGGCGGGCACGGATACGCACAAGCCCGTCATCGACGACATGATCGACACCGGTTGCTTAACCAGCGTCCGCGGAGCCCTGATCCCCTCCGACCGTCTGATGGACGAAGGTGATGCCGCCCGCATACACACCGTCATTGCGGGACAACCGAGTTCCGCCGTCTTAGATCTTCGCACCGGAGAAGCAGCGATCCGCGACGCAGACGAGTCCAGCGCAGGGGGTGCAGTGTTCATCGGCGGGTCGATGCGTAAGCTGGTGGTGGGCTCCGAAGGCGGCGCGTTCGTTGGGGAAGGGGTGTCCCGTTCTCAGCCTCTAGCCCGCATCAAAGCGACCGGTTCGGGTTTGCCGGTCAGCCGCAGCGTCGTATGGGGCCTCGCGCGTCAACGCGGCCATGATCCGACCCGGTGGCAGCAGGAAGGAACCAGGCTCGTGACTTGGGGCGGCGTGCGGTTCAACACACTGCTCGCCGCCCTCCTCATGCGCGAGGCGACGGGACGGCGGTTCCTGCCGTCCGACGTCGGCATCGGGGGCCCCGTGTCTGCTGTGATGATATCGGTCGAAGGCGTTCGGGAGTTGGCATCTCATGCGGAACGAACCAATGACCTACCAATCAGCATAGCCGCGAAATTCGCAAGTCCCAGTCGCTTTATGGGCGAGCTATCGAACCGCTTGGCCGCAGATGAGAAGCGTCGGTCGATACCCTGGACGCCATTTTATCGCTGGCTAGATCGCGTCTCTGGCATCGACTTGGTCGGATCCATGCCGATAGATTAGATGGTGTCGGATTGCACTTAAGTGTGAGAATGCGGCGGTCTGTGCAGCTTACTGCCAAGGAGTTCGATAGCGCGGGCGCGGCTTGCGCCCGGCAGCAGATAGGAGAGCGGGCGTCGGCCTGTGGGCCGGGCTGTTGGCTGCGCTGAAGCCCCGGAGCCGGGTCTTCACCCTTGCGGGCTGTCATAAAATCGCGCTCGAGCGGTTGGCGCTGTGGGCTCTGCGCCGCTATGCGCCGATCGTCGCTGCCGATGCGCCGGACGGCATTGTGATCGATACCACCGGCGCCGACCATCTGCATGGCGGCGAGGTTGCGATGCTGGCCCTGATGGTGGAGCGGCTTGGCGCAGCGGGTTTTGCTGCACGCGCCGCGGTCGCCGACACTTGGGGCGCAGCCCACGCAATGGCCCGCTTCAGCACACGGCAAAAGCCTGTGGTTCCATCCGGCGAGATTGCCCAAGCGATCCTGCCTTTGCCGATCGCTGCCCTCCGTCTTCCCGCCGTGACGATCGATAGCCTGCGACGGCTTGGCTTCGAGATAATTGCGGACCTCGCCGCTACGCCACGCGCGTTGCTCGCCTTGCGTTTTGGACCGGAACCCGGCCGCCGCCTCGACCAGGCGTTCAGAGCCGATCCGACCGCAGGAAATCGTCGAAGTGCGCCGCAATTTTGCCGAGCCGATCGGCGCGGCAGAAACAATTGCGCGCTATACCGGCAAGCTGGTCGCCGAACTGTGCGCCTCACTCGAGACGCGAGGGCTTAGCGCACGCCGGCTCGATCTTCTGTTCTTTCGCGTCGACAATCGCATCGAGGCGATCCGTGTCGGCCACGGCAACGCCGGTTCGCGATGTGAAGCGCCTGACCCGGCTGCTCACCGACAAGATCGACACCATCGATCCCGGATTTGGCATCGAGCTGATGCGGCTTGCCGCGACGGCCGCCGAGGACGCGTGAAACGGGCAGACGGCCCGGAGCGCGTCTTCGGGGAATGGTGGAAGCGCGACGCCGAGCTCGCGGCGGTGAGGGATTATTTCCAGGTCGAGGACGAGAACGGCGAACGCTACTGGCTCTTCCGTGCCGGCGACGGGGAGGATGCCGCGACCGGATCGCACAAATGGTTCATGCACGGGATCTTCGGATGAGAGGCGCCACCCGATATGCCGAGTTGCAGGTGACCTCGCATTTCTCGTTCCTGCGTGGAGCATCATCCTGCGAGGAGCTGTTTGCGCAGGCGGCACTGCTCGGCATCGAGGCGCTCGCTATCGTCGATCGCAATTCGCTTGCCGGCATCGTGCCTTCTCGCAACTCGAAGGGTTCGGCAGCTACGGCTTCCCCGAAAGCCACGCCGCCTGCTTCGCGCTGATCGCCTACGCCTCATCCTGGATGAAGTGCTGGCATCCGGATGTCTTCTGTGCCGCGTTGCTGAATTCGCAGCCCATGGGTTTTTATCTGCCGGCCCAGATCGTGCGCGACGCTCGTGATCATGGCGTCGAGGTGCGTCCGGTCTGCGTCAATCCCAGCCGCTGGGATTGCACGCTGGAGCCGACCGATGCCGAAGACCGCTTCGCTGTCCGGCTCGGCCTGCGCATGGTGAAGGGTCTCGCCAATGATGACGGGGCGGCGATCATTGCTGCGCGGGCCGATGAGCCCTTCGTCTCGCTAGACGATCTGTGGCGCCGCGCCGGGGTGCCGGCGGCTTCACTGGTCCAGCTCGCCGAGGCCGATGCCTCTCTGCCGGATATCAACCTTGCCCGCCGTGATGCGCTCTGGGCGATCAAGGCTCTGCGCGATGAACCGTTGCCCCTGTTTGCGGCCGCCACGTCCCGCGAACAGAAAACCGTGCCGGAAATCCAGGAGCCTCGCTTGCACTCAAGCCAATGACTGCAGGACGCGAAGTGGTCGAGGATTACAGTCATGTCGGGCTGACCTTGCGTAGCCACCCTATGTCGTTCCTGCGTGCCGATCTTCGTCGCCGTCGCATCGTGACCTGTCAGGAGGCCATGCAGGCGCGAGACAGAAGCTGGGTCCAGGCCGCGGGCCTGGTGCTGGTCCGGCAGCGGCCGGGATCGGCCAAAGGTGTGATGTTCCTAACCATGGAGGATGAGACGGGCGCCGCAAACGTCGTCGTACGGGTCAAGGTGTTCGAGAAATTCCGGCGCGTGCTTCTCTCGTCGGCCATGCTCGGCGTGCGCGGCCGCATCCAGCGGGAAGGGGAGGTCGTGCATCTCGTCGCTCACGAGCTGACAGACCTCTCTGGCGAGCTTGCAAGCGTGGGAAACCGCGAGACGCCGTTTCCATTGCCACATGGCGGCGGTGACGAGGCCCATCACGGTGGATCGGGCATCGATCCGCGCGGCATGCCGAAAACGCGCGATATCGTCGATCCCTACGAGCACATCGACCGCATCAAGGTGAAGACGCGGGACTTCCGGTAGCGCTTCCGGACGGCCACTTCAGCAGCATGTTGTGCACACTATTGTCGGGCACGGTTAACGGCCGATTGGCAGCAGGTCACCCCATGCCGGATCCCAAATGTTGTCGCTCTCAAGCGCAACGACTGCCCGCACCTTTTAAAGTCGGCGAGCACCTCCACGGCCGGACCGCGCCCCGTTTCCTGAGCCGCGGCGTAGGTGTATTTGTGACCGTCCGGCTCAAACCACTCTAACGATTCCACGGTAGCCATGGCGTCGCCCTTGCGGCCGCGCGTAGTTGTGTGCGTCAAGTTCTGCAAAATGGCGTGGCATTGCGGTGACGTCGGCGTGTCCGCCGCGCAGCCCCCGTGTTTAGCGGAGCGGCGGACACATGACGGTGCTCAGGCGGCCAAGGCCCTCAGGCTCTCCTTCTTGTGCTCGCGCAGATGATCCATGTTGAGGTAGCGGGTCGCCTCGAGCCAGTTCTCGTGGATCTCCACCGCCAATGCCCGAACCAGCCGCAGACAGCTCCGCGGGTTGGGGAAGATGCGAACGACCAGGGTGCGCCGCTTGATCTCCTGGTTCAGCCGCTCCAGCATGTTCGTCGACTTCATGTGCTTGTGGTGAGCTAGCGGCAGCCGATAGAAGCTCAGCGTCTCCTCGATGTTATCTTCCACCCAGTTGACCAGCTTCGGGTATTTGGCCTGCCATTTGGCGATCCACTGCGCCAGGTCGCGTTTGACCTCGGCAAGGTCGCGCCGGTCGTAGAACCATCTGAGCTCCATCAGGCAATCGTCGTCGACCTTGCGCGGCACGTAGTCGAGCGCGTTTCTGAGGAAGTGCACGTAGCAGCGCTGCCAGACCGCCTCGGGCAGCACTTCGCGGATTGCCGCCCTGAGCCCCGGATGGTCGTCGGAGACGACGAACTCGACGCCGGCGAGCCCGCGATTCTTGAGCCCCGTCACG